>NZ_LTAB01000018.1:0-244730 GCF_001580035.1 Sphingobium sp. 22B | reverse complement strand
TCCCCGGCCAGATATTGCCGCTCGAACTCCTTGTTCTCGCCCACATAGCTGGAGATCATCTTCCTGACCTGACGCGTGCGCAGCAGCTTGCCCAGCCCCTCGCCATCGATCCCCGCATTGTTGGAGGCGATGGTCAGTTCCCTGACACCCGAATCCCGGATCGCATCGATCAGCCGCTCGGGTATCCCGCACAGACCGAACCCGCCAGCGCACAGATGCATGCCGTCGAACAGCAAACCCTCCAACGCATCGATCAGCCGCTCGGGTATCCCGCACAGACCGAACCCGCCAGCGCACAGATGCATGCCGTCGAACAGCAAACCCTCCAACGCACTCGCCGCATCGGGGTAGAGCTTGTTCACCATCGCCTGTCCTCCTGCCGGGAATCCGCCCAAGGAGATAGAAGCAACCCAGCAAAGGGTCAATTTGCTGCAACGGCGAAAGTCGCAACCCCGCCGATACCGCAATAACTCCCGCGCAGGCGCTCCAATGAGGCAGGCGGCTCATGACCGCCCCGTCCTGCCCCGTTCAGACACCATCCTAACAGGCTCCTGCCTCCGCGGGAGCATGGCGCACCCTCTTGCCAGCGCCTCAGATCAGCCCAGCCAATGGACTTGAAGGATCGGCATACATGCGCTTCGCCATCCGCCCGGCCCGATAGGCCATCCGGCCCGCCTCGACCCCGGCCTTCATCGCGGCGGCCATCAGCACCGGGTCCTTCGCCTCGGCAATGGCCGTGTTCATCAGCACGCCGGTGCAGCCCAGTTCCATCGCCTCGGCCGCTTCGGAAGCCGTCCCCACGCCCGCATCGACCAGCACCGGCAGCCGGGTCCCTTCCACGATCAGCCTTATCGTCACCCGATTCTGGATGCCCAGCCCCGACCCGATCGGCGCGCCCAGCGGCATGATCGCCACCGCACCCGCATCCTCCAGCCGCTTCGCCGCAATGGGATCGTCCACGCAATAGACCATCGGCTTGAAGCCTTCCTTGGCCAGTATCTCCGTCGCCCGCAGCGTTTCCACCATGTCGGGATAGAGCGTCCGCGCCTCCCCCAGCACTTCCAGCTTCACCAGATCCCAACCGCCCGCCTCGCGCGCCAGGCGCAAGGTGCGGATCGCCTCCTCCCCCGTGTAGCAGCCCGCCGTATTGGGCAGATAGGTGATCTTCCGGGGATCGATAAAATCCGTCAGCATCGGCGCCTTGGGGTCCGACACATTGACCCGCCGCACCGCCACGGTGACGATCTCCGCCCCCGAAGCCGCGACGGCCGCCGCATTCTGCTCGAAATCCCTGTACTTGCCCGTGCCGACGATCAGCCGCGAACGGAAGGTCCGGCCCGCCACGGTCCAGCCATCCTCATCCACCGCCGGGACATCGCCGCCGCCCGCCACCGGATGGTCGCCGCCGCCAACGAAATGCACGATCTCCAGTTCGTCGCCATCCTCGACGCACACCTGCGCCAGCGTCGATCGCGGCACCACCTCCAGATTGCGCTCCACCGCCACCTTCTCCGGCACGAAACCCAGTTCGCTCGCCAGCTCCGCCAGCGTCATGCCCGCACGCACGCGGCGATGCTCGCCATTGATATGGATGGACACGGTTCCGTCGACGCTCAATGCTCTGTCCTGTCAAACAAGGTGTCTCGACTTGGCGCGACACGAAGGGCTAAAGATCAGCGCGCATATAGGGGCGTCGACGCCCCACCCGCAACCATAAGGGGACCGCCATGGCCGAAACGCGCAAAATCTATGTCCTGAACGGTCCCAACATCAACATGCTCGGCACGCGGGAGCCTGAAATCTACGGCTATGACACGCTGGACGACATTGCCGAGCGGATGGAGGACGCCGCCAACCGCGCCCATGTCGAGATCGATTTCCGCCAGTCCAACCATGAAGGCCATCTGATCGACTGGCTGCAGGAGGCGCATGCGGAGGGGGCGCACGCCGTCATCCTCAACGCCGCCGGCCTTACCCACAGCTCCGTCGCGCTGCACGACGCGATCAAGGCCATCACGGTCCCGGTGATAGAGGTGCACCTCTCCAACCCCCACCGGCGCGAGGAATTCCGCCACAAAAGCTATGTCGGCATGGCGGCGAAGGGGACCATCGCGGGCTTCGGCGCCCTGTCCTACATGCTCGCGCTGGAGGCGGCGCTCGAACTGTAGCTCGACGCACATAAGTTGCGCTCCGGCGCAAATGCGCATAGGCGCGGGCATCGGAACACGAAATTCACCGTCCAGGGACTGAAAATGAACGACAAGGCTGAAAAGGGCGCAATGCAGGTGGACGTACAATTGGTGCGCGATCTCGCCGCGCTGCTCGACGACACCAACCTGACGGAAATCGAGGTGGAGGACGGCGACCGCAAGATCCGCGTCGCGCGCAAGGTGGGCGGCGGCGCCGTCACCTATGCGCCCCCGCCCGTCGCCGCCGCTCCGGTCGCCACGGCCGCGCCGGCCGCCGCCCCCGCTCCGGCCGAAGCCGCCGCCCCGGCCGTGGCCGCCAACGCCATCCGCTCGCCCATCGTCGGCACCGCCTATCTCGCCGCCGAACCGGGCGCGGCGCCCTATGCTGCCGTCGGTTCGACCGTGAAGGCGGGCGACACCGTGCTGATCGTCGAAGCCATGAAGGTCATGAACGCCATCACCGCGCCCCATGCCGGCACGGTCAAGGCCGTGCTGGTCGATAACGGCCAGCCGGTCGAATATGACCAGCCGCTGATCGTCATCGAATAAGGGCCGCTTCACACATGGCCATCGAAAAGCTGCTGATCGCGAACCGGGGCGAAATCGCGCTCCGCATCCATCGCGCCTGCCATGAAATGGGCATCAAGACGGTGGCGGTGCATTCGACCGCCGACGCCGACGCCATGCATGTGCGCCTCGCCGACGAAGCGATCTGCATCGGCCCGCCCGCGGCGAAGGACAGCTATCTCAACATCGCCGCGATCATCTCCGCCGCCGAAATCTCCGGCGCGGACGCGATCCACCCGGGCTATGGCTTCCTGTCGGAAAACGCCCAGTTCGCGGAGATCGTGGAGGCGCACAACATCGCCTTCGTCGGTCCCAAGCCCGAACATATCCGCATCATGGGCGACAAGGTGGAGGCAAAGCGCACCGCCGGCGCGCTCGGCCTGCCGCTGGTTCCCGGCTCCGACGGCGCGATCTCCGACATCGCGGAAGCGAAGGAAATCGCCGCGAAGATCGGCTACCCCGTCCTCATCAAGGCGGCCTCTGGCGGCGGCGGACGCGGCATGAAGGTCGTGCCTTCCGAAGACCAGCTCGAAACGCTGATGAAGCAGGCCGGCTCCGAAGCCAAGGCCGCCTTCGGCGACGACACCGTCTATATGGAAAAATATCTGGGCAATCCCCGGCATATCGAATTCCAGGTCTTCGGCGACGGCAACGGCAACGCCATCCACCTGGGCGAACGCGACTGCTCGCTCCAGCGCCGCCACCAGAAGGTGCTGGAGGAGGCGCCCTCCCCCGTCCTCTCCACCGCCGAGCGCGACCGGATGGGCGAAGTCGTGCGCAAGGCGATGGCCGACATGGCCTATCGCGGCGCGGGCACCATCGAATTCCTCTGGGAAGACGGCGAATTCTACTTCATCGAGATGAACACCCGCCTGCAGGTGGAGCATCCGGTGACGGAGATGATCACGGGCGTCGATCTGGTGCGCGAACAGATCCGCGTGGCGGAGGGCAAGCCGCTCTCGGTCGAGCAGAAGGACCTGGTCTTCACCGGCCACGCCATCGAATGCCGCATCAACGCCGAAGACCCGCGCACCTTCGCGCCCTCGCCGGGCACCGTCACCAGCTATCATGTGCCGGGCGGCATGCATGTCCGCGTCGATAGCGGCCTGTATCAGGGCTATAAGGTGCCGCCCTATTATGACAGCATGATCGGCAAGCTGATCGTCTATGGCCGCACCCGCGAAGGCGCGATCATGCGCCTGCGCCGCGCGCTGGAGGAATATGTGATCGAGGGGATGAAGACCACGATCCCGCTCCACCAGAAGCTGCTGACCGATCCCGATTTCCTCAACGGCGACTACACGATCAAGTGGCTGGAAGAGTGGCTGGAACGTGAGGGATAAGAAGGCATGAGGGCGACCATCTGGCACAACCCCCGCTGCTCCAAGTCGCGCGCGGCGCTTGCGATCCTGGAAAATGCACCGGGGGTCGACGTAGAGGTCGTCGAATATCTCAAGACTCCGCCCAGCCGCGCCGAAATCGAGGCGGTCCTGAAGAGGGCGGGCGTCCGCCCATCGGAAGCCGTCCGCAAGGGCGAGGGCATAGTGAAGGAAATCGGCCTGGACGTGTCGGACGACAAGGCCGTCCTCGACGCGATGGCCGCGCACCCGATCCTGATCGAACGCGCCATCGTGATCACGAACAAGGGCGCGGTGATCGCCCGGCCGCCAGAGCGGGTGAGCGAAGTCCTCTAGCCCGCGTCGTTATGCGTCATTCTGCGCTCGACCCAGGGCTACGGCCGAAATGGAAGACGAAAAAGGGTGGGTAGCGGACTATCCGCTTTCGGAGCATAAAGGGGCGGACCGGACAGAGGCCCAATCGCAAATGTCTTGGAATCAAACCCATGGAAGGCGAGCTTTTTGCGGTCTCGTTCTATGAAGAAGGGGTATCGCGAACGCGCAAGCTGGCCACTTACTTGGCGACGTGCGGGCTTAACCGACTGGCCTGCGATATCCGCACTCGGAGACGACCACGATTGGGCGCGAAAGACGGAAACGGGGTTCGTTGCCGAGTTTGGCAATGAAACCTTGTTTTTGATTGATCGGGATTGGTTTGGCTGGCCTGATCCACCCCAATGGGGACTGGCATCGTTTGATGCAGCTAAGGGTGAGTGGAACTTGTGGGGTAATTTTTCAGATTTGCCCCATGCGTGGACTGTTCCCGACCCCTTGTATGGGCCGGAAAGAAATCCAGTTTAGTCCGGTCATGGAGCAGATTTATTTACAATTGAATGACTGACTTTTGGTCGCCTGCCGCTGGGCGGCTTTCCAATTCCGAACCGGACCAACAGCTTATCGGCGGCGCGGGGTGATTCGCAGGCCGGGAGCGACGATCGCTGGGTGGAAAGTGGAATGACCGTTTTCGGAATGGAAGCTCTGAAAGCAGACTGCCCTAACGGCGGCTAGATAACCCAGCGGACATCTCGATAAAGTAGAAACAGGCCGCCTCCCTCGTCTCGCGGAGGACGGTATGCACCCACCGCATCGCATATCCGAGCCGTGATCGCCGTAAGCTCCCAGCCAAGACTGTTCAGGTCTTGATCTTCGACATACCCACTGATCAGCTCACCTATGCCGTGCTCCTCGCCGAAACGACATGCGCGTTCGGCGTCTTCGATGCAATCCAGCGGCCAATGCTCGTTCGCCCACGCCCAAAGCCAGTTGCCAGCCTTAGCGCTCGTTGACCCGACAACTTGGATGTCAGCGACTACCCTTGACTGCCCATTCTCCGAGAAAACTAATTGGCGTTGGGAAAGCTCGTAGTCGAAGCGTGGCCAATCACCGAGCCGGAAACGCTCTTTCAGAAGTGCGTTCTTGTCCTGGAGTTGGTGAACCGCTTCATGTCGCCATGCGGAATACCAGTCTGGATCTTCCACTCCTGCCGCTCCAAAATGATTTATACAATGTCCGCTCTAAGGAATGGAAACGAATATAGCTACCGCCTTACTATGGTCGATTTTGCACATGCATATTATCGATGCGGCGAGCCGGGAGGGGCCTCATTTCCGATGAAGCCTAGCGGATAGCCTGAGGCCATAGCTGCGTTGGTTAGGCACCAGAGGGTTTCCTCATCCAATGCGCCAGTCGCAAGCGCGCTGTCGTTGAATGTCGACATACCGTTTAACGGTTTAAGGGTTCCGGAGGCTTTCGGCCCGCAAAGCTTCTCAAGAGAGCGGGCAAAAGCCGAACTGTTAGATTGTTTCTGATCGTAGGTCGGCAAGCGAGAGAGCAGCCCCTTCTTGTCCAACCAAGCCTTCGCATCAGCTTTTGCCTGTTCACGCGACAGGTTCCAATATAACGGCTGATATGCCTTCTCTATCGGCGCAGGAAATGTGACATAGTAATTTGAAGCGAGCGAGGCGAGCGCCGCGCACCGCAGTTGCTCGTCAGAGATCGAGGCATCGTCCAGAACGTCGATTACATCTTCTTGAAGCGTGTCATCGAATTTTAAATCGACCTTTTTGAATCCGCATGCTGCGATCTTTTGTATCGCGATTTCCGGCCTGACCAGCACAGGTGGCGTATCAAACGCAACAGCGAAAAATAAAAATCCGATCAACAGCGTCTTCATTTGGGCGTTGTGCCTTCATAGATTTACGGCTGCAAGTGGTCGTTTCCAAACCCCACCTCCGACGCCTGAGCGGCAACCTTCGATCAGGCGTAACACAAAAACCACAGAGGGCTCCAAAAACATCCTATTTCTCCAACGGGGGCCGATCAGGCCTGTCCTATTCCGCGCCGACCCGCTTATCCCACCACCCTCTTTGAAACGTCCGACCCATCCCCCCTCACGCCCACGCGCGCCCAGGCACGCGCGCGCATACACTGTGAACTTCGACCGGAAAATGACGGATTTCCGCCCTTTCCAACACATCACCCCCGCCCCGAACCGGGAACCCGCCTCCTACACCGACAACCCCACTGGAGGCGCGCGCCCTAACCCGCTATCCCCTCCCCCCATGGCCCAGAATCATCTCTATCTCGTCGACGGCAGCGGCTATATCTTCCGCGCCTATCACCAGCTTCCGCCGCTCACCAACAGGCATGGCCAGCCCGTCGGCGCGGTCTATGGCTATACCACCATGCTCTGGAAGCTGGCCGACGAACTGGGCAAGGCGGAGGGCCCCACCCACCTCGCCGTGGTGCTGGACAAGGGCAGCCACACCTTCCGCAACGACATGTACGACGCCTATAAGGCGAACCGACCGCCGCCGCCGGAGGATCTGGTCCCGCAATTCCCGATGATCCGCGACGCCACCCGCGCTTTCTCCCTCCCCTGCATCGAGGAAGCGGGGTTCGAGGCGGACGACATCATCGCCAGCTACACCAGGGCCGCCGTCGCGGCGGGCTGGCACGTCACCATCGTCAGCTCCGACAAGGACCTGATGCAGCTGATCCAGCCCGGCGTCGACATGTACGACACGATGAAGAACGAGCGGCGCGGCGCCGACTATGTCATGGCGAAATTCGGCGTCCAGCCGGAACAGCTTGGCGACGTGCTCGCCCTGATGGGCGACAGCGTCGACAATGTCCCCGGCATCCCCGGCATCGGCCCCAAGACCGCCGCCAAGCTGATCACCGAATATGGCAGCCTGGAAGCCGCGCTCGAAGCCGCCCCTTCGATGAAGAAATCGAAGATGCAGGAAAATCTCATCGAACATGCCGACATGGCCCGCCTGTCGCGCCGGCTCGTCGCGCTGCATGACGCCATGGACCTGCCCGAACCGCTCGACGACCTGACGCTGAAGGGCATTCCGCTGGAGCCGCTGCAGGCCTTCCTCGAACATCACGGCTTCAAGTCGCTGCTCGCCCGCGCCGGCGCGCCCGCCGCGGCCGTGGCGGTCGCGACCGCCGCCGCCGCCGTCACCGAACTCGCCGCCCCCGCCGCCCCGGTGCTGGAGGAGGAACCGCCGATCGACCGCAGCCTCTACGAAACGGTGGTTACGGAGGACGCGCTCGACCGCTGGATCGCCGCTGCCCATGCCGAGGGGCTGGTCGCCGTCGATACGGAGACGGACATGCTCGACTGCGTGTCCTGCGCGCTGGTCGGCGTCAGCCTCGCCGTCGGTCCCAACGCCGCCTGCTACATCCCGGTCGGCCATGGCGGCAAGGACATGTTCGCGGAGAAACCCGACCAGCTTCCCCTCGCCCTCGTCCTCGCGAAACTCAAGCCGCTGCTGGAGGATGACAGCGTCCTCAAGATCGGCCAGAACCTCAAATATGACATCACGGTCCTGCGCCGCCATGGCATAGAGATCGTCCCCTATGACGACACCATCGTCATGAGCTTCGACCTCGACGCGGGCCAGAGCCTCGCGGGCCACGGCATGGACGAGGCGGCGAAGGTGCACCTCAATCACACCTGCATCAGCTTCAAGGATGTCTGCGGCACCGGCAAGAGCCAGATCAGCTTCGCGGAAGTCCCGCTCGACAAGGCGACCGAATATGCCGCCGAGGATGCCGACGTCACGCTGCGCCTGTGGAAGCTGTTCAAGAACCGCGTCGCGAATGAAGGCGCGACCCGCGTCTACGAGCTGGTCGACCGCCCGCTCGTCGCGGTGATCGCGAAGATGGAGCATGAAGGCATCAAGGTCGACCGCGAGGCGCTCTCCCGCCTCTCCGCCGAGTTCACCGCCGAGATCGCCAAGCTGGAAGGCGAAATCCACGGCCTCGCCGGCCAACCCTTCGCCATCGGCTCCACGCAACAGCTTGGTGCGATCCTGTTCGACAAAATGGGTTACAAGGGCGGAAAGAAGGGCAAGTCCGGCGCCTATTCGACCGACGTCACCATCCTGGAGCAGCTCAAGGCCCAAGGCGCGGAAATCGCGGGCAAGGTACTCGACTGGCGGCAGCTTTCCAAGCTCAAGTCGACCTATACCGACGCGCTTCAGGCCCAGATCAACAGGGACACCAGCCGCGTCCACACCAGCTACAGCCTGTCCGGCGCGCAGACCGGCCGCCTGTCCTCGACCGACCCCAATCTCCAGAACATCCCGATCCGCACCGAAGTCGGCCGGCAAATCCGCCACGCCTTCGTCGCGGAACCGGGCAATGTCATCCTGGCGGCGGACTATAGCCAGATCGAACTGCGCCTCGCCGCGCACATGGCGGACGTGCCCGCGCTGAAGGAGGCGTTCGCGAACGGCGAGGACATCCACGCCGCCACTGCCCAGCAACTCTTCGGGGAGGTCAACCGCGACACGCGCGGCCGGGCCAAGACGATCAACTTCGCCATCCTCTACGGCATCAGCCGCTGGGGCCTAGCCGGACGGCTGGAGATCAGCGCCGACGAAGCGCAGGACATGATCAGCCGCTATTATGAACGCTTCCCCGGCATCAGCCTGTACATCACCGACACGATCGAAAAGGCGCGCTCAAGGGGCTATACGGAAACCCTGTTCGGCCGGAAGACATGGTTCCCGCGCATCAAGGCGCCTGTCCAGCACGAACGACAAGGCGCCGAACGGGCCGCGATCAACGCACCTATACAGGGCACGAGCGCCGACATCATCAAGCGCGCCATGGCCCGCATGGGCCCGGCGCTCGCGGCGGAAGGGCTGCATCAGGTCAAGATGCTGCTGCAAGTGCACGACGAACTTGTCTTCGAACTGCCGGAAGGCGATGTGGAACAGGCTAGCACCGTCATCCGCCGCGTCATGGAAGGCGCCGCCGAACCGATCGTGAAGCTGAGCGTGCCGCTGGGCGTCGAAATCGGCCACGGCCCAAGCTGGGGCGCGGCGCACTAGAGCCAATCGACATTCAGCCCTGACGGCCTGCAAATAACGCTTTTCCGTGTTTCCGGTGCTCACCTACCTTGAGTAGGCTGCGCGCCGGGTCACGGAAATCCACCATTTTCGGCTTGTCATCTTCTGAATGTCGATTGGCTCTAATCCTTGAAGGCGCGGCGCGCCGGGAATTCACCCCCGCGCGTACCGGTCCTCATACCGAACGATGTCGTCTTCCCCCAGATAGGTCCCCGTCTGCACTTCGATGAACACGACGGGAATCTTCCCCGGATTCTCGACCCGATGCTTCGCCCCCGCCGGGACATAAAGCGACTGGTTTTCCGTCAGCAGCGTCACCTCTTCATTCACAGTGACCTTGGCCGTCCCTTCGACGACGATCCAATGTTCCGACCGATGGAAATGGCTCTGCAGGCTCAATGACTGCCCCGGCTGCACGACGATCCGCTTCACCTGGAAGCGCTCGCCCGCCAGCAGGCCCTCCACCCAACCCCATGGCCGGTGATCCTTGGGGAAACTCTCCGCCTGCGCGGCGCCCTTCTTCTTGAGCGCCTCGACGGCCAGCTTCACATCCTGCGAGCGCGCCTTGTCCGCGATCAGCACCGCGTCGTTCATCGCCACCGCAATGATGTTGCTGAGCCCGATGCCGACCAGTTCCATGCCTTCACTGTCGGACCGCAGCAGCGTATCGCTGCAATCGATCGCCGTCGCCCCGCCGCTCACCGTCACTCCGGCCGTATCCGGACCGGCATGGCTCCACACCGCATCCCAGCCGCCCAGGTCGGACCAGCCAGAGCCATAGGGCACGACCGACAGATTGTCGGCCCGCTCCATGACGGCATAATCGATGGAAATGTCCGGCGCGCTGTCCCATGCTTGCGCCGCCAGCCGCAAAAAGCCCAGATCGCCTTCCGCCGCCTCGACCGCCGGCCGCACCGCCGCCAGCACGTCGGGCGCATGGGCCTCGAAGGCGGCGACCAGATCCTTCGCCGCAAACAGGAAAATCCCCGCATTCCAGAGATGATCGCCGCTCGCCAGCATCTCTGCCGCACGAACCGCATCGGGCTTTTCGACAAAGCGCACCAGCTTGATCGGTTCGCCCGATCCATCCGGCCGGGCGACGACCTGCAAATAGCCATAGCCGGTTTCCGGCCGTGTCGGCTGAATGCCGAAGGTCACCAGATCGCCGGCATGCGCCGCCGCCAAGCCTTGGCTCACCGCCGCACGGAAGGCCTCTGCATCGGGCACCACATGGTCCGATGGCGCGACCAGCATCACCGCCTCCGGATCGTCCGCCATCAAATGCAGGGCCGCCGCCAATATGGCGGGCGCCGTGTTGCGCACCGAAGGCTCGATCATGATGGCCCGCGGATCGGCGCCTTCCTGCGCCAGTTGTTCGGCTACGATGAAACGGAACGCCGCGTTGGTCAGGACGACAGGACGGCCAAAGGCGAAACCCTCGCCCGCACCCGACAGCCGCCGCACCACGGAGCGGAACAGCGTCTCCTCCCCCAGCAGCGGCACGAACTGCTTGGGATAGGATTTGCGCGACAGGGGCCACAACCGCGTCCCCGATCCACCGGCCAATATGACTGGCGTAACCTGCTGAAATTCTTTTCCTTCGATACCCGGCATGCAACTCACTCGAACAAGGCGATCCATCCCGATGGGACCATATCCGCCCCTCTTATCGCCATTCCGTGAAAGCACCTATGAAGAAGCCGAAAAAAAGCGGCCCACGCCGGGGCCGCTTATCGTCAGTCGAACAGCTCTTCGAGAAAGCTCTTCTTCCGCTTCTTCTGATAATATCGCCCGTCGTCGCGATGGTCGCGGTCCGGCCGGTAGCTGGGCTGTGGAGCCGGAACCCCGCCCGCCGACCGTTCGATGATCTTGTCCAGTTCACCCCGGTCGAGCCAGACGCCCCGACATTGCGGGCAATAGTCGATCTCCACGCCCTGACGGTCCGTCATGGAGAGGCCCACATGACAGACCGGGCAGAGCATGGCCGACACCGCGGCCTGATCCCGCATCCGGGTTACTCCCGCTCGCCGGTCAGGCTGAGCAGCATCTGGAACAGGTTGACGAAGTTCAGGTAGAGCGACAGCGCGCCCATCACCTGCATCTTCTGCGCGACTTCATGGCCGGCATAGGCGAAATATTCCGACTTGATGCGCTGCACGTCCCAGGCGGTCAGGCCAGTGAAGACCACCACGCCGATGATCGAGATGACCATCGCCATAGCCGACGAGCCGATGAAGATATTGATGAGGCTCGCGACCAATATGCCGATCAGGCCCATGATCAGGAACGACCCGAATTTCGACAGGTCGCGCCCGGTCGTATAGCCCCACAGCGCCATCGCCAGGAACATCACGGCGGCGGAGAAGAAGGCCTGCGCGATCGATCCGCCGGTGAAGACCAGGAAGATGCTGGCCAGCGACACGCCCATCACCGCCGAAAAGGCGTAGAAGGCCATGCGCGCGCCCGCCGTCGTCATCTTTTCGATGCGGAAGCTGAAGAAGAACACGAAGGCCAGCGGCGCGAAGATCGCCACCCATTTGAGCGGCGTGCCGAAGATCGCGGCGGCCAGCGCCGGCGTATTGCCGATGAAGGCGGCGACCAGCCCGGTGATGACCAGGCCGATGCCCATGTTGCGGAAAACGCCCAGCATGTGCGCGCGCAGCCCGGCGTCGGTCTGCGCCGTCTGGCTCGCACCATAGCCCGGCATACGAACGGGATTGTTCACGGCGTTATCACTCCATCCAAAAACAGTCTTGACGGATCGAGTGGCCCGGCGCGGTCTTCGTGCTACGTCAGAGGGGGGCAAACGCACACGAACCTGCACCGAGCACACTCGATGCGGTCCGACATCGCGGCTGGATGTCACATCCAACCGCCAGAGGGGCCCGGCCCGCACAAGCAATATCGGTGGGCCAACGCGCCAATGCAAGGGATGGCGCAGAGCGTCGGTCCGCCAGCAACAATTTATTACAATCGCCCGCTGACGTCGGGGTCCGGATTTTGCGGCGACATGCTCCGCCGGATCTTCGCCGCGCCGATCACGACGCCGCACACCAGACCCAGCGCAACGCCCGCTGCGACATTGCCGGTCGCCGCGCCGATCCCTGCACCCAACGCCAAGCCAAGACCGACAAAACCCGCTTTCATATCCAGTCTTCCCTTTTTCGACGCCAGGCATGGCAAGGATGCCCCGGCGGATATTAAACCGGAACTCTCCCAAATAGCGAGGGCTGTTGACGCTTCGAGCGAACCGCCGCATTGCGTCATCCCATGAGCGACCAGTTCACACCCGCCCAGCAGCATGCCGATGCGCCTCTGCGCCTGTTCAACAGCCTGACGCGCACGGTGGAGGCCTTCGCCCCGATCGAGCCGAACCACGCCCGCGTCTATAGCTGCGGCCCGACGGTCTATAATTACGCCCATCTCGGCAACCTGCGCGCCTATGTCTTTACCGACACGCTGCGCCGCACCTTGCTGTGGAAGGGGCTCACCGTCACCCATATCATCAACATCACCGATGTCGGCCATCTGACTTCGGACGCGGATGCCGGCGACGACAAGATGGAAGCCGCCGCCCGTGCCCAGGCCAAGAGCATCTGGGACATAGCGGCGCATTATACCCAGGCTTTCAAGCAGAACATCGCCGACCTCAACATCATCCCGCCCAGCGAATGGACGGTCGCCACCGACTATGTCCCGCAGATGATCGCCTTTGCGGAGAAGATCGCGCCGGCCCATTGCTACGAACTGGAAACGGGTCTCTATTTCGACAGCAGCACGGTGCCTGATTATGGCGCGCTGGCCGGGGGGCGCGACGATGCCGCCCATGCCCGCATCGATCCCGTCGCCGGCAAGCGCAACCCCAGCGACTTTGCGATCTGGCGCAAGTCCCCACCGGGCGAACAGCGCCAGATGGAGTGGGACTCGCCCTGGGGCAAGGGTGCGCCGGGCTGGCATCTCGAATGTTCGGTGATGAGCGAGGCGCGGCTTGGCCATCCGTTCGACATCCACACCGGCGGCATCGACCATCGCGAAATCCACCATCCCAATGAAATCGCGCAGAATCAGGCATTCCATGGCTGCTGCGGCGAACCGGGCGCGGCGACCGCAGGCTTCACCGGCGCGAAATGGTGGATGCACAATAATTTCCTCGTCGACCGGCAGGGAAAGATGAGCAAGTCGAAGGGCGGCTTCACCACTCTCTTCTCGCTGATCGACGCGGGCGTGCATCCGCTCGCCTACCGCCTGCTGTGCCTGGGCGCGCATTATCGCAGCGAACTGGAGTTCAGCGCGGACAGCGTCGGCGCAGCGCTCACCCGCCTGAAACGCCTCGTCATGGGTGTCGAAAACCTGAAGGCGCGGGCCGAGGGCGTGACATGGCAGTCGCTGCGGCTGGACTGGCTGCGCGCCAATCTCCACCCCAAGCTCGCGCCCTTGCTCGAACAGTTCGACGCGGCGATCAGCGACGACCTGATGACGCCCCGCGCGCTGCCGCTGCTGGAGGAGACCATCGCCGTCAAGAAGGTGCCGGTGGACGAGAAGCTCTGCCTGCTCGCGGCCTTCGACCAGGCGCTGGGCCTGAACCTGCTGACCATCGGCCGCGCAGACCTGCGCATCCGGCCCAAGGACGCGGCGATCGCACCCGAAGAGATCGAAGCCGAACTGGACCGTCGCCAGCAGGCGCGCGCTGAAAAGGACTTCGCCCTGTCGGATGAGATACGCGACGCCTTGATCGACCGGGGGGTCGAGGTGATGGACGGCGATCCGCTTCGCTGGGACTGGCGCCTCACCCTCAACACGGCATAAGGTTCCGGCGGCTGAGCCGGACCGTGCGGCGGATCAGCCGGCCCGTTTGTACATATGTCAGGCAAGCGGGCATATTCCGCGCATGCTAAAAGCCGCAACCGCAGCGTTCATGGGAATTGGCGCCATGACGATACCGACCGTCGCTGCGCCTGCGCAAAGCTATATGTTCGAGACGGGAACGACCCTGCTCGCCAAATGCCGCAACAAGGCGCCGGAATATGCCCTGGCCTGCACCGCCTATATCGTCGGCGCGGTGGACGGCATCAAGAAGGATGTGTTCATCGGCCGGGCCAAGCCCAATTGCTGGCCCGCCCAGATGAACGCGGAGGAAGTGAAGCGCATCGTCCTCACCTATCTGACCCGCTATCCCGACCAGCGGCAGGCGCCTGCCTCCGTCCTGGTCAGCGTGGCGCTCAACGAACATTATCCTTGCCAGAAATAACGTGCCTCCGCACGCCACCGCTATAAACTTGCGTTAGCCACTGGTTGCGCGTAGGTGCGGCCCCTATTTTACGATCTTTGGGAGACTCGACGTGGCGGCGAAGTGGACGCCGGAAAGCTGGCGCAGCCAAAAGGGCATCCAGATGCCCGTCTATCGTGACGCCCAGGCGCTTGCCGCCGTGGAGGCTCAGCTCAGCCAGTTTCCCCCGCTCGTCTTTGCCGGCGAAGCGCGCAGCCTGAAGGCCGAACTCGCCAGGGTGACGAATGGCGAGGCGTTCCTGCTTCAGGGCGGCGATTGCGCGGAGAGCTTTGCGGAGTTCCATCCGAACAATATCCGCGACACCTTCCGCGTGCTGCTGCAGATGGCGGTGGTGCTGACCTTTGCGTCCAAGCTGCCGATCGTGAAGGTCGGCCGCATGGCTGGCCAGTTCGCCAAGCCGCGCTCCGCGGATACGGAGACGATCGGCGGCGTCGAACTGCCCAGCTATCGCGGCGACAATGTCAACGACATCGCCTTCACGGCGGAGGCGCGCGAACCCGACGCGGGGCGGATGATCCGCGCCTATAACCAGTCGGCGGCGACGCTCAACCTGCTGCGGGCCTTTTCGACCGGCGGTTATGCCAGCCTGGACCGGGTCCATGGCTGGATGCTGGATTTCATGGGCCGCAGCCCCTGGGCCGCGAAGTTCGAGGCGATGGCCGACCAGATCGGGCAGGCGCTCGACTTCATGCGCGCCTGCGGCCTGTCGCCCGAAACCGTGCCGCAATTGGGGGGAACGAGCTTCTACACCAGCCATGAGGCGCTGCTGCTGCCCTATGAGCAGGCGCTGACCCGACAGGATTCGCTGACCGGCGACTGGTACGACACCTCCGCGCATATGCTGTGGATCGGGGATCGCACCCGGTTCGAAGGGTCGGCGCATGTCGAATATCTGCGCGGCATCGGCAATCCGATCGGCATGAAATGCGGCCCCAGCCTGGAGCCGGATGCGCTGATCCGCCTGCTGGACGTGCTGAACCCCAGCCGGGAAGCGGGCCGGATCACGCTCATCACCCGCTACGGCCATGACAAGATCGAGGCGGGCCTGCCCAGGCTGGTCCGCGCGGTGCTGAAGGAAGGCCATCCGGTGGTCTGGTCCTGCGACCCGATGCACGGCAATGTCATCAAGGCGGCCAATGGCTACAAGACGCGGCCGTTCGACCGCATCCTGGCGGAGGTGCGCGGTTTCTTCGCCGTTCACCGGTCGGAGGGCAGCTTCGGCGGCGGCATCCATGCCGAAATGACCGGCCAGAATGTGACGGAGTGCACCGGCGGCGCCGTGGCGATCACGGACGAAGGCCTTGCGGATCGTTACCACACCCATTGCGACCCGCGCCTCAACGCGGCGCAGAGCCTGGAACTCGCGTTCCTGCTCGCAGAAATGCTGAACGAGGAACTGAAGGAACGCCGGGCAGCCGCCTGATCCTTCGAAAAGGAAATGATCCCGCCGCGACCATGTCTCGCGGCGGGATTTTTCTTGGCGCAATCCCCTGTGCTCGTTTGAGCGCCCTATGTCGCGGGCGCCGGATTAGCATCCCTTCTCGTTCGCGCTGAGCTTGTCGAAGCGCCACTCTTCCTTGGGAAAGCGCAGGACGGCGACAGGCTCAGTCCGAACGGATGGGCATGGACGAGGAATGATCGGCACTGGCCATCGAAACGCGCCAGCGGACCAATCCATCATCCTCTTCGACGGCGGGCTGGTAATCGATGGTCCGGCTGCGTCTGTCACATGCACGTAACAATCCCATGATTCAGCCCTTGCTTTGGCGGTGCAGCAAGATAGCCTCCGCATATGGCAAAGGAACCGCAAGTGGCGACCATCGCCGTCTACAGCCTGAAGGGCGGGGTCGGGAAAACCACCTTCGCGATCAACCTCGCCTGGGCATCCGCAAGCATCTCGAAACGGCGGACATTGCTGTGGGATCTCGACCCACAGGCCGCGTCGAGCTGGCTGATCTCCACGGACAGCGAAAGCCGCGACGCCGCGCAGGCGATCTTCAGCAAGGATGTGGAGGTCCGCAAGCTGATCCAGCCCTCGACGGTGCAGGGCCTCGACCTGATCGCCGCCGACACCTCACTGCGCAGCCTCGACCATCTGTTCCGGGAGATGGACAAGAAGAAGCGTCTCGCCAAGCTGATCGAGAGCCTGGGCAAGGATTATGACCGGATCATCCTGGATTGTCCGCCCGGCCTCACCGAAACCAGCGAGCAGGTGCTGCGCGCGGCGGACATGATCGTCATTCCGGTCATCCCCTCCCCCCTCGCCCAACGCGCCATGGGGGAGGTCGCCCGCTATCTGGTGCAGCGCGGCGGCAGCCATCCGCCGATCATGCCGGTCTATTCCATGGTCGACCGCCGCCGTGGCCTGCATCGCGCGGCCCTGGAATCCCAGCCGGGCTGGCCGGCCATTCCCATGGCCAGCGCGGTCGAACAAATGGCTGTCCGCCGCAAACCGCTGGGCGCCTTCGCCGCCTCATCCCCATCCGCCCAGGCCTTTGCCGGACTTTGGACGACGATCGAGCGGCAGCTCCAGAAACATTAGGGCGGCGACAGGATTTGGCGGGTTACCGCCTGCCAACAGCCTCCGCCTACTTCAACCTCGCGATCGCGCCCGGATCGCACCGCTTCTCCCCGTGCGGCACGGGCGACCAGCCGGGCACCAGGATCGACTGCCCGACCCGAAGGGGCGCAAAACGCCGCCGTTCAATGCCTGCGCAACGCAGTTGGAGTTCCAGCATTTTGGGCGGGGTATCCCATTTCTCGTAGGAAAGGCGGAACGTCCCCCAATGGATGGGAATGGCGGTCGAGGCCTTGAGCTTTTCGAAAATCTGCACGGCCTGTTCCGGCCCGACATGGGAATCCGACTGCATTTGTCCGGGATGGAAGCGGAAGGCGCCAATCGGGATCATCGCCAGCCTGATCGGCCCCAGCCGCGCCGCGTCCGCGGGCCAAGCCATGTCGCCAGCGCCCGTGTCACCCGCGAAGAAGATATTGCCCGCCCGCGTGCTGACGAAGAAGCTCGACCAGAGCGCCCGGCTGCGGTCAGTGCCCCAGCGGCTGCTCCAATGATGGTTGCGCAGCACATGAACGCGATAATCCGGGCAATGCTCATAATTTTCGCACTGGATCACCGTGCCGTCGCCCAGGCCGTTCAACGCCGCGCCGCTTATCGATTGCCCCCAGTCGAGCGCCGTCGACGGAATGCCGTTGGCTTTCAGGATCGCGTCATTGCCCAGGCTGGTGACGATCTTCGGCCTGTCCCGTATCCACAGCCTTTTCAGCGTGGGGATGTCCATATGGTCGTAATGATTGTGGCTGAGGAGGATGAGGTCGATCCTCGGCAGATCGTCGAAGCGCACGCCCGGCTGCGCCACCCGCCGGGGCCCCAGGGGCGGAAAGGGGCTGGCATGGTCGGACCAGATCGGATCGGTGAGGATATTGAGGCCCGCCGCCTGCACGAGTACGGTGGCATGTCCCACCCAGGTGGCGATCATGCCACGCGGCGCGGCGAAGGCAGGCGGGCGCGAAGGCTTGACCGCCACCATGTCGGGCCATGAGGGCCGGTCGTCCTGACCCAGCAGCCACCGCGCGATGAAAGCGCGCGGGTTGCCGCCCGCCGGTGCGGTAGAGCGGATGTCCCCATCGGGATTGAAGAAGCGTTCCCCGTCATAATGGCGGCTGACCGGCCCTTCATAATAGATGCGGTCGAGAAAGGGTGGAACGACGGTCACCGCCAGGCACAGGGCCACAACCAGAAACAGCAGCGCAGCGCCCAAGCCTTTGACGATTTTCCCGACGATGCGGCCCATGCCGTCTCCCGCTCCGATGACCGGACGGACATAGCGCGGTTCAAGGTATCGGCAAGCGTGGAGATGGAGGAAGGGGCAAGAGTGGAGAGCGGACGTTGATGTTGATCTGGGTAAAGCATGCTCCTGCGCGGGAGCACCGCGCGCCTAATGGCGGAACCCGACTATCTCCGTCGCCCCACACCCAGCCATCCTGACCCGCCTCGCACCCTCAGGATGCCATGGAACGAGGCACGGCGCGCAATGTCGACGGGTTGATCGCCTGGACGAATTCCACCCCCAGCCGGTCGTCCTTGGACCATCGCGCGATGGCATTGACGGTCTGGTTGTCGCCCAGTTCGATGGCGAACAGCGTGCCCTCCGGCACGTTCCACAGGCCCTCCAACTGCGCACCCGTGGCGGAGATGTTGCGGATGCGCCCGGTATAGACATGACCGTCATGGTGCACGGCCACGGTACGCAACATGGTCTTGCGTTCCGTCCGGCTCGACTGGAAGCCCTGCGGCGCGACCACGCCGCCATGGCGATGTTGCTGTACCAGCACGTCCGCCGCCGGCAGCGGGCGGCCATAGACATAGCCCTGGATATGGCTGCACCCCAGGTTGCGGATCAGCGCGAGTTCATCCTGCGTCTCCGCCCCTTCGGCCGTGGTGTCCATGCCCAGCGCTTCGGCCAGGCTGACGATCGCCTTGATGATCGCGCTGTTGGGGCTGCCCTTGATCGCGGCGCCGCGCACGAAGCTCTGGTCGATCTTGATCTTGTCGAACGGCGCTTTCTTGAGATAGCCGAGCGAGGAATAGCCGGTGCCGAAATCGTCGAGCGCCAGTCGCACCCCGATGCCCTTCAGCCGGGAGAACATCGAGTCCGTGCCATCATCGTCGTTCAGGAACACGCTTTCGGTGATCTCCAGCTCCAGTCGCTGGGCCGCCAGCCCAGAGGCGGCGAGCGCATTCATGACGATCGAGGGCAGGCCGTGATTGGCGAACTGGATCGGGGAGACGTTGACGGCCACCCTAACCCCGTCGGCCCATTGCGCCGCATCGCGGCAGGCGGTGCGGAGCACCCATTCACCGATCGGGCCGATCAGGCCGCTTTCCTCCGCAATGGGGATAAACAGCGTGGGAGAGATCGCGCCGCGCACCGGATGCTGCCAGCGCAGCAGCGCTTCATAGCCGGTAATCTGCTCGGTCCGGGAGGAAACCACCGGCTGATAGACGAGGTGCAGGGCGTTTTCGACCAGCGCCTTGCGCAGATCCTCCTCCAACTGGCGGCGATCCTCCGCATCGGCATGCATCTCCGGGGAATAGAAGCGATAGATGCCGCGCCCGTCCCCCTTGGCGGCGTAGAGCGCAAGATCGGCATTGCGGATAAGTTCCTCGGCCGTCACCCCATCCTGCGGGCAGAAGGAAATGCCGATCGACACCCCGATGACGACCGCCGTTCCCTCCACCGTATAGGGCTGGGATACATCGGTGATGATCGCCCGCGCCAGATGGTCCAGGGTGATCTTGTCGGGTCGTCCGGGCAGCAGGATCTTGAATTCATCGCCGCCCTGGCGCCCGACCAGCCCCTTGTTGCCGACCACGCGCCGGATACGCTCGCTGACCTGGCGCAGCAGCGCATCGCCAGCCGGATGGCCCAGCGTGTCGTTGACGATCTTGAACCGGTCGAGGTCCAGCATCATCAAAGTGCAGTCACGCGGCTGCCCGTTCTTGCCCGCGACCGCCTGCTCCAGCGAGCGCATCATCTGCACCCGGTTGGCAAGGCCGGTCAGCGAATCATATTGGGCGAGCCGCGTCACCTCCGCCTGGCTACGGCGCATTTCGGTAAGGTCCGTGCCGCTGCCCCGGAAGCCGTGGAACTGGCCGAATTCATTGAACACCGGCTGGCCGGAGATCGACCACCAGCGCTCGTCCTTCGCCATAGCGGCGCGGACGGGAATTTCGGCAAAGCCGGTGCGCGCCGACAGGTGGAAACCCAATGTGCGCTCGCCATCGCCATCCTGCCGGTCGCCGGGACGGATGATTTCCGTGATCGGGCGGCCGATCAGCGCATCGTTGCTCAGCCCCAAGGTGCGGGCCAATGTGTCGGAAATATAGACGATGCAGCCGTGGCGGTCGGTTTCCCAGAACCAGCCGCGACCTGACTGTTCATATTCATGGAGCAGCCGGTCGGAGCGCTGGGCCCTCAGATCCCGCTGATGGAAGGCGATGGCGCGGTTCATGTCGGCATGCGCCTGGCGCAGCGCGGCGACCAGCATCGCGGCTATGCAACTGATCAACAGGCCGACCTGCGCGAAATCGCCCCGATGCAGGATGGAGGCGATCAGCAGGCCGCAGAAATAGCTGACACCCAACAGGCGCCGGTCGCCGAAGATCGACACGGCCATAAACGCGACCGCCATTTCCGCGGCCAGATTGCGCGAAGGCTCGCCGGCGATCAGCGACGGCCCCAGCATCAGGCTGAAGCTGAGGCCCGAGAGCAGCACCATCGGCAGCATCAGCCATTTCTGGTGATGTGGCCGCAAAAGCTGGAACCGGGCCCCGCGCGGCACGACGATGGCAATGCCGTCGACCAGCAGCATGGCCGCCAGGGCAACGGCATGGCCGACATTGCCCTCATCATAGAAAGGCACATGCAGCAGAGCGGTGATGCAGAGCTTCCCCAGCAGGACAAGCGGCCAGAGCCGGGCGATATGGACGAAGGTGCCGGAAATCCAGGAAGCGTCGACGGCAGCCCCGCTTTCGGCAAGGCCAAGCGCCGCGACCAGATCGGTCCGCCGCGTATGCAGTTCTGCCAGGTTCGCCCGCAAGGAAGTCATATTCCCTGCGTAACGACAAGAGATTGAAAGAAACTTACCCGACAGGCAAGGTCTGCGGCGGGTGGTTTCCCGCCATTAATCCCCGCCCTGAAGGGGAGGGGAAGCGTCAATGTCCGCAACCGGGCAAAACCCTCAAACGCGCATGGGCATCAGCACATAGAGCGCGGGGCTGCGATCATCTTCGCGGATCAGCGTCGGCGCAGCGGCGTCGGCCAGGTGCAGTTCGACCAGATCACTGTCGATCTGGCCCAGGATGTCGAGCAGATAACGCGCGTTGAAACCGATGTCGAAGCCCTCGCCCTGGAAGGCCCCGGGGACTTCCTCGGCCGCCGTGCCGTTTTCCGGGCTGGTGACGGAAAGGGTGATCTTGTCGCGGTCCAGCGTCATCTTGACGGCGCGGGTCTTTTCGGTGGCGATGGTCGCCACGCGGTCCACGCCTTCCTCGAAGCTGCGCGGATCGATCTTCAGCAGCTTGTCGTTGGCGGTCGGGATGACGCGGCTGTAATCAGGGAAGGTGCCATCGATCAGCTTGCTGGTCAGGATGGCGCTGCCCAGGCCGAAGCGGATCTTGCTCGCCGACAGCGAAATCTGCACAGAGCCTTCCACCTCGTCGAGCAGCTTGCGCAGTTCCCCGATGCACTTCCTCGGCACGATGATGCCCGGCATGCCGTCCGCGCCGTCGGGTCGCGGCACGGTGACGCGCGCCAGGCGATGGCCGTCGGTCGCCGCCGCCTTCAGCACAGGCTGTCCCTCGTCCGAAACGTGGAAATAGATGCCGTTCAGATAATAGCGCGTCTCTTCGGTCGAGATGGCGAAGCGCGTCTTGTCGATGATCTGCTTCAGCGTTTCGGCGGGCAGTTCGAAGCTGGTCGGCAGGTCGCCTTCCGCGATCACCGGGAAGTCGTCGCGCGGCAGGGTCGACAGGTTGAAGCGGGCGCGGCCTGCCTGGATCAGCATCTTGCCCTCGGCGGCCTGGAGCGAGACCTGGCTGCCTTCGGGCAGCTTGCGCGCGATGTCGAACAGGGTGTGCGCCGAAATGGTGGTCGCGCCGGGCTGTTCCACTTGGGCGGCGACGCTTTCGACGATCTGGAGGTCGAGGTCGGTCGCCATCAGCTTGATCGCGCCATCGGCCGATGCTTCGATCAGCACGTTGGACAGGATCGGAATCGTGTTGCGCCGCTCGACCACCGACTGGACGTGGCTGAGGCTCTTGAGCAGCGTTGCGCGTTCGATGGTGGCCTTCATGTCCCTGTTCTGTCCGTTTCTTTTCTGCGCAAAGCCCGAACTCGGTCGAATCCGGGCGACAATGATGGATGATCCTTCATAGCCGCTGTGACGGCCCCTGCAAGCGCTGGGTGATCGTTTCGTTTGCCAAAGGGTTGCAAAAGGGAACAGCATGCGCTTTGCCGGGGATGTGAAAGCTCCATGGCCCCTCGCCCTCCCCCTGATGATCATGGCCACGGCCGCGCAGGCGCGGGACTCTCTGGGCGTGTTCGAGGCGTGGGGGGCGTTTCGCGATCCGACCCCTTCCCAATCCGGTGGCCCCCGTTGCTATGCGATCGCCATGCCCGTCGCAGCGGGATCGGAGGGCTTTGCGGCGGTCGGGAGCTGGCCGCGCCAATCGGTGCGGGGGCAGGTGCATTTCCGCTTGAGCAGGATGCGAATGGGGGACGCTGCGGTGATTCTGAATGTGGGGGATCGGCGCTTTACGCTGGTGGCGGGGCAGGTGGATGCCTGGGCGCCCGATGCGCGGGCGGATGCGGCAATCATCGCGGCGATGCGCTCCGCCACCAGCATGAGTGTGCAGACGCGGGATGCGCGTGGGCGGGGCTTTGCGGACACCTATGCGTTGCGCGGAGCGGCTACGGCGATCGATGCCGCGGCGCTGGGGTGCGCGCGATTGCGGTGAGGGGCGTGCGCCATTCACCGCCCTTCCAAAATCCCCCAAAATCCGCTATGGGCGCGGCCATGCAGACAGCCGCCAACCCCTTGATGCCGATTCCCGGCGCTATCGACCCTGTGCCCGTGCCCCGCGCGGTGACGCCTCGTGAGGATGGGCGCGTCGACCTGATGGGGCTGTCGCGGCCGCAGATCAAGGGCGTGCTGGAGGAATCGGGGCTCGATACCAGGCAGGCGAAACTGCGGTCCAAGCAATTGTTCCACTGGCTCTACCATCGCGGCGAGACCGATTTCGACGCCATGACCGACCTTGCCAAGCCAATGCGCGGCTGGATGGCGGAGCGCTTCGTCATCGGTCGTCCGCAGGTCGTGGAGGCGCAGGTCTCAAGCGACGGCACGCGCAAATGGCTGCTGCGCTCCGACGACGGGCAGGATTATGAGATGGTGTTCATCCCGGACGCGGACCGGGGGACGCTGTGCGTGTCGAGCCAGGTGGGCTGCACGCTCAACTGCCGTTTCTGCCATACGGGCACGATGCGGCTGGTGCGCAACCTGACGCCGGGCGAGATTGTGGGCCAGGTGATGCTGGCGCGCGATGCATTGGGCGAGTGGCCCAAGGGCAGCATGGCGTCCGCCAATGACGATGAAGCCGACGATGCGCCGCAATATACGACCGATGGCCGCATGCTGACCAATATCGTGATGATGGGCATGGGCGAGCCGCTCTATAATTTCGACCATGTGCGCGATGCGCTGAAGGTCGTGATGGACGGCGATGGACTTGCCCTGTCGAAGCGGCGCATCACCCTCTCCACCTCCGGCGTTGTGCCGATGATGGCGCGGGCGGGCGAGGAGATCGGCGTCAACCTCGCCGTGTCGCTGCACGCCGTGACCAAGGATGTGCGCGACGAGCTGGTGCCGCTCAACAGGAAGTTCGGCATCGATCAGCTTTTGCAGGCCTGCGCCGACTATCCGGGGGCGAACAATGCGCGGCGCATCACCTTCGAATATGTCATGATCAAGGACAAGAATGACAGCGACGAGGATGCGCGCGAGCTGGTCCGGCTGCTTCGCCAGTACAAGCTGCCGGCGAAGGTCAATCTGATCCCGTTCAACCCTTGGCCGGGCACGGATTATGAATGTTCGACGCCCGAGCGGATCAGGCGCTTTTCCGACATCGTGTTCGAAGGCGGGATCTCCGCGCCGGTGCGCACACCGCGCGGGCGAGACATCATGGCCGCCTGCGGCCAGCTCAAGTCCGCTTCCGAGAAGAAAAGCCGGGCGGAGCTGGACCGGCTGGAGGCGGAGAAGCAAGCAGCGCTCGGATAGAGCGGGGCCGATGACCTGCGCCTTTGCGGCGCGAGATGCAAACCCCGCCCGGACGGCGGGGTTTTTCTTGTCGGCTTCGTCCGGGCGGCATGAAAGGATGGATGACAATGACGGACGAAGAGATCGAGCGGATCGCCAGCGGCTTTTGCGCGCGGACGCTGCCCAAGGAGGAGTGGACGCATGGCGCGCATTTCGCGACGGCCCTGTGGCTCATGCTGCGGCGGACGGACATGCTGGCCGAGCGGGACATGCCCGGGATGATCGCGGCCTATAACGAGAGCATGGGCGGCGTGAACAGCGACAGCGCCGGCTATCATGAGACGATTACCATGGCATCGCTGAAGGCGGCGCGGGCCGTGCTGGCGGGCTTGCCGGGCGAACCGTCGCCGGCAGAGGTCTTTGCGGCGCTGATGCGTTCCCCCATGGCCGACAAGGACTGGCTGTTCGCCTATTGGTCGCGCGAGCGGCTGATGTCGACGGAAGCGCGGCGGCGCTGGGTGGAACCGGACCTGACGCCTCTCCCCTGGGCTTAGGGTTTGTGCTGTTTCTGTTGAACTGGCATGGAAAAAGGGCAGCCCCACCGGGCCGCCCTTTCCCTGTTCTATCCGAGAGGGATTAGAAGCGGAAACCGATACCGACGACGCCGGCGTCACGGCCGCCAGCATTGTCTTCATATTCGGTGCGCTGATATTCAGCCGAGATATAGGTGTTGCCGGTCACGGCGAATTCCACGCCGCCGCCATAACGCACGCCTTCCAGATTGGTGCTGCCCAAGCCGGCGACCTCGAAGCGGGTGGTGGCATAGCCGACCTTGCCGAACGCCAGAACGCGCGGGGTCAGGATGTAGCCCAGGCGCACCGAAGCGGCCAGATCGCGGCTGACATCCAGACCGGCCTCATCCACGGTGGAATCGCCGAACGACACTTCCGGGCCGAAGGTGATGTTCGGGGTGACGGCCAGATCGTAACCGGTGCTGACGCCATAGCTGAAGCCTTCTTCGCCGCCAACTTTGTCATAGCCCAGCGTCACGCCGGCGCGCGGGCCGGTGAAGGGCGCGGCGTCCTGAGCGAAAGCGGGAGCGGAAACGGCGGCAGCAGCAAGGGCTGCGAAAATCACAGTCTTCATAAAATCCTCATGTCATCAGAAACGAACAGTCCGGTGATGTGGACTGCCGCTTGTTCTCTTTACGGGGATGACGTTGCGTGTCGTTATTTCATCGTCATTTGGAATACCGAGATAATTCGGTTCATCCCCCGTCCTGCACGCAGCGACATGCATCGCTGACGGCGCGCATATGTAACGCGATCGTGATTGTTGCAATATGGATATGAACTTTACAAATGTATGATGCTTTTCCGCAACAGTATGAGTTTGCATGAAAATGGGGCGGCCCCAGCGGGACCGCCCCTTGTCATACCCAACGGCACCCAACTCAGAAGCGGAAGCCGATCCCCACCACGCCCGCATCGCGGCCGCCGAAATTGTCTTCATATTCGGTCCGCTGATATTCGGCCGAAATATAGGTGCGCGGAGTCACCGAATATTCGACGCCACCGCCATAGCGCACGCCTTCCAGCGTCTGGTGGTCGCCAGGGACTTCGAAGCGGCTGTTGGCGTATCCTACCTTGCCGAACGCCAACACCTGCGGCGTCACGACATAGCCAAGGCGCACCGATGCGGCGAGATCGCGGCTCGCATCCACCCCACTGAACTTCGCCGTTGACTCGCTGAGCGAGACTTCCGGACCGAAGGTCACATGCGGGGTGACGGCCAGATCATAGCCGGTCGACACGCCATAGCTGAAGCCGTCGTCGCCCTGAACCTTGTCATAGCCCATGGTAATGCCGGCGCGCGGACCAGTAAAAGGCGCGGCATCCTGAGCAAAGGCAGGAACAGAAACGGTGGCAGCAGCAATCGCTGCGATAATCGCAGTTTTCATGGTATTCCTCATGACTTGTTCGATACCCTGAACCGGGTGAGATCGATTTATGTTCTCAATCGGTTTTTAAAAGAGACGGATCTGATAAATATTTTCATATCATCCCTATTGAACTTACAGGGCATCTATCCATAGGAGCTTCAAAAAATCCGGAAACTTTACTCGATCCCGGCAGCGGCGCTTATGGACCCACAATCTGGCTCCCACATGAACGGGATCATGAAAAATGATTCATGCGCGTAACGGCATCGTCCTTTTTGACGCTGTTGGTGCAAAAGGGTAACAGCAGCCTATGGATAGCGCCTCATCCGAGCCGATAGCCGCCGAACCGAAGCTGGTGCTGCGCCACAAAGGACCGACGCGCCTGTGGCATTGGCTGAATGCGCTGCTGCTCTACGTGCTGTTCGCCAGCGGGCTTGGCATCTTCAATGCGCATCCCCGGCTTTATTGGGGGCATTATGGCGCGAATCTCGACCGCCCGTGGCTGGTGCTGGAGCGGTTCGGAAGCTGGATCACGCTGCCCGCCCACTATAATCTGGCGATGTCGCGGCACTGGCATCTGAGCGCCGCGCCGATCTTTGCCTTCGCGCTGCTCTTCTACATGGTCTGGAGCCTGTTCGGCGGACATCTGGCGCGCGACCTGGCCTTCCGGCGCGACGAACTGGCGCCGCGCCATGTCTGGCAGGACATAAAGGACCATGCCCGGCTGCGTTTCCCAACCGGCGAAGCGGCGCTGCGCTACAATATGTTGCAAAAGGCCAGCTATATCGGCGTGATCTTCGTCGCGCTGCCGATCCTGATCCTGACGGGCCTCACCATGTCGCCAGGCATGAACGCGGCATGGCCCTGGCTGGTCGACCTGTTCGGCGGGCGCCAGTCGGCACGCTCGATCCATTTCATCACGGCCTTCATGCTCGTCGCCTTCTTCCTGGTGCATATGCTGATGGTGGTGCTGGCCGGGCCCCTGAACGAAATCCGCTCGATGATCAGCGGACGCTATCGCGTGCCGGAGGCGCGGCGATGAGCCTGATCCTCGACCGTCGGACCCTGGTACTGGGCGGCGCCGCGACGCTGGCGGGATGCGACCGGCTGGCGAAGAACGAGACGGTGCGCGAGGCGCTGTTTTCCGCCGGGAATTTCCACAAATGGGCGCAGCGCAGCCTGATGGCCCGCGACGCGCTGGCGCGGGAATTCCGGCCGGACCAGATTTCTCCCTTCTTCCGCCCCAACGGCACCGCCAATCCGAACACAGCCGAATATAAGGCGCTGTGGCGCAACGGCTTTGCCGACTGGCGGCTGCATGTGACCGGACTGGTGGGACGGCCGCTTTCCCTCTCCTTGGCGCAGCTCCACGCCCTGCCCCATCGGGAGCAGATCACGCGCCACGACTGCGTCGAGGGGTGGAGCGCCATCGGCAAATGGCGCGGCGTGCCGTTAAAGCCGATCCTCGACGCGGCGCGGCTGCGGGACGGGGCGCGGTACATCGTCTTCCACTGCGCCGACGATATGGGCGGCGGGCGCGGCTATTATGAAAGCATCGATCTGGTGGACGCCTTCCACCCGCAGACGATCCTCGCCTTCGCGCTCAACGACGAACCCCTGCGCGTGGCCAATGGCGCGCCGCTCCGGCTGCGGGTGGAGCGGCAACTGGGCTACAAGCAGGCGAAATATCTGATGAAGATTGAAGCGGTTGCGAGTCTGGACGGCATAGGCGGCGGCAAGGGCGGCTATTGGGAGGACCGCGCCGGCTATGACTGGTATGCGGGCATTTGACGGCAGCGGAATGACCTGACAGGGTGGCCCCATGAAATTGTTCGATCGCGTCATCAAGCGGCTGGTCACGCGGGGCCAGCTCAGCATCTATTATCATGACGGCAGGAAGATCACGGTCGGAACCCCCGAACCGGGCTTTCCGTCGCTGGCGCTGAAATTCCACGATGCGCGTGTGCCGTTCGACATCGTCAGGGACCCGCGCCTCGGCATGGCGGAGGCCTTCATCGATGGACGCGTCGCGATAGAGGGCGGCGGGATCATGGAACTGATCTCGCTCATCCGCATGAACAATGCCTGGGAAACGGGCAAGTCGATCAGCGATCTCGGCTCCGTCAAGCGCGGCTTCAAGGCGATCCGGCGCAAGCTCTGGGCCGCCAATCACCGGGCGCGGGCGAAAGCCAATGTGGCGCATCATTACGACCTGTCGGGCGCGCTCTACGCCCTCTTCCTCGATCGGGACCGGCAATATAGCTGCGCCTATTTCCCCGATGCCGACAATGAGGCGGGGATCAGCCTGGAACAGGCGCAGGAGGACAAGAAGGCGCATATCGCGGCCAAGCTGCACCTGAAGCCGGGCATGAAGGTGCTCGACATAGGCTGCGGCTGGGGTGGCATGGCGCTGTACCTGCATCGCACCTGCGGCGTCGACGTGACCGGCATCACCCTGTCGGAAGAGCAGCTCAAGGTCGCGCGCCAGCGGGCGCAGGATGCCGGCGTGGCCGACCATGTCCGCTTCGAACTGATCGATTATCGCGACATGGACGGGTCGTTCGACCGCATCGTGTCGGTCGGCATGTTCGAGCATGTCGGGACCAAGGATTACCGCACCTTCTACACCAAGTGCCGCGAGCTTCTGACGCCGGAGGGGGTGATGCTGATCCACACCATCGGCCGGGTCGACGGGCCGGGCATCACCGACGCCTTCACCCAGAAATATATCTTCCCCGGCGGCTATATCCCCGCCCTGTCGGAGATGATCCAGGGCAGCGAGGGCACGCGGCTGATGGTCACGGATGTCGAGGTGCTGCGCATCCATTACGGCCTTACCATCCGCGAATGGTACAAGCGGACGCTGGCGCACAAGGCGGACATCGTCGCCCTGTACGACGAGCGGTTCTTCCGCCTCTGGACCTTCTATCTGGCGGGCGCGGCGACCGTGTTCGAACATGGCGGCATGGTGAATTACCAGGTCCAATATGTCCGCGACCGCCGCAGCCTGCCGATCACCCGCGACTATATGCTGGAGGCGGAAAGCGCCCTGCGGGGCCGCTGATCCATCCATGAATATTGGCTGACGACACCGTTCCCGGACGGTTCAGTAAGGCCGGTGCATCTTCCCTTCATGACCCCGGCGACGGGCGTGCATGCTGAGGAGAGAAAGAGATGAACATCTTGTGGAAGGGCGCTGCGGCCCTGGGCCTGGCGATCACCGCCATGGGGGCGAGCGTGGCCCCTGCACAGGCGCAATATTATGGCGGCTATGGCTATCGCGACGGGTATCGCGGCAACCATTGGGACGATAGGCGTTGGGACGATAGGCGCTGGGACGGCAGGCGCGACTGGCGCCATGACGACCGCCGCTATTGGCGCGGCGACCGGCGCTCCTGGCGCGGGCATTACCGCCAGCGTTGCTGGACCGAATGGCGCTACAATCATTACCGCGACCGGCGCGTGAAGGTTCGGGTCTGCAATTGATCTGGCCGCATCGGCTGGTTGATGCCATGCGATCCTCCCTGCGCGCAGCGTGGGGAGGGTGCAGGAGAGGCACCCGCCTCTGTTCGACACCCGCGAAGTGAATGGGGAGGGGAAGCTGCGCGGGTTGCGCCATTTTCCTCTCCACCCGTTTCCCCATCGACTGGCAATTGCACCCGGCATCCGCTTGCGGCATTTTGACGCGATGACCGATCCCATGCCCGTCATTCAGAGCCTGCTGTCGGGCCTGCCCATCTTCCTGCTGCACCTGGGTTCCGCAACCTTGGCCTGGCTGGCGGCGCTGGCGCTTTATATGTGGATCACGCCGCATGACGAATTCGCACTGATCCGGGCAGGCAATGCTGCCGCGGCGATCTCGCTGGGCGGGGCGGCGATCGGGTTGGCCGTGCCGTTGGGCTTTTGCCTCGCGGGCTCGGTGAATGTCTGGGACATCATGATCTGGGGCAGCGTGACGCTGATCCTGCAACTCATCGCCTTTCGCGTGGTCGATTTCCTGCTGGGCTCGCTGCCGACCCGCATCGAGGCGGACGAACGGTCCGCCGCCATCTTCCTCGCCATGATGAAGGTCGCCATCGCCTGCCTGACCGCCGGCGCGGTCGCGGGTTGAGCCGTGGCGGGCCGGCGCTTCGGCTGTCTGCCCGGCCTGCTCGGCATCATCCTCGCCCTGCTGTGGATCAGCGAGGTCATCAGGCCAACGCCGCTGCATGTCGAGGCTTTCGACCCGCGCTCGCCGCGCCGTCCGATGCCGCAATGGAGCGATGAGAGCTTCGTCATCGAGGAACGGACGGAGGCGCCCGCCGACAGCATGGGCACGACCTTCGCCATCGACCGGGACGGCGCATGGCTGACCGCCGAGCATGTCACCCATGGCTGCACCCGGGTCGGCATAGAGCAGGGCGGCTTCGCCCGCCCCGTGTCGCGCCTGGTGGAAAGCCGGGAGGCGGATGCGGCGCTGGTGCGCGGGGGCGTGGCGAGCGACCACGCCCTGCCGCTGTCGGACCGCATGCCGCCGCCCGGATCGGTCGGCTATCATATGGGCTTTCCGGGCGGACAGCCGACGCTCGTCATATCCGAACTGATCGGCGCCGCCCGCGCCCGGCGCGGCGCAGGCGAGGAGACGCAGCCCGTGCTCGCCTGGGCGGAGCATGCGCGCATTCCGATGGGTGACGGCACGCTGTCGGGCATCAGCGGCGGTCCGGTCTTTGCCGAGGACGGCCATGTCGTCGGCGTCAACAGCGCCGCCACCGACCGGCGCGGACGCATATTGACCACGGCGCCCGATGCCATGATGCGGCTGGTCATTGCCAGCCGGGCGGTGGGGGAACGGCCGGTCGCCTATCCCTTCCTGGATCTGGCCGATGCGCATGCCCGCTTCGAATCCTGGCTGGCGCAGGGGGTGATCCGGCGCATCTTCTGCGATGTCGACGATGGACCGCAGCAGTTGACGGCGGGCAGGCCTAAGGGCTAGGTCGCGCCAGATTGACAGGATTTGGACCATCATGAGCGATACGCCCCCCGACCGCCTTTCCACCAACCCGAAGAGCCCCTTTTTCGACATGGACGTGCTCCAGCGGGGCATCGGCATCCGCTTCAAGGACCGCGTCCGCAACGATGTCGAGGAATATTGCATTTCCGAAGGGTGGATTCGCGTGGCGGCGGGCAAGACCCGCGACCGCCACGGCCAGCCGCTGACGATCAAGCTCTCCGGGCCGGTCGAGGCGTGGTTCGAGAATGCGGACGAGGGCGCCGGGGAAGCAGCGGACAAGGCGGAATAGAGTTTCGTCTGCGCTGAAGAAAAAAGGACGCCGCCTCGCCAGAGGGGTGCGCCCTTTTATTCAGCCGCGTTCCGATGAGACGAGAGGCTCATGAGAGCCCGTTCGGACGCCATGTTTTCAGGATAGCCGGGACCGTGTTGCTGCCCGCGCGGGAGCATCGGGCCGCTTCAACGCAGCGCCGCGTCTCGCTTCACGTCCGCGATGATGTCGCGCAACGAACGGGCGGAAGGCGCCGCATCGGCATAGCGGATGGCACGCAGGTCGACCGCCAGCCGCGGCTGGGCGGCGGACCTGCGCAACGGAGCGCTATCCTCCTCCGGATCGTCCTTGGTCACCGTCATGCTGGCGAAGCGCGTGCTGACGCCCAGCGCCGGATCGGTCCGGAACTCGCGCAATTGCGGTTTGTCGGGATAGATGAAGCCGAAGGTGGGGTTGCTGCGCGCGCCCATCCGGTTGGTCGGGCTGTGCCAGACGCGCACCTCGCTCCAGTCGCCTTCTTCGGATACGTCGACGGCGAGAACATCCTCCTCGATCGCGCCCGGCACCGACCAGTTGGCATGCCGGATCAGCACGCGCCGGTCGTCCAGCACCCTGCTGACCACCGCGACATGGCCCAGCACCATCGGGCCGACGGGACGGAAGGCCAGCACCGCGCCCGTGCGGGGCGCATGCCCGCGCTTATAATGATTTTCCGCCTGGTCCCACCAGGTCAGCGCGTCGCCATAGATCTGGACGCCCGACACGGTGCGCGCATAGGGCACGCATTGCAGCACGGTCGCGCCCAGCACAGGCGTCGCTGTCAGGCCGGCCAGCAGCAAGGCCGCCCAGCGCATCATTCCCACTTTCATGCGACCCCAAAAGTCTCAGAATCGCCCCACCGCCGACGAAATTAGGCGGCGACCATTAGGAAATGGTTAAAATGTCAGAAAGCACCCCGCGCGGCGTCGGAGCCTGCCGTCGCGCGATCCGCCATGGCGATCTGCACCGGAGCGTCGCTCGCCTTGTGCGCGTAGATGAAGCCTTTGGCGGGGTTCGGCCGCAGACCCAGATCCCCGATCGGGCCATACCAGACGCGCACATCGGTCCAGTCATTGTTCGGGGACACGTCGATAGCGCGGACATTGCGCTCTACGCCGCCGCGATAGGACCAGTTGGCATGGGTCAACAGCACTTCGCGCTCGCTGACCACCTTGCTGACCATGGCGACATGGCCGACCGGCATCGAACGGCTGGCCGAGAAGGCAAGGACGGCGCCGACACGGGGTTCATGGCCGCGTTCATAGCGGCCATCGGCCTGACCCCACCAGGTGTTGGCATTGCCATATAGCTCGATGCCGGAAACCTGCCGGGCGAAGGGCGCGCACTGGAGGACGCCGGCCGCGGCCGGGGTCGTGATCAGGGCGCCGAGTGCAAGCGTTGCCGCTGCGACAATAGCGCGAAAACCACCGATCATAGGAATGCGACCCCCGACTATTTGAACGACTTAACCCCGTGCCATGCTTTAGGGCAGACGCCGGACGCGTTGAAAAGCAGCCAGCGACGAGTCGTTGTTGCGGCGCGTCAATCTGCGGAACGAAAGACGTGCCCCGCCGTTACGCAAAACCGGCTCGCCACAGGCAAGTCGTTGAAAAGTGCGGATTCCGTCCCCGTCATCCAGACCTGACCGCCGGTTTCCCGCAGCCGGTCGAACAGCGCGGCCCGCCGCGACGGGTCGAGATGCGCCGCCACTTCGTCGAGCAGCAGCACCGGCGGCTGGCCGCGATGAGCCGCCACCAGAGCCGCATGGGCGAGCAGGATGGAGAGCAGCAGCGCCTTCTGCTCGCCGGTCGAACAGAGCGCGGCAGCCTGCGCCTTGGCGGCGTGAACGACGGCGAGGTCTTGCCGGTGCGGGCCGGACAAGGTGCGACCGGCAGCGGCATCGCGGCGTCGTTCGCGGGCCAGGCGAAGCCCCAGGGGCTCGTCGCCCTCCCCTTCCCCCTCGATCGCCAGCAGCGGACGGGCGAAGGGATGGTCGGGCTGGTCCTCCAGCGCGGCCTGCAAGCGGCCGACCAGATCGGCGCGGGCGGCGGCAAGCGCCGCGCCATGCTCGTCCATCTGCGTTTCAAGCGCGCTCAGCCAGGAAGGATCGGCGGCGGACAGATCGTTCAGCAGCCGGTTGCGCGCCCGCATCGCCGCCTCGTAGCGGGCGCTGTGCGCGGCATGGGCGGGGTGAAGCGCCAGCGTCAGCCGGTCCAGGAAACGCCGCCGCCCGCCGGGACTGTCCATGAACAGCCGGTCCATCGCCGGCGTCAACCACACGATGGACAGATGATCCGCCAGCGCATTGGCGGAGGATGCGACGCCGCCGATCCGCACCTGACGCCGGTCGGGGGTGGAAGCGAGAACCCCCGTACCCAGCATCACGCCGTCCACTTCCGCCGCTATGCCGAAACCGCCCGCCCCATCCTGCCGCACCATGTCGCGCAGGGCCGCGCCGCGCAGGCCGCGTCCCGGCGCCAACATCGACACGGCTTCCAATATGTTGGTCTTGCCCGCGCCATTGTCCCCGGTCAGCACGATGAAACTGTGATCGGGCATGATCAGCGCATCCGCATGATTGCGGAAATCGCTCAAGGTAAGACGGCCGATCATGAGGCGGCTCTAACCAGTGCGGCGGCTTTGGGGAAGCTTGGAGTAAGCATTCCGCGCTCCTGCGCAGGCAGGAACCCAATTCTGCCGCCCGATCCCGTTTCCCGCCTTTGCAGGAACAGGCCGAAGATCAACTACACCGCTTCCGCGTCACCGCCCGGCCGTCGTCGATCACCGTCAACTCCCGCCCGCTGGCCGAGGGGCGCAATTCCAGCTTCCTGTTCCAGCTCTGCCCTTCGCCGGTGAAGGCCGCGTCGATGCGGATGCGGCCGTCCGGGCCGTGGGACACGCCGGTCGCCTTCCCCTCGCTCTCCAGAAAGACCAGGCTGGTCGGCGTGATCGTCAGCTCCAGCTCGGTCGCGCGGTCGGCACAGCTTTCGTCCAGGCCCGTCCATCGCCCCTGCACGCTGGCGGGGATGGTCGACCCCACCGGCACGGGCTTGGATGGAATCTCCGGCGCGGGTTCAGCGGTCTGGATACCGTTCGCGCCTTCGGGCACCTGCTGCACTTCGTTCATCGCTTCGTCGACGATATTGGTGGCGATGCCGGGCTGATCGCCCGGCTTGTCGCCGCACGCCGCAAGGACGAGCAGCGGCAGGAGAATCATCGCGCGCATGGGAGGAAAACCGGCATTCCGCCAATGGGTTCCGGCCAGCGCGCGTTCCTGCTTCATCCCTGCCACACTCCTTCTCGGCCACTTCTCAGCCACGGCTTACGCCATGGCGCGCCGGAAGGGGCTGACTTTTCTTCCCCCGCGATCCGGCTGGGCTACTGGCGGACTTGCGCGCGGCGAACGTTGCAGTCATCACCATGGCCGAAGGGATGGACTATCGGAAGCCCCCCACCGCCTGAATGAAGAGGAAGCCGATGATGAGAAGCCTGAAGATCGCTCTCGCCCTTGCCGCTGCCGCCGTCGGTTCGCAGGGCGCCATGGCGGCGCTGGCCGTCGGGGCCAAGGCGCCCGACTTCACCACCCGCGGCGCGCTGGCGGGGAAGACCTTCACCCTGACCCTGTCGCACCAGTTGAAGCGCGGGCCGGTGGTGCTTTATTTCTTCCCCAAGGCGTTCACCCCCGGCTGCTCCGCCGAAGCACGGGAATTCGCCGAACATATCGAGGATTTCAGGAAGGCTGGCGCGACCGTGATCGGCATGTCGGCCGATCCGGTGGACGATCTGGTCGCCTTCTCCACTAAGGAATGCGCGGGCAAGTTCGCCGTGGCGTCGGCTGGTCCCAACATCGTGTCGGGCTATGACGTGGCGCTGAAGATGCGGCCGGGCATGACCGACCGCACTTCCTATGTCATCGCGCCCAGCGGCCGCATCGCCTTCGTCCATAGCGAGATGAACTATGCCGGCCATGTGAAGAGCACGCTCGCCGCCGTCGAGGCGATGAAGCAGAAATAAGGGCAGCCGCCGCCCTGCAAAGCCGTCATGCCGAACTTGTTTCAGCATGACGGTAGAGAATGAACATATGGCAAGGGCGCTGCTTTCAGCTCAGTCCAAGCCGAACGATCCTATCCCTTCACATATTTGCCGAACCAGCCGAGCGTCGCGTCCCACGCGGCCTTGGCGGCGGCTTCGTTGTAGCTGGGGCGATAGTCGGCCATGAAGCCATGGTCGGCGTCAGGATAGACGGTGATCGCGTCCGGCGGCGACTTGCCCGCGATCTTCAGCGCGGCCTGCATCTTCTCGACGTCAGCCACCGGAATGCCCTTGTCCAGCGCGCCATATTGGCCAAGCACCGGGGCCTTGAGCCGGTTCACCTGCTCGATGACGCTCAGCGGCTGCAATTCGGTCTTGTCGCTGATCAGCCGGCCGTAAAATGCGACGCCCGCGTCCAGTTCCCCGCTGTGGGCGGCGTAGAGCCACACGACCCGCCCGCCCCAGCAAAAGCCGGTGATGCCGCGCCGCCTGCCGTCCCCGCCATGGCTGCCCGCCCAGGCATAGGTGGCGTCGATGTCCTTCAACACCTGCTCGTCGGAGGCCTTGGACACGATGGTGCCGACCAGTTGCCTGAAATCAGCCACCTTGGTCGCATCGCCATGGCGCGCGAACAGGTCGGGAGCGATGGCGTAATAACCCGCCTTCGCAAAGCGGCGGCAGATATCGCGGATCCATTCATGCACGCCGAAAATCTCATGCACCACGACGATGACGGGCGCAGCCTTACCGGCGGCGGGACGAGCGACGAAAGCAGGCATGGCAAAGCCGTCGCTCGCCCCGATCGAGACGCTTTCTTCTTTCAACCCTTCACCGGAGGTCTGGACCGCGCTGCTGGACACAGGCCGGCAGGCAGCGGCGAAGCCCGCAGCGAACGCCCCGCCCACCAGCAGCTTGCGCCGGTCGAGGCCGGTCGAACCGATCCAGTTGCTGTCTTCGGGCAAACGTTCCGGCTGATCCCGTTCATCGGTCATGCGCGTCTCTCCTCAAGCCATGGCGGGAGAGCCTAGAGCATCATGCAGAAAAGTGGGAACCGGTTTTCTGCATGATGCTCCAGGCTTTTGTTTTGCCGCGTTTTCCGAGCCAGCAGATCATTCTATCCGCCCGGAAAACGCTCCAGCCGCGCCCGGGCCTCGCGCAAGCCATTCTCAACTCAGGAAATCACCGCTCTCGATCCGTTCCAGCCTGACGACGTCGCGATTGTAGATATAGGTCCATGCCTCCACCGGCCCATGTTCGCCCAGGACGATCAGCCGTTCGCGACGATATTCATGCGGCTGGGGGAAGTGGGCAGCGCATTCCTCATAATCGTCGAGCGCGGCAAGCACCGCCTCCGGATCGGGGAGCGCGAACAGGTCGCCCGTCACGTCACCGGTCCCGCCAGGCACGAAGCCCGGATAGGCCGCCACGCGATAGAGCGCGCCTTGCGCGACGGCTGGGCCGACAGGACGGGCCGCATCGCCCAACCAGCGGGCCATCGGGTCGTCGCAGCCGGGCCGGAGCGTGCCGTAGACGAAGAGAAGCGGTTCCTTCAGACGATCACCCCGCAAATATTCCCGACTTGCAGGAAATTTGCCCAATTAGCGGAAAATTTCCCGCCCAAAAACGATGGATGGGCCGCGAAAATGCCTGAAATCGGGGCGAAATCGAAATTGGCACGGCTCCTGCAATCTTCCCGGCATCACGGCCGGACGGTCCGGCCAAGCACAAATCAGGGAGTATATCATGTTCGCCAAGCTTCAAAACGCCGCCTTTGCTCTTACCGGCGCCCTGCTGGTTTCCGCGCTCTTCATCGGCGCCGCCGTTCCGATCGCGCCGATCGCCTGATCCCGCCATATCTCTTCAAGAAGGCCAGATTCATGAACAACAGCTTCACCCTCGACCGCCGCAATGGAAAGATCATGGGCGTGTGCGCCGGGCTTTCCAACCGCACCGGCCTGGATGTCACGCTGATCCGGATTGCGCTCGTGCTGCTGACGCTGTGCGCCCTGGGTCCGGTCGGCGTCGTCGCTTATCTGCTGGCGGGCTGGCTGGCGGAGGGTTGATCAAGTCCCGCGATAATGAAAGAGCCGCCCATGGCAATATCCAGGGCGGCTCTTCCGATGTCCATCAAGGACTCTTTGGATCGGGTCATGTTGCGTTCAGGCAAACAGCACCGAATAGAAGGTCAGCATCTGCGCGCCGACCGCAACCATAAGGGCAACGCCCTGAACCGTATGTCGCATATCATTCGTCCTGCAAGTCATTGTTATTTATCGCCACCGGGGGCGAGCGGGCCTATGCGCCCGACATGATGTTGTAACAATCGCAAAGGACGATTTCGCAGTTGCAGCAAATGCAACAGTCGATGTTACTGCAAAGCCACAATCATGGCCTGCGCTGCGGCAGGGGCGCGGACCTTCGCTCCGCTGATGAAGAAGGCGTAGACATCGCCTCTGGCGGCCCGTTCGCGCGCCGCCTCCGCCCAGCCCTTGATCTCCTCCGCCGAATAGCCGGTCGGCTCCTCCTCCCGCGTGCGCATCAGACGAGCATAGGAAAAGCCGACCTCCTGGCCTTGCAGCGCTGGATATTCCGGATGGTCGGCATAGACCACAGCCGCGCCGGCCCGCCGCGCGAGGTCGAAAAAGACGGGATCATCGAAACTCTCATGCCGCACCTCCAGCGCGTGGCGCAAAGGCACGCCGTCGATGCTGGCCGGCAGCAGCTTCAGGAAAGCGCCGAAATCCTCCGCATCGAATTTCTTGGTCGGCATGAATTGCCAGAGGATCGGCCCCAACCGGTCGCCCAGCTCGACCAGACCCTGGTTGATGAACTTTGCAATGGATTCTCCCCCCTCCGCCAGCACGCGCCGATTGGTGCAGTAGCGCGACGCCTTGACCGCGAACTGGAAACCATCCGGCACGGCTTTGGCCCAGCCGGCGAAGGTCGCCGGCTTTTGCGTGCTGTAATAGGTGGCATTGATCTCCGTCGCGGTCAGATGCTGGCCCACATAGGCCAGTTCGTCCTTCTGCCGCAGCCCTTCGGGATAGAAGGTGCCGCGCCATGGTTCGAAGATCCAACCGCCGATGCCGACCCTGATCTTTCCGCTCATCCTGGACTCTCCTTTCCCGCCATCCTGATCGGCAAAGGCGATCAGAGCCAGAGGGAAAAGCTGTTGGCACCTATTGCGAACGAATCTTAATTGAGCGGCAACAGGAGCACAGAGCCATGTCCACAGACCTGATCAAGACCGCCACCTATCTCAGCATCCACATGACCGTGGGCTTCTCGGTCGCTTATCTGATGACCGGTTCCGTCGCCATGGCGGGCGGGATCGCGCTGATCGAACCGATGATCAACGCCGTCGCCTTCTTCTTCCATGAGCAGGCGTGGAAGAGGATCACCGCTCGTCCGCCACGCGGCGCGGGGCGGGAATGGGTTCGCGATCAGGCCGCCTTCGCCTGAAAGCCGCAACCTTCGACGGAATCCTGAGGGCGGCCTGCCCGTCGGGCCATGGCGCTGCCCATCATGCGCCGCTGCCGGGCAAGGGCGCAAAAACGATCCGCAAACGCCCGATCCGATCACTTTGCGGATCGAATTCGAAAAGGTCGATCAGGTCGGTATCGACATCGGGCTGGCCATGCCGGCTCCAGCGATAGGCGAAATGGGCAATCAGCCGCTCGGGCTGCGTCGGACTGACGTACAGGCTGTGCAGATCGACGCTGGCGCTGATCGTGTCCGCGAACAGCTTTTCGTAAAATGGGCGGACGGGCTCTTCCCCATAGACGGGCGAAATCACCGTGCCATCGGCTGCAAAGCATTGGAGCACGCCGTTCAGGTCGCCCTTTTCCATGGCGGACAAATAGGCGCGCACGATCCGTTCGCGACGGTCGGACATGATTTCCTCCTTCTATCGGGCTTGGTCTGTTCGCGGGCGGATCAGCCCATCTGCGGGTCCGGGGCGTAGGCGATGGCGCGCATCTCGACCAGCAGCAGCGGATGGGGAAGCTGATGGACGGCGACCGTCGTCCGGGTGGGGCCGGTCTCGTCGAAATATTCCGCCCACACTTCGTTGAAGCCACCGAAATCGTTCATGCTGACGAGAAAGCAACTTACCTCGACCAGATCCGACAGGTCGAGGCCGGCGGCCGCCAATATATCCCTGATATTCTCGATGACGGCGCGGGTCTGCGCCTTGATGTCCAATTGGGTGACGCCCATTTCATCGACATCGGAACCCTCGATGCTGTTGTCCGGCTTTCGCGCGCTGGTGCCCGATATGAAGATGAAGTCCCCGGCCCGCCGATAATGGGGAAATTGCCCGCGCGGCTTCGCCTTGCCCTCCACTATGCCGGCCGGCGCCGCCGCAAGACGGCCATTGGGTGCCGGCTGCAGGCCGATCTTCAATTCATCTGTCATCTTCATTGCACCGTAAACTCTATCGAACCGATCTTTCGAACGCGAAGCCCATGATGAACGCCTGGCCGCCCCGCTTGTGCCGGACGGGCCATTTGCTGCCAGAACCCGCCCCCGGGGCCTAGAGCCAATCGACATTCAGCCCTGACGGCCTGCAAATGACGCTTTTCCGTGCTTCCGGTGCTCACGTACTTTGAGTAGGCTGCGCGCCGGGTCACGGAAAACCACCATTTTCGGCTCGTCATCTTCTGAATGTCGATTGGCTCTAGCGCCTCTCCCGCCGCCGCCGCAAGCGAAGGGGGACAAGCGCGGCCTTCAAGCGCGAAGTCCGAACCGCCCGGCGCGTCCGGCGACATGGAGTCAAGGGAATGGCGATGCCGGCTGACGGCCATGGTCCGCCGGATCAGGCCAGCTTGAACTCGACCACGGCCGCACCCGCGCCATAGGTCGGCCCATAGCCATGGACATGGGCATTTTTGAACTCGCCCACGCCCCCCAACAGCCAGGCCAGATGCTTCATCCCCATGTCGGTCTTCGCCGCCGCGGCGAAGTCATCCAGTCCGGCGCGCAAGCGGTCCGCCCCGCCCTGCTCCATCGCGGCAAGCAGCGCGCGATTGGCGGCGTCGCTCTGCTCATCCACGATACGATCCTCGGCTATGTCGATATCCTTGTCGAAATAGCCGGCGGAAAGGCCGCCGACCGCGATCACCGCCGCGCGCTTGCCCTGAAGATCGGCCTGCTCCGCCGCCACCCGGCCCAGCGCCTCCGTCGTGGCGAAATCATGATAGAGATTGTTGGCGGCGACCACCGTCGGAATCGTTCCGCCGGGGTTGAGGAAGGCGTTGGCGACGATCGTTCCGCTGTCGATCGGAAAGCCTTCATAATCGACCGCCTTGGATCGATGGCCCGCCGCATTGGCCCCCGCGACGCACGCCTGGGCCAGCGAAACATCCGCACGCAAGTCCATCTGGAGGTCGCCATAATCATACCAGTTCTCATCGACATGGACGCCCGTGCTGTGCGGACGCGCCTGCCACAGTTCGTCCAGCACGGCGAACCATTGGGTCGAATAGATCAGCAGCACGTCCGGCCGGCTGGCGCGCAGCGCCTCGCCCGCCGCTTTCGCCGCCGTGGCGAGCGGAGCCCAGGGCGGATTGTCCTGGCGCAGGAAGGGCAGCGGATTGCCCGGCATCAGAAATGCGGAAACGACCGGCATGATATGTCCTCGTATCTCGATTGGGGCTCAGGCCGCCAGGCGCCATTCCATGACGGCGTTGCCGGTGCCGATGACCGTGCCGTAGCCGTGAAGCTCCGCAGGCGTGGTGGGATATTCCATGGCGGAGATCATCCAGGGGAAGGCCCCGGACTTCACTTCGGCAAAGGCTTCCTCCACCCATTCGGGGAACAGGCGCATCACCTCCCGGATCTCTCCCCTGCGCATGAGTTCGATCATGCGCATGTCCCATTTGTAGCCCTTGTAGCTTTGCGGATGCTCCCGGCTCATATCCTCGGGAATCTCCGGCTCCTCATGGAAATGATAGTGCGAGAAGGTGTTGGACGCGAGCAGCACGGCCCGCTTGCCGCTTTTCTCGATCGCCCGCCGCGTCGCTTCGCCCAGCCGCTCCATCTCCTCCACGCCCTCGTCGAGGGTCAGATAATAGGGCGAATTATTGGCCGAGATGCCGACGACCGGGATGTCCCATTGCGGACGGACCATGTGCAGCGTGGTGATCGTGCCATAATCCACCCGGAAGTTCGGATTGCGCATCATCTTGGCGGTCAGGCCAAGCGCCTGCGCCTCGCCGCAACAGGCTTCGGCAAGGTCGACGTCGACGTTCAGGTCGAAGGCAAAGCGGAAGAGATTGGGGAAGATCGGATCGACCGACTTGCCCGACAGACGCTTCACGCCCAGGAAATGGTGGCCGACTGTCGTAATCCAGTGCGGCGAATGGACGAGCAGCACGTCGGGCTTCAGTTCCTCGATGCTCTTGCGCGCCTTTTCATAGGCCCAGCGCAGCGGCTCCCACCCGCCCTCCGAGCGCGGCTCGTTCTGCGGGGGATTTTCGGCATAGACGAGATGGGGAGGATGCGGCGCCACGAAGCCCGCGAGAATCTTACCTTGGGACATGAGCTCTCTCCGATTCTCATTAAGTAAGAAAAATAATTCGTCTTGTAAGATTGGTATCAAGCCCGCAGGAAGCCGTCAACGAAAGTCTGCGGGCCTTGCAACGGGCCGATCATTTGGAACCGGGCAGCCCTTCATGGCTTCGACCGCTTCACATGCCGTTCCAGCATGCGGCGACCAACGACCGCGCCATAGACATTGCCCTGATCGTCGACACCCACGCCTTCGGCCCCGGAATGCCTGGGTTCCGCCGCTTCGGCATCCTCGATGAAGGCGTCGACCCTTCCGGTCCGGGCACTGCCGATGCGGATACCGCGACGGATGCGGGCATCCTGATTACGGCCCTCGACCGGACTGGATTCGGAATCCGCGACATAAAGCCTGTCCTTCCCATCGATATAGATGCCGCTGGGGCGACCGAACTGATGCCATTGGGCCAGGAACTTGCCGTCCTGGCTGAAGATCTGGATGCGGTTATTCTCCCGATCGGCCACGAACAGCCGGCCACGGGAATCGAGCGCCAGACTGTGAGGCTCGCTGAACTCGCCAGGACCGCTTCCCTTGCGCCCCCATTGCCCGATGAACTTGCCGTCCTTCGAGAATTTCAGCACCCGGTTGTTCTTGCCGCCGGGCGAATGACTTTCGGACACGAAGAAGTCGCCCTTGCGCGTGACCACGATGTCATTGGGCTGATCCAGAAAGTCTGTGGCGGAACCCAGCGCATCGTGACCCAGCGTCATCAGCACCTTGCCGTCCGGATCGAATTTCACGATCTTGCCGCCATTGTCGCCCGATCCACGCTCGGCCAGGAAAACGGAACCCAGGTCGGTGACCCACAAATTGCCCTGCGGATCGACGGTCGCCCCATGGGGGAAGCGAAACAGTCCCTGGCCGAATGCCTTCAGAAGACGGCCCTGCGCATCGAATTTCAGGATCGGCGGTTCGGGCCGGTCGATGCAGGAATTCTCATAGCAGCGATGGATGACGTAGATGACGCCGCCCGGCGCCGATTCCACCGCCGTCACCGCCGCCCATTTCATGCCCGCGGGCAAAGTGCCCCAATCCCGGGTCGTTTCATAAGGCTGAGGCAGGTCGTTGCGCGGAGCCGCATCGCGCGCGACCGCAACGGCGGGCAGCAGCATCGTCGCCGCGAAGGCCAATAATCCGGAACCCAGTCGCAATGTCGCCTCCTCCCATCGATGCATTATCCGACGCCATCACGCATCGGGCCGTCCAGCCGCCCCCTCCGTCAGCGGGGCGGGATTTCGTAGGTGACGGGCACCCAGGCATAGCCGCGTTCGGCCTTGCGGATATGCCCCAGTCCGGGAAAGGGCAGGTGCGCGGCGGCGACCAGATAGCGCCCGTCCGCTGCATCCTTCAGCGCCGCCAACCGGCTCGCCGTCGCCTTTGCAGGATCGATGTCGGAATACATGGCCACTTCCGGCAGCTCGAGCTGGACCTGCCCGAAATGCATGATGTCGCCCCAGAAGAACAGGCGCTCGCCCTTCGATTCCACCTCGAAAAAGGCGTGGCCGGGCGAATGCCCGCGAGAGGCGATGGCGCGTATGCCGGGAAGCACTTCCCCCGTGCCGTCGAAATATTGGAGCCTGCCGCGCCGGCTATAGGCGTCCATCGACTCCTTGACCGCCCGGAAGCGATATTTGCCAAGCTTGCCCTGATCCTCCGGCGCCTTCGCCGCTTCGGCCGGGTCCAGCCACAGCGCCGCATCGGTCTTATCGGCATAGACGGTCGCATTGGGGAAGGCCGGCTGCCCATCCTTCACCAGGCCGCCGATATGGTCGGGATGCATGTGCGTGATCAGCACGGCATCGACCTGATCCGGCCGGTACCCCGCCGCCCGCAGGCTTTCGGCAAGCCCGCCCAGTCGCGGCCCCAGAACCTTTCCGGCGCCCGTGTCCACCAGCACCAGGCGGTCGCCCGTGTTGATCAGGAAGGCATTGACGGACGTGGGCACGGCATCCGGCTCGAACCGCTTGCGCAGCATCGCGGCCACCTCGCCCGCCGTCGTGTTCGTCAAGAGCTTTGCCGGCGGGAAGTCGACGACGCCGTCATTGAGCGCCGTGATCTCATAGTCGCCCAACATCATGCGATAAAAGCCCGGCGCCTGGCTTTTCACCATCGGCACCTTCGCTGCCGGAGCCTGCGCCGCGCCACCGCCCGCCGCCGCCAACAGGGCGAGGGCGGCTGCCCGCCAGAACCGGCGACGCGCCTGCCCTCCAGACATTGCGGACCTTCGGCTCAAACGAACATCGGGCATCCACGTCTCTCCCTTCCCGGAACCATGCATGAAATATATTATCTCGATATGCAAGATATAAAAGTCGTTAGGTGAGAATTTATATCGCACGGCCACGGCTGGCGCTCGCGCGACGTCGCACGATTGGAAAGGACAAGGATTAAACAGCAGGCGCGCGATCCCGGCATCGGGTCGGAACCGCCCTGATTTCCCTCCTAACGCGATTTCTCAATCAGCGATCGATCGCGTCGCCTGGAAATCGCTCCGGTCAAGGGCTATGGCGTCATTCGTCCGGGGCGATATGGGAACCCGGCTTGAACGCGATGGCGGTGATCATGATCCCCTGATGGGGATGGGGCAGTTCCTTGACCGCGACGGTGTTGCGCGCAGGGCCTTCGAAGCCGAAATAATCGGCATAGACGCGGTTGAAGGTCTCATAATCGGCCATGTCGAGCAGGTGGACCTGAATATCGACGATGTCCGCCAGCGACGCGCCCGCCGTTGCCAGCATGTCCCGGATCGCGTCGAAGATGAAGCGCGCCTGCCGCTCTATGTCGATCACGACCTTGCCGTCTTCCCCGACGGTCGCACCCTCGAAACTGTCATCCGGCCGCCGCGCGCTGGTGCCCGAAATGAAGAGGAAATCCGCCACGCGCTTCAGGTGCGGGAAATTGCCGCGCGGCTTGGCGCGCGACGGGAAAACCCGGCTTTCGATCGACAGCGACCGTTCGATCTGGGTCACGCTGCCGGCGATCGCGGACCGCGCCTTCGCCAACTGCTCGTCGCCCAGCCGCGAACTGGGCGCCGACAGCGCGATCGCCGCCACCACCTGGCCCCGCATGTTATGCAGCGGCAGCGCGATCGAACGAAGCCCCTCCTCCCATTCCTCATTGTCCACCGCATAGCCCTGCTTCGCGATGCGGCCGAGTTCGGCCATGAGCTGCCCCGGATCGACGATGGTGCCGGGCGTGTAGCGCCTGAGCTCCGCATTGGCGAGGAAGCTGGCGCGGTGACTCTCGCTCATCGAGGCGATGAACAGCTTGCCCGCGGAGGTGCAATGAAGCGGAAACGGCTCGCCCACCGGATGGCTGATGACCAGCGAACGGTCGGGCCGCGCCACGGCCGCATTGATCGCCTGGTTCCCGCTGCGCGCGACGCAGTGGACGGCTTCGCGGAATTCATCGGCCAGAGCCTCCAGATGCGGATGCGCCGCATTCACCAGCAGCACGTCGCCTTCCACCCGGGCGCCAAGGTCGGCCAGGGCCGGCCCCAGATGGAAACCGCCCTTGCGCCCGCGCGCGACCGCGCCCTCGCCTTCCAGCGTCAGCAGGAAGCGATGCACCGTCGCCATATTGCTGCCCACCGCGCGGGCAACCTCCGTCGCGCTCAGATCACGACCCGCGCCCGCTATGGCCCGCAGGATCGCAAACGCCCGCGTCACCGAATTATTCTTCGGCGTTAGAACCGGTCCGCGAATGAATACTTCTCCCAATCCAAACCCAAGGCGCCACCCCGGGCGCGAAACTCCAGCTAGCAGCTTCCTTCCACAGGGGAAACCTTCCTGAACAGATGCCACGCACCCTGATTGCGCCTTGACAGACGCTGCAAATCACCATCATATCGCGATATAGGCAATTGAAATCTTATTAATTAAGATAAATAATGGCTATCATCAGGGCGCGCAACCGCCTGCTGCCACGGCGCTTTCGGAATAACAATATGTTAGGACGCGGGCCCTTTGCTTGAGAGCCTTATTCGGTCGACAATGGGCCCGGAGGGATGACTATGCGGCGCTGTTTCCTTGCCATGGCGATGCTGATCGGCTGCATCGGCTCAGCGCCCGTTCCCGCCCAGAAACCCGCCGCCGACGCCCCCCGGTTCGAACCCGACGCGCAATGGCCAAGGCCCCTGCCCGGCAACTGGATATTGGGCCAGGTCTCGGGCGTCGCCGTCGACAAGGACGATAATGTCTGGATCATCCAGCGGCCGGGTTCGCTGCTCGATGACGAGAAGGGCGCGCAGAAATCTCCGCCTGAGTCGCTTTGCTGCTCGGCTGCTCCGCCGGTCATGAAATTCGACCGGCAGGGCAATCTTCTCGCCGCCTGGGGCGGAGCCGGACAGGGCCATCCATGGGTGCAGATGGAACATGGCATCCATGTCGACGATGCGGGCCATGTCTTCATCGCCGGCAATCTGGACGGCGACCAGGTGCTGGAGTTCACCGGCGACGGCAAGTTCATCCGCCAGTTCGGGGCCGACGACGGCACCAAGGGGTCGAATTCCACGACGCGACTGGGACGCCCGGCGCATATGATGACGGACAGCGCGGCGAACGAACTCTATGTCGCGGACGGATATGGCAATCGCCGGGTGATCGTCTTCGACCTGTCGACCGGCGCATATAAGCGGCATTGGGGCGGCAGCGGTTCGGTGCCCAATGACGACAAGCTGCCGCCCTATTCGCCCGCTTCGGTATCGCAGGGATTCAACAACCCGGTTCATTGCGTGCGCATCGCCCGCGACGGTCTGGTCTATGTCTGCGACCGGGCCAACGACCGGATACAGGTGTTCCGCAAGGACGGCAGCTATGTGCGCGAGTTCAAGGTGGAGCCCCAGACGCTGGGCAGCGGATCGGTGTGGGACCTCGTCCTGTCCGAAGACGCCGCGCAACGCTATATCTTCGTGGCCGACGGCGGCAACGGACAGGTCGTCACCCTGCTCCGCCAGACTGGCGCGTTCGTCACGAAATGGGGCCGCGCGGGCCGCCAGCCCGGCCAGTTCAAGTCGATCCACAACATCGCGATCGATTCGAAAGGCAATCTCTACACGGCGGAAGTCGGTTATGGCCGCCGGGTGCAGCGCTTCAAACGCCAGCATTAAGCCCGGCGGGAAATATCGGCCTCGGCAGGGGAGGGGGCGCTCCTTGCCGCATCGCTCCTTTTAAGCGCGACAAGCCAGAGACAATCCCCGGACCGCGGACTTTCGACGGCCCGGATAGCGGCGCGATGACCTGACGGTCCGTCGAAGCGGCCGTTCGCGGGCAGCATCGCATCGCCCGCCGCCATGAACCGGCGCCCCTCCATCCTGCCGCAGCCGCCTGCAAAAGGCCCGCGACCGGCCGGAATGCGAAATCATGTTGCCAAGATTTGCGCGCGGGAAGAGAAAGGCCTGTCAAAGGAGACTATTTTGCCGCGCAGTAGCACCAAATCCCGGACCGTGACGATCAAGCAGGTCGCGGAGGCCGCTGCGGTTCACCCGTCGACCGTCTCCCGCGCGCTCAACCCAGCGACCCGCTATCTGGTCGCGGAGGAAGTGGCTGAACGCGTGCTCGCGGCGGCGCAGCGCCTTGGCTACCGGCGCAACCTGCTCGCCGCGGGCCTGCGCACCGGCCGCTCGCATCTTGTCGGCATGCTCGTGCCCGACATCGCGAATACCGTCTTTTCCCCGATCCTCAGCGGCGCGGCGGAAAGGCTTGCGGCGGAAGGCTTCTCGACCGTGGTTGCCGATGTGGGGCGGGATTCCAGCCGGCAGCTGGAGATCGTGCGCGAGTTGGCGACGCGGCAGATCGAGGGATTGATTTTGGCGACCGTCCAGCGCGACGACCCGGTCGTCGATTTCTGTCTCGAACAGGGGCTTCCGGCGGTTCTCGTCAACCGGGCGGAGGAAAAGCGCCGATTGTCGGCCGTCGTCTCCGACGACGCGCTGGGAATGCAACTTGCGGTCGACCATGTCGTGGAACTGGGACATCGCAGGATCGCACATCTCGCAGGACCGGAGACGGTGTCCACCGGCCATCTGCGGCGGCGCGCCTTTTATGGCGCGATGGAACAGCACGACCTTCGTTCGACCGAGCCGCTGCACGAAGCAGCCGAAGGCTATTCGCGGGAAGAGGGCGCGATTGCGACCCGCCGCCTGCTGGATCGTGACCCCGACATCACCGCGATCGTCGCCGCAAACGACCTTCTCGCACTGGGCGCCTATGATGCGCTGAAGGAACGTGGCCTTCGGTGCCCGGAGGACATATCGATCGTCGGGCATAACGACATGCCCATGATGGATCTGGTGACGCCGCCGCTGACGACGATACGCATCGGCCATAATGCCCTGGGGCGGGAGGCGGCCGACCTTCTGCTGCAACGCATTCGCGGGGATGATCCGGAGATCCGCAACATCGTGCTCGCGCCTTCGCTCGTCGTGCGGGAATCGACGGCCCGACCCCGGCAGGGGCAGGCAAAGAGGACGCGATCGGCGAAGGCGACGAGAACGGCCGTGGCGGGATAACCGGAAGGTCCAGCCGAACCGAGGCTGGACGTCAGGCATGGAGCGAAACGCAGACGGGTGAATGCCCAAGCCTTCAGGCGGGGCGACAATAGTTCCAGGAGAATAGCCGAAAGCCGACTGGCTCAATCCGCTGGCCGCGCGCGCCCAGATCGGCGCCAGCCACTATCCAACCGCCTCGCAAGGCATTGATAATGGTGACCCCTACGGGAATCGAACCCGTGTTTCAGCCGTGAAAGGGCCGCGTCCTAGACCGCTAGACGAAGGGGCCACATGCAGGTCCGCTTGGGCGTCGCTGCGAAGCGAGGCGGGCATTAGGCGGTGGCTCCGGAACGGTCAACCCCCTTTTCGTCATGAAAAGAGCGCGGGGCGAAAATTTGCCGATCCGCTTCTCAATCGGCCCAGGCGGCGTCCTCCAGATGCAGTTCGGCGGCAGGACGGGGGCCCCAATCGTCGATCTTCGCGCGGCCCGCTATCCACAGGCGCCGGTCGCGCGGCGCGCCGAGAATGGCCTGGCCCAGATCGGATTCCGCCTGGCGGAAGGCGATGGTCTTGATCGACCGGCCATCGTCGCCCGCCATGATCGCGCGCAAATGGCCGTTGCCGACGACATCGGCCTTGACCACCCGCATCGGGCCGGAGGCGATGAGCGGCGCAGGCCACCCCGCCCCATAGGGACCGCCGGCGTCGATGGCGGCGACGAAATCCGGATTGACCCCCGCAGGCGCCAGCACGGCGTCGATCAGCAGCGCCCGGTCGTCCCGCGCCCTCGCGACGGCGTTGGCGAGCCGTTCGTCGAGGAAGTCGGCCAGCGCATCCACCTTGTCCGCCGCGACCGTCAGGCCCGCCGCCATAGCATGACCACCACCCGCGACCAGCAGGCCGCTATCCTTCGCCGCCAGGATCGCCGCGCCCAGATCGACGCCGGAGATGGAGCGGCCCGACCCCTTGCCGACGCCTTCCTCATCCAGGGCGACGACGATGGCGGGGCGCCCCGCCTTCTCCTTGATGCGCCCGGCGACGATGCCGATCACGCCGGGATGCCAACCCGCGCCCGACACCAGCGCCACCGCCCGATTGCCCTGCGCCGCGAGCAGTTCCTCCGCCTCCGCCTGCACCGCCGCCTCTATGGCGCGGCGTTCCTCATTGAGCCGGTCCAGCTCCTGCGCGATCTTCGCCGCTTCCGCCGGATCTTCGGTGATCAGCAGCCGCACCCCCAGATCCGCCTTGCCCACGCGCCCGCCCGCATTGATGCGCGGGCCAAGCGCGAAGCCCAGATCGTGGCACAGCGGCGCCCGCGTCAGGCGGCTGGCGTCGATCAGGGCGGAAAGGCCGATATTGCGCCGCTTCGCCATGATCTTCAGCCCCTGCGCGACGAAGGCGCGGTTGAGGCCCTTCAGTTGCGCCACATCCGCCACCGTGCCCAGCGCGACGATGTCGAGCAGTTCCATCAAGGGCGGCTCGGCACGCCGGTCGAACCAGCCGCGCCTGCGCAGCACGCGGATCAATGCCGCACCGAGCAGGAAGGCCACGCCCACGGCCGCCAGATGGCCGTGCGCCGCCGCTTCCTCCGCTTCGTCCAGGCGGTTGGGGTTCACCAGCGCCAGCGCTTCGGGCAGGGCGGCGGCGCATTTATGATGGTCGACCACCACGACATCGACTCCTGCCGCCTTCGCCATGGCGAGCGCCTCGAACGCCTGCGCGCCGCAGTCCACCGTGACGATCAGCGTCGCCCCCTCGCCCGCCAGCCGCACCAGCGCCTCGCCGGAGGGGCCGTATCCCTCCATCAGCCGGTCGGGAATATAGGGCCGCGCCGCCAGCCCCAGATCGCGCAGCAGGCGTATCAGCAGCGCCGCGCTGGTCGCGCCGTCGACATCATAATCGCCGAAGATGCGCACATCCTCCCCGCGCACCACCGCGTCGGCCAGCCGTTCGGCGGCGGCGTCCATGTCTCGGAACAGGCTGGGGTCGGGCATGAAATGGCGGATGGTGGGGTTGCGGTGCGCCTCCACCGCCTCACGCGGGCAACCGCGCGCCAGCAGCAATTGCGTGACCAGATCGTCGGGCCGATAACCGGGATCGCGCCCATCGCCATTGCCCCCGCGCCACCGCCAGGGCTGGCCAAGGATAGAGCGGGTGATGTTGAGCGCGATGGTCATGCCGCCGGTCTAGACCGGTTGGGATTCGGAGGGAAGCACCTGCCTTCATGACGCAGGCGGAACCGAAGCAACCGCTTGCGCGTATTGGCTGTTCGCGCCCTGCACGGGCGAAGGACAAAAGGGGCAAAGCGGGTTTCCATGGGTTCAAGGCAGAAGCGGGTCCGGCGAGCCTTGGGTCTGATGATGATGGCGGCCTCTCCCCTCCCCCTGATGGCGCAGACGCCTTCGCCGCAACAGCAGGAAGAACCGATCCTGCCCGACAGCGAGTTCGAGGCGCGCCTGCCCAGGACGGGGGAAACGCCAACGGGCACCGGCGCGCCGCTGCCCTCCATAGACCAGTGGATCGACCAGCAGATGCCCGAAGCCGGCGCGGCGCAGCAACTGCCCCCGGCGGTCGAGCCGCAGGAGGAGCGTGAACTGGCCCAGCCGCTGCCGCCGCTCGACAGCGTGCAGGTGCCGGCGCAGGTCGCGACTGACGGCAACCCCGATGAAAAGACCCAGGCGGTGCGTTATTCGGTGGCGTTGGAGGGCTTCGGCAAGACCGGGCTGGAGCCGGCGTTCCGCGATTCCTCCGCCCTGATCGACGGCGGCGGCAAGGCCGACACGGCGGCAATGGTGCAGGCCCGGGCCCATGAGGATGAGGCGCTCGCCATAAGGCTGCTCTATGCTGAGGGCTATTATGACGCGACCGCGCTCGCATCGCTCGACCAGACGGGCGACGGGGCATTGAAGGCCGTCCTCTCGGTCACGCCGGGCAAGCGCTACAGGATCGGGGACATCGTCATCAACGCCGGGCCGACCGTGCCGCCCGGCCTGATCCGCGACAGCCTGCCGCTCAAGACCGGCGACTATATCGTCGCGGCGGCGGTCGAGGGGGCGGAGGCCAATGTCGGCGTCAAGCTGCCGGAAAATGGCTATCCCTTCGCGAAGGTCGGGCAGCGGGACATATTGCTCGACCCCGCGACGGTGACGGGAGACTATACCCTGCCGGTGGAGACGGGCCCGCGCGGATCGTTCCGGGGGATCACCACCACGGGCGAGAAGCAGGCCTTCGGCGCCGATCATATGAAGGTCATCAGCCGATTCAGGCCGGGCGAGCTTTACGACAGCCGCAAGGTCGACGACCTTCGCCGGGCGCTGGTGGCGACGGGGCTGTTCTCCAGCATCTCGGTCGATCCGGTCAGGACCAGCGAGCCAGGACCGGACGGCACCGAATATGTCGACCTGGAAGTCGCGCAGGAGGCCGGCAGGCCGCGCACGCTGGCGGGCGAGCTGGGCTATGGCACCGGCCAGGGCTTCCGCGCGGAGGGAACATGGACCCACCGCAACCTCTTCCCGCCCGAAGGCGCGCTGATCGCCAGCGTGATCGCCGGAACGCAGGAACAGGGCGCGTCAGGCACCTTCCGCCGATCCAATGCGGGCAAGCGCGACAAGACCTTCCAGACCGGCATCACGCTCAATCACCAGAATTACGACGCCTATGAAGCCTATACGGCGGGTCTCAACATCGGCTGGTCGCGGCAGTCGACGCCGATCTTCCAGAAGCGCTGGACCTACAGCTATGGCGCGGAAGTGCTGCTGACCAACGAACAGGTGGTGGTCGATCCGGCGACGGCGGACAAGACGCGGCGGACCTATTTCATCGGCGGCCTGCCGGTGCAACTCGGCTATGACCGGTCCAACGACCTGCTGAACCCGACCAGGGGTTTCCGCGCCAATCTGCGCGCGGAACCGGAAGGATCGTTGCAGGGCAGCTTCTCCCCCTATCTGCGCGCGACATTCGACCTCACCGGCTATTATCCCTTGTCGGACAGCCTGGTGATCGCCGCGCGCACGCGGGTCGGCACGATCAGCGGGGTGAAGCGCGACGATGTGGCGCCCTCACGGCGGATCTATGCCGGCGGGGGCGGGTCGGTACGCGGCTATGGCTATCAGGAACTGGGGCCGAAGGACGCGAACAACGATCCGATCGGCGGCCGGTCCGTCAATGAATTTGCGGTCGAGGGCCGCTATCGCTTCGGGGACTATGGCGTGGTCGCCTTCGTCGATGCGGGCCAGGTCTATGAAAGTTCCATGCCGCAATTTTCCGACATCCGGTACGGCGTGGGCGTCGGCGGCCGCTTCTACACCAATTTCGGTCCCTTCCGCGCCGACATAGCCATGCCGATCAACCGGCAGCCGGGCGAATCCAAATTCGCGCTTTATATCGGCATCGGACAGGCATTCTGATGGCTGAGGAAACCGCCACTGTCGTCGTCAGGCGTCCCCTCTGGCAGAGGATCGTCCTGTGGGTCGTCGGACTGGTCGTCGCCCTGATCGTGCTGGTCGCCGGGCTGCTGCTGTTCCTGAACACCCAGCCGGGCAAGAAATTCCTGATCCGACAGATCGCCGCGCTGAAGCTGGAATCCGGCATGGGCATATCGGTCGGCCGGATCGAAGGGTCGATCTACAGCGACATGGTGATCCACGACCTGGTGCTGCGCGATCCCAAGGGGCCGTTCGCCGCCTCCCCGCGCGTCCATGTGGTATGGAGCCCGTTCCGCTACATCGACAACCATATTTCGGTGCGGCTGCTGGAAAGCCCGCTGGTGGTGCTGGCGCGCAGCCCGCAGTTCAACGTGACGAAAAGCGATCCCAATGCGCCGATCCTGCCCGACCTCGACATCGACGTCGATCGGCTGAAGATCGCGAGGTTCCTCGTCGCCAGGCCGGTGATCGGCCAGAAGCGGGAGATCGCCATCGACGGCGTGACCCATATCGCGGACGGCCGCGCCATATTGTCGGCCAATGCGGTGGTGGACAGCGGCGACCGCCTGCAGGCCAATCTGGACGCCGTGCCCGCGCAGAACCGCCTGTCCATGAAGGGCACGCTGACCGCGCCGAAGGGCGGCGTCATCGCGGCGATGAGCGGCCTGACCGACGGCTTCACCGCGACGCTGGACGGCCGGGGCACGTGGCAGGCGTGGAACGGGCGGCTGGTCGCGACGTCCGGCAAGGGCGAGTTGGCGAATATCGCGCTCGCCGCTCGCGACGGCAATTTCACCGCCAGGGGCCCGCTGCGGCCCGGGCTGGTCTTTGCGGGGACCGTCGACCGGCTGACGACGCCGTCGCTTGACGTCGACCTGTTCGCGGGCCTGAACGAGCGGCGGGTGAACCTCAAAGGCTCGCTGAAATCCCCCGCCCTGTCCGCCACCGCGCAGGGTCTGGTCGACCTTGGCCAAAGCCGGTTCAGCGCGCTCAGGATCGACGCCGCCCTGCTCACCCCCGGCGCGATCATGGAGAAGGTGAAGGGCCGCGATGTGCGCGCTTCGGTGATCCTCGACGGGCCGATGGCGACGCCCTTCATCGACTATGACATCACGGCGAAGCATATCGCCTTCGACGCCACGGGGATCGAAAATCTGAAGGCCAGCGGGCGCGCCGTGATCGACGCCCACCGCATCCGCATTCCGGTAAGCGCCACCGCCAGCCGCGTCACCGGCCTCAATGCCGCGGCGGGCGGCCTGCTCAACAATCTGCGGGTGAAGGGCGACTTCGCCTATGCCGCGGGCAAGCTCATCAGCGACAATCTGAAGATCGACAGCGACCGGGTGGACGCCACCGCCATCGTGCTGGCCGACATGGAAAACGCCATCTATCGCGGCGCGCTCAAGGGCCGGGTCAACGACTACAGGATCGACGGCGTCGGCATCGTCAATCTCAACACCGATGTGAAGCTGGTGCCGGGGCCCCGGGGCGGCTTCGGCCTGTCCGGCCGTTTCGGCGTCCGCACGGCCCGTTGGGAGAACGCCTCCGTCCGCGATTTCCTGGGCGGCAATGCCGTCGCCTCCGGCAGCATCGGCATGACGCCGGAGGGGAAGTTCACCCTCACCGGCCTGAAAGGCGCGGCGCCCAATTTCCGGATCCACAGCGGTTCGGGCAGCTATGATACCGACGGTCGGATCGCCTTCGACGCCAGGGCGACGTCCAACCAATATGGCCCGCTAGCGCTGACCGTGCGCGGCACGATGGAGCGGCCCAATGCCGTGCTCCGCGCCGCCCGGCCCAATGTCGGCGTGCAGCTTTACGACGTGGTGGCGAAGCTGAATGGCGAAGCGGCGGGCTATCGGCTCGAAGCCACGGGCGGGTCCGCCTATGGCCCCTTCTTCGCCAATGTGCTGATCCGCACTGCCAGCGGGCCGCTCACCATCGACATAGCTAGGGCGCGTTTCGCCGGCATCGACATGAACGGCCGCGTGCAGCAGAGCGCCGCCGGTTCCTTCGCCGGGCAACTTGCCATGAACGGTTCCGGCATCACCGGCGCGGTCCGGCTGATGGCGGTTGGCAAGGCGCAGGGCGCGCAGTTGAGCGCCACCGCCAGCAATGCGAAACTGCCGGGCGAAGCGGATGTGGTGATCGGCCGGGCGCTGATCACGGCGAACATGGTGCTGACCGAACAGCCGCAGATCAACGCCGACGTGCAGATGGCGAACGCCGCCTATGGCGACTATATCGTGCGCAAGGCGCGCGGCCGGATCGACTATCGCGGCGGACGCGGCCGGGCGCAGTTGGTCGCTGACGGATCGACCGGCGTGCCCTTCTCCATCGCCATGAACGCCGCGTTGCGCCCGACACTCTATGCCGTCGCGCTGGAGGGACGGGCGAGCAACATCCCCTTCCGCTTCGCCCGGCCTGCCATCATCCGGATCGAGAAGGAAGGCTATCGCCTCGAACCCTCAACGCTGGTGCTGCCGCAGGGCCGGGTCGACCTGGCGGGGCGCTTCGGCCAGCAGACGGCGATGCAGGCGCGGTTCAAGGATTTCGACCTCGCCATCGTCAACATGGCCTCACCGGGATTGGGAATTGGCGGGAAAGCGACCGGCACGCTGGATTTCGCGCAGAATGGCTCCGCCTTCCCCACCGCGACCACACGCCTCGCGATCAACGACTTCCGCCGCTCCAGCCTGACCGCCGTGTCCGATCCGGTGTCGATGGCGATCGAGGGCAAGCTGTCGAGCGCAGGCGGCGACATGCGCGGCCTCATCCGGCGCGGCAATGCGACGCTGGGCCGTTTCGTTGCGACGCTGGCGCCGCCGGGACCGGGGGCGAGTTGGGCGCAGCAATTGCAATCCGCGCCCTTGGGCGGCGGCATCCGCTATGCCGGGCCGGCCGATGTGCTGTTTTCCTTCGCCGGGCTGGCCGACCAGCAATTGACGGGGCCGATCGCCGTCGCGGCGGATTTCGGGGGGCGGCTGACTGCCCCGCGGCTCAACGGGCTGGTCCGCGCCAATGCCCTGACCTATGAGAATGAGACCTTCGGCACGCGCGTCACGCAGATGCGGCTGGATGGGCGCTTCACCAATGACCGGCTCGACCTGCGCGACTTTTCCGGGCGGGCGGGCGAAGGCACGGTGCAGGCCAGCGGCACGGTGGGGCTGGCGGCGGAGAGCGGCTATCCGATGAACATAACCGTGAAGCTGAACCGCGCCCGCCTCGCCCGCAGCGAAGCGATCACCAGCGTGGTCAGCGGCACGCTGGCCATCACCAACAGCCCGGCCAATGGCGGCCTGATCAAGGGCGACCTTTCGCTTCCGGAAACGCGCTACCGCGTCGCCTGGCAGGGGGGCAGCGACATTCGCCAGTTGACGGGCGTGCGCCGCAAGGGCGAAGGGACCGACCTGCTCGACCAGCGCCTTGCGGCACGGCAGGCGGCCGCCAGGCCCACCCCATGGAGGCTGGACGTGCGCGTTCGCGCCGACAACGAAATCTATGTGACCGGCATGGGCCTCGATTCCGAATGGAAGACGAACATGCGCGTCACCGGCACCGCGAACGATCCGCGCGTGGTCGGCAAGATCGAGGTGATACGCGGCCGCTACAGCTTCTCGGGCCATCAGTTCGATCTGGAGCAGGGCATCATCACCTTCAACGGACCGATGATGAATCCCACGCTGGCGATCCGCGCCGAAACCCGGATCGACGATGTGACGGCAGGCATAGCGGTGGGCGGCACGGCGCAACGGCCCGACATCGCCTTCGTTTCCACGCCGACGCTGCCGCAGGACGAGATATTGGCGCGCATCCTGTTCGGGGACAATGTGGCGAACCTGTCGGCCACCCAGGCGATCCAGTTGGCGGCGGCGCTCAACGGTCTGCGTGGGGGCGGAGGCGGGCTCAATCCCATGGGCAAGCTGCAAAATGCGTCGGGCGTCGACCGGATCGGCATCGTCGGCGGCGACGAGGCGACGGGACGCGGCACCTCCCTCGCCGTCGGACAGCATATCTCCAACAACATCTATGTGGAGGTGATCACCGATCCCAAGGGTTTCACCGCCACCCAGCTCGAAATCTCCCTGTCCAAGACGCTCAGCCTTTTGTCGAAGACCGGCACCAATGCGGGTTCTTCAGCCAATCTGCGCTATTCGAAGGATTATTGACGCCATCGGCAGTCGGATGGAAATGTCCGGGGGCGAGTTCAAGGGGCGACTTTGCTGGATGCTTGCGGGCGGGAAACCGGGTCTGAATGCAGGGCGAGATTCCTGCGATTCACCACGCTCCTGAAGGCATGAGTCCAGGTCTCTCCCTCATCTATCACGGCAGCGTCTGGCTTGGGTTCTTATGAGGCACTTGTCTGTTTCGAGGAACCTTTGCAGGGGCGCGGAGTGTTGGACGGCAGCATGACCAATCATCACCCAACGCCTCTGCCCGCAAAGAGAATTCCATGGATAGGACATCCCATCCGGACACCCGGGCCAAAGGTAAAAGGCCCGCTGCGCCAGTCGCGCAGCGGGCCTTTTCAGTGCGTGAAGCGGCAGGCGGGCAGAGCCGCGCTGGAGCCTTCCGGTTGATCCGGCCGGAAAGCCCGTCAGCGCTTATTCGCCATCATCCTCCGCTTCGGGTCCGGCCATCATCCCTTCGGCGACCTCCTCGGTCTTCCCGCGGATCGCCTTTTCCAGCTTGTCCGCCATTTCGGGATGTTCTTTCAGAAAGGTTTTTGCATTCTCGCGACCTTGCCCGATGCGAACCGAGTCATAGGAGAACCAGGCGCCCGACTTCTCGACCAGGCCAGCCTTCACGCCGATATCGAGCAGTTCGCCGATCTTGGACACGCCCTCCCCATACATGATGTCGAATTCGACCTGCTTGAAGGGCGGCGCGACCTTGTTCTTGACCACCTTCACGCGGGTCGCGTTGCCGACAATGTCCTCGCGATCCTTGATCTGGCCGGTGCGACGGATGTCGAGGCGGACCGAGGCGTAGAATTTGAGCGCGTTGCCGCCCGTCGTCGTTTCAGGATTGCCGTACATGACGCCGATCTTCATGCGGACCTGGTTGATGAAGATCACCAGACAGCGCGAGCGGGAGATGGAGCCGGTCAGCTTGCGCAGCGCCTGGCTCATCAGGCGGGCCTGCAGGCCGACATGGCTGTCGCCCATCTCGCCCTCGATTTCGGCACGCGGAACCAGCGCGGCGACCGAGTCCACCACCAGCACGTCGATGGCATTGGAGCGCACCAGCGTGTCGACGATCTCCAGCGCCTGCTCACCGGTATCCGGCTGCGACACGATCAGTTCGTCGATGTCGACGCCCAGCTTCTTCGCATAGCCCGGATCGAGTGCATGTTCCGCATCGACAAAGGCTGCGATGCCGCCGGTCTTCTGCGCTTCTGCAATGGCGTGCAGCGCCAGCGTGGTCTTGCCCGAGCTTTCCGGGCCATAAATCTCCACAATACGTCCGCGCGGCAGGCCACCAATGCCAAGCGCGATGTCCAGCCCCAGCGATCCGGTCGAGATCGCCTCGATCTCGATCTTCTCGCGGCTGCCCAGCTTCATGGCCGACCCCTTGCCGAAGGCACGGTCGATCTGGGAAAGGGCCGCTTCCAATGCTTTCTGTCTGTCCATTGTCCCTGTCTTCTTGGAATCGATGAGTGAGAGCATTGCGGTCATCGGCCTATCCCCTGTCAAGCGGAACGCGCCGGTCCGGATGGCGCGTGGCCACCATGTATCCTGTTTGTTCTAATGGAACAAGAGGGGAACGAAATTTTCTTATGCGGCGCTCAGCGCCTTGTTCAGCGCGCGCTCGACCGCGCCGATCGTGAAGGGCTTGGCCAGGGTTGGCCGGTCGGCATGGCTGGTCGGCAGATCGTCCGCCATGCCGCCCGTCGCAAAGACGAAGGGTATGCCGCTCTGCGCCAATATGTCCGCAACGGGCCAGCTTTTCTCGCCATGCAGGTTGCAATCGAGCAGCGCCGCGTCGAAGCCGCCCTCGCGCGCCTTGGCGCAGGCATCATCGACCGATTCGGCAATGGCGTGCAGCCGGTATCCGAGCGTGTCGAGATAATCCTCCAACATCATGCCGATCATTGCCTCATCCTCGACGATCAGGATGGTCTTGCCGTCAGACATGCTTGCGGTCCCCAATCTTACCCATCGCAACCCCAAAGGCCTTTTCCCACCGGCATAATCGACAAGCCGCGCGGAAGTTCATTCTTCAAATTCATTCCGCCGCAGGACGCATCGCCAGAGCATCCCGCGCCGCTTCCGCCAACTGGCTGACGGAAAAGGGTTTCGGAAGGAAAGCCACATTGGCGATGTCGATCGATTTGCGCAACTGTTCCTCGGCATAGCCCGACATGAACAAGACCGGCAGGTCCGGATGGCTCGCCCGCGCCCGCGCCACCATCGATGGGCCGTCCATGTTCGGCATCACCACATCGGAAATCAGCAGGTCGATCTTCTCGTCTCCGGCCAGCACTTCCAGCCCCTGTTCGCCGTCATTGGCTGTCAGCACCTTATAGCCCTGGCGCGACAAAGCCCGTTCCGCGACGGCGCGCACCATATCCTCATCCTCCACCAGCAGCACGGTGCCGGTGCCCCAGGTTTCGCTGCGGCGCACGGGCGCCTTGGGCTGGGCGGCCTGATCGACATCGGCGCCCTGATAGACGGGCAGGTAGATGACGAAGCTCGCCCCGCGGCCAAGCTCCGATTCCGCGAAGATGAACCCGCCCGACTGCTTGACGATGCCGTAGACGGTGGAGAGGCCAAGGCCCGTCCCCTTGCCCAGTTCCTTCGTGGTGAAGAAGGGTTCGAAGATCTTCGAAAGAATGTCGGGCGGGATGCCCAGCCCCGTGTCGGACACCCGCACCGCCGTATAGTCGGCTGGCGGCAATATGTCCGACCGCATCTCCCGCACCTTGGCGGCGGGCACGCCGTAGGTCTGGATATTGAGCGTGCCGCCGTCCGGCATGGCGTCGCGGGCGTTGACCGCCAGGTTGACGATCACCTGCTCCAGCTGGCCGGGATCGGCCCGCACCGCGCCCAGATTGCGGCCATGGCTGACTTCCAGCTTGACGCTCTCGCCCAGCAGGCGCTTCAGCAGGTTGGAGACGTCCGCGACGATGTCGGGCAACTGCAATATCTGCGGCCGCAACGTCTGCTGGCGCGAGAAGGCGAGCAACTGCCGCGTCAGCCCCGCCGCGCGGTTGCTGTTCGACTTGATCTGCTGGATGTCGTCATAATCGCTGTCGCCCGGCGTATGGCGCATCAACATCAGGTCGCAATGGCCGATGATCGCGGTCAGGATATTGTTGAAGTCATGCGCGACGCCGCCCGCGAGCTGGCCGATCGCCTGCATCTTGGTCGCCTGCGCGACCTGGCGCTTGAGCTTGCTCTCCTCGCTATTGTCCTTGAGGGAGAGCAGCACCGCCGCCTCGCCCAGCCCGCGCACGCCGGCCAGGCTGAGCGCGATCGGCTCGTCCGGTTGGTTGCGCATGCGCACGGCGACATCGCCCGACATTTGCGGCCCGACCGCAAAGCGCCGCACGGCGTCGGCCACCGCCGCCTGATCTTCCCGCACCACCAGGTCGCCGGGATAGCTCGGCTTCTCCTCGGGCTTAACGCCCGCCGCCCGCGAAAAGGCCTTGTTCATGAACAGGACGCGACCGTCGCGATCCGCCATGGCGAGGCCGAAGGGCAGCAGCGACAACAGCGTCTCGATATAGGAAAGCGCCGACGTGCCGCCCGCATTGCCCGCCGGCTCGTCGATCAGCAGCAGCAGCATCGGTCCGTCCTGCGCACCCGATTGCGCGCCCGCCGGCTGGGCGGCGCGCTTCAGCGGCACCTGCAGCAGCCGCAGCGGAATGCCGCCCGATTCCTCCCGCGCCAGGAACAGCCGCGCCTTGTCGTCCACCCGCATGTGGGCGGCGAAATCGCGCCCGGTGATATTGGCGTCGATCCGTCCGGCGGCGCGCAGCAGGAAGGCGCCGTTGGCGGCCCGGATGCGCCCCTCCCCGCCGATCATCACCGCCATGATGCCCGCTTCGCCCAATTGCCGCCCGGCTTCCCCGGTCAGCAGGCGGTGCACATCGTCCAGCGCGCTCGGCTGGCGCACCGGGGAAAAGCGCCACAGCAGATAATCCTCCGACCGGCCGGTGCGGCAGAGGAAGGCATCCAGTCGCAGCGCACCCTGCACGATCCCTTCCACCCGCGCCTCGCCGTCGCGCCAGGCGGCGCGGGCGGCGTTGCCCAGACTGTCGGACAGGCTGCTGTCGCCGGTGACATGGGGCGGCGTGGGGAAACCGGGAAACCATTCCCCGAACAGGTCGCTGGCGCAGACCAGCCGCCCGGCGCGATCGGTGACGGCGATCGCCATATTGGAGGCATCCGCCGCCGCGCGCGCCACGGTCCAGTCGGGCACGGCCTCACCCACGGCCACTTCCTGCGGATAGAGCCGGCGATACCACCCCAGCAGCGCCGCCCCGGCCAGCAGCGCGGCGCCGAACCCGGCGCCCAGCGCCCAGTTGCCGGCGGCATAGACCACCAGCCCGGCGGACATCAGCGCCAGCAGGATGAGCAGCGGCAGGGCCAGGGGCGACGACCTGTCGGCCGCCCAGGCGTCTCCATCCCTGATCACACGCGCGGACACGGCCCGGCTATCCCCCTGCATTCACAATGGACTGCCCGCTCCCGCCGATCAGGCCGAAGCGACCTCCTCCAATGCGCTGCTTTCGCGTGCCTTGCCAATCCTCAATTTGCGGGCATGCCATTTCCGGCCCATGCGATGACGCCAGATCCAGTCGGCCAGGAAGTAGCCGACCACCGCAAAGGCCAGGGAAATCAGCGCCAGCCCCAGCAGCATGGCGGGCGCCGCCTCCGAAAAGAGCCAGGCGCACCATTCGCGGATCGAGGCATGCCGGTCGATCAGCGCCATAAAGCCCGATGCATCCGCCGACCGTCCGAGCAGCCAGTTGCCCATATAGACCGACGCCATCAGGAACAGCGGCGTGGTCGCGGGATTGGAGAGGAAGGTCATCGCCGCCGCCAGCGGGATGTTCGCCCGGAACGGCAGCGCCAGCAGCGCCGCGCCCGCGATCTGCACGCCGGGGATCAGCAGGAAGATGCCGACCAGCAGCCCCAATGCCACGCCGCGCGGCACCGAACGCCGGGTGAAGCGCCACAGCGAGGGTTCCAGCACCCGGTGCGCCACCGGGGCCAAAAAGCGGTTGTTTTCCAGCGATTCGCGGGTAGGCGCATTGGCGTGCCACCAGCGGGAGAGCCTGTTGTCCATCAGCGATGCGCCTTCATGATGCGCTGCTGATCGCGCTTCCAGTCGCGTTCCTTGATCGTGTCGCGCTTGTCATGGGTCTTCTTGCCCTTGGCCAGCGCCAGCTCGACCTTCGCCTTGCCCCGGCTGTTGAAATAGATCGACAGCGGCACCAGCGTCATTCCCTTGCGCTCGACAGCGCCGTGCATGCGGGCGATCTCCCGCTGGTGCAGCAGCAGCTTGCGGGGGCGCTTGGGCTCATGGTTGAAGCGATTGCCATGGCTGAATTCGGGGATGTTGCTGTTGACCAGCCACACCTGCTCGCCCTTCACCTCGGCATAGCTTTCCGCGATATTGCCCTCGCCGAAGCGCAGCGACTTCACCTCGGTCCCTTGCAGGGCGATTCCAGCCTCGAACACATCCTCCAGGAAATATTCGAAACGGGCGCGCCGGTTCTCGGCGACGATCTTCTTCTTGTCGAAGGCTTCGGGACGGGGACGGGCCATTATTCTCTAACTAACTCGCTTCACCATATAGGCCCGCGGGACGATCAAACCAGTCCCGCGATCTCCAGAGCCCGGTCGACGGCGGCACGGCTCGATTCCGACGGCCAGGTGATCGGCAGGCGGACCTCGCCGGACATGTCGGGCCGAACGCGCGTAAGGGCATATTTGACCGGGCCGGGTGAAGAATCGCTGAACAGGGCATCATGCAGGGGGTAGAGACGATCCTGAAGCGCAAGGGCGCCATGCCAGTCGCCGCTTGCCATCGCCCGCTGGAATTCGGCGCAGAGGCGCGGCGCGACATTGGCCGTGACCGAAATGCAGCCCCTGCCGCCCATTGCATTGAAACCCAGCGCCGTTTCGTCATTGCCGGAAAGCTGACAGAAATCGGCCCGGCAGGCGAGGCGCTGTGCGCTGACCCGCCCCAGATTCCCGGTGGCGTCCTTGATGCCGACGATGGTCTGGAATTCCTCCGACAGGCGGTGGATGACCGGCACGCCGATGTCGGTGATCGTGCGGCTGGGCACGTTGTAGAGGATGATCGGCAGCGAACAGCGCTCCGCCAGATGCGCGAAATGCCGGTACACCCCCTCCTGATTGGGCTTGTTGTAATAGGGCGCGACCACCAGCGCCGCATCGGCCCCCGCCGCCTGCGCCGCGAACATATGCTCCAGCGCGATGCGGGTGTCGTTGGAACCGCAACCCGCGATCACCGGCACGCGGCCCGCCGCCTGGTCGACGCAGATGGCGATGACGCGATTATGTTCCTCGACCGTCATGGTCGCGCTTTCGCCCGTCGTGCCGCAAGGGACGAGCGCGCTGCTGCCTTCCCCGATCTGCCAGTCGACGAAGGCGCGAAAAGCCGCCTCGTCCACCGCCCCGTTGCGGAAGGGCGTGATCAGTGCCGGAATCGACCCGGAAAACATGCAACAAACTCCTTCAATTCACCGGGATTCCGGGGCATGATAGCGTGAAACACGCGAACGGCGCGCTATAGCGCGTCATTCAGGGCCTGATAAGGATGCAATTGCGATAATGTCCAGTAGGGTATCGCTCTCCTGTCTTGAAACTGCCCCGGAAGCCCTCACGGTTCGTATGCCACTGATTGCTCTTTTGCTTTTCACAGCCGGCGCCAGCGCCCAGACCGAAACCACCGGCCCCGCGCCAGCCGCGGCCTATCCGCCCGGCGCCGTGGTGCAGCCTGTTCCCAGCTCCAGCGAGCCCAGCCCGTGGCAGCGCGCGCAAAGCCGAATCGGCGTGGCGAGCGATCCCTCGATCTCCGGCACGATCAGCCAGTGGCGCGCGCTCCAGCAGAGCGATGGCCTGGGCTCCTCCACCTATATGAGCTTCATCATGGCCAATCCCGGCTGGCCGGGCGAGGACCGGATGCGGCGGCTGGCGGAAACCGGCATCAATCCCAACAGCTACGATCCCGGGCAAGTCATCGCCTTCTTCACCCGCTTCCCGCCGCGCACCGCCACCGGCAATGCCCGCTATGCGCTGGCGCTGATGCAGCAGGGCCGCATGGGCGAGGCGCGGGTCGCCGCGCGCAACGCATGGGTCGGCGGCACGCTTTCGCCCGATGACGAGGCGCGGCTGCTTTCGCTCTTCGGCGCGGGATGGACATCGGTGGAGCATGACCTGCGCGCCGACGCGCTGCTGTGGAAGGGCGACGTCATGGGCGCGCAGCGGAGGCTTGCCTATGTCTCGCCGGCCCGCCGCCCGGTCTATGAGGCGCGCATCGCCTTCCGCCAGAAGGCGCCCGACGCGGCGATGAAGATGCAGTTGGCGGAGGCCGTGGGCGCGACCGACGCCGGATTCGTCGCGGACAAGGCGACATGGCTGCTCAACACGGGCAACTGGATCGCCGGCCGCCAATATCTCGCCAACCGTCCGGCGTTGACCTTCCGTCCCGGCGACGCGGAAAAATGGTATGAAACGCTGCTGACGCAGGCGCGCGCCGCCGCCAATGACAGCCAGTGGAGCTTCGCCTACGGCATCGCCAGCAAGCTGGACGACGCCTATCTGCCCGGCACCGACGTCAACAGCCGGCCCATTGGCGAGCGCGACGATTATACCAGCCTTGCCTGGCTGGCGGGATCGACGGCCTTCTACAACCTTGGCAAGCCGCTGGACGCGATGGAGATGTTCCGCCGCTACGCCACAGCCGCCAAGTCGCCGCAGACCCAGTCCAAGGGCTTCTACTGGGCGGGCCGCGCCGCGCTCCAGGCCGGCGACGCCGCGACCGCGAACAGCTATTTCGCCCGCGCGGGGGCCTTTCCGGACCAGTTTTACGGCCAGCTCGCGCTCGAACGGCTGGGCCGGCCGATCCCTGCCCCAGCGGCCGTGGAACGTCCGGTCGAAATCTCCGCCGCGGAACGCACGGCCTTCGCCAACCGCTCGGTCGTCCGGGCGGTGAAGGCGCTGGGCCAGATGGGCTATTGGGAAGATCAGAGCAAATTCGCCCGCGCCATCGCCAATAATGCCGACAGCGATGCCGACCATTATCTCGCCGTCGAACTCGCGCAGAGCATCGGACGACCCGACATGGGCGTGATGGTCGGCCGCCGCGCCGTGTCGAGCGGCCTCACCGGCTATGGCGAAAGCGCCTTTCCCCGCGTGCCCGTGCCGTCGGAGGCGCAATATAACTGGACGATGGTCCACGCCATTGCCCGGCAGGAAAGCCAGTTCGACCGGCAGATCGTCAGCCATGCGGGCGCACGCGGGCTGATGCAACTGATGCCCGGCACCGCCCGCGAGCAGGCGGGGAAGCTGGGAATGAGCTATGACGCCAGTTCGCTCAACGATCCCAGTTACAACATCATGCTCGGCTCCTCCTATTTCCAGCGGATGCTCGATTATTATGGCGGCAGCTATCCGTTGGCGGTGGCGGCCTATAATGCCGGGCCGGGCAATGTGAACCGCTGGATCGCCGCCAATGGCGACCCGCGCCTGCCCGGCGCCGACATGCTGCGCTGGATCGAGCAGATTCCGCTTTTCGAAACGCGCAACTATGTCCAGCGCGTGCTGGAAAACGCCGTGGTCTATGAGGCGATGAACCCGCAGCGCGCCCGCTTCCGGGGCACGACGACGCCGCTGTCCAAATATCTCGGCAAGCAGACGCCGGGCTGAACTTGCGCTATGGGCGGGGCATGAGCACTCCCCATCCCAACTATATCACTCCGGAAGGTTTCGCGAAGCTGCGCGCCGAATATGACCAGCTGCTGGGAGTCGAGCGCCCGAAGATCGTGGAAGTGGTAAGCTGGGCGGCGGGCAATGGCGACCGCAGCGAAAATGGCGACTATCTCTACGGCCGCAAGCGGATGCGCGAGATTGACGGCCAGTTGAAGCGCCTCTCGCGCAAGATGAAGGACGCCAGGGTCGTCGACCCGCGCCAGCAGCCCGACAAGAGCAAGGTCTATTTCGGCGCCACCGTCACCATCGCGGACGAGGACGACAACCACCGCACCGTCACGCTGGTCGGCAATGACGAGACGGACGCCGCCGCCGGCCGCATCGGCTGGAGTACGCCCATCGCCCGCGCCCTGCGCGGCGCTGCCGTGGGCGACCTGCGCCGCGTGGTGCTGCCCGCGGGCGAGCGGGAATATGAAGTGATGGCGATCAGCTATCCGGCGTGATGATCGGCCATGCCAAGACAAACCGCCGGAGCAGCCCGCTAATCGTCCCGCCGCAATATCACGTTGAGCCGCTCCATCACCTCGGCGATCGGCTCGATCACGGTGACGCTGCGTCCCTCTCCGAAGCGGATGCGGGTGCCGTCCGTCACCGATGACACGAAGGTGACCTGCGCGGCATTGACGGCGGTTTCGGTCCGGTCGGCGCCCACGAACATGACGAGCATGCATCCTCTCCTTCTTTCTGGAAGGAGAGCCTAACCCGAATTCCGCCCGAAGCCAGCCCTTTTCCCTTCAGGCGGCCTGAATTGCGCGGATGAAGGCGCTGGCGCGGTCATCCAGCCGATGCGCCTCTTCCGACAGGCGGCTCGCCGCGTCGCGCATCGCCTGCGCATCGGCCACCGCTGCCCCCGCATTGACGCTGATCTGACTGGCGCTGGCGCGGACATGCCCGCTCGCCTCGCCCGCCTCCGCCACGCTGTCCGCAATCGCCCGGCTGAATGCGCCATGCCGCGCCACCGCCGTAAAGACGGAGGCCGAAAGCCGATCCGCCGTCGCGATCGCTGCATCCATATGCGCATGGCCCTGCGCGACATGGCCGACGGTCGCGCGGATATGGTCGATCCGCCGCGCAATCTCCGCCGCCGCATCGCGTGTCTGGCCCGCCAGCGTCTTGACCTCCCGCGCGACCACGGCAAAGCCCCGCCCGGCGTCCCCGGCCCGCGCCGCCTCTATCCCGGCATTGAGCGCCAGCGTCGTCGTCGCTCGCGCAATCGCGTCGATCAGCGCGGTCACTTCCCCGATCCCGTCGGCCTGCGCGCTCAGCATCCTTGTCTGCGCCGCACCCGATTGCGTCTGGTCGACGGCGGCGCGAATGGCGGCCCCCGCCTCGCGCACTTCATCCTCCATCGCCTGGAACAGCAGCCCCAGTTCCCGCCCGGACACGGCGATGCCGGCCAGATTGTCGGCGGTCTGCGCCGCCGCCACCGCCATGCCGGCCGACGCATGCCCGTTATGCGCGGACCGTTCCGCCGCATCTTCGGCCAGACGCGACAGCATGTCCGCCATCGCCACCATGTCCCCTGTCAACGCCTGGACATCGGCCCGGAACGTCGCGCTCTCCCGCGTCACCCGTTCCAGCCGCTCGACCCTCGCCAGCGCCACCCGCGCGTCCCGCTCCGCCGCCAGCCGGAGCAGAAGCTGCCCACCCGCGACCCCCGCATAGCGATCCCCGTCCACCACGATCAGGCCTTCGCAGCCCTGCCCCTGCGCGGCATAGAGGTCGATCAGCGCCTCGATGCTGGCGCGCCGCTCGACCGTCGCGCAGTGCCGGACATGATCGTCCAGCCGCCCACCGAAGCTGGGATTGCGCAACAGGGCATGGCCGAAGGGATTGAACAGGATGCGCCGCATGTCGCATTCGTAGATCGCTCCCACGGGCCTGTCGGCAGCATCGAGTACCGGCAGCAGCCGCAGCGCCGGGTCATGCTGGAAATGATCGACCGCCTCGCTGAGCGGCCGCCCCAGCCGGATCGCCGGGCTGGGCGTCATGAGGAGCGGACCGGCCAAATGGTCCAGGGATCGATCTAGCATTGGGGGTGCGTACATAGGGCCGGTTAAGCCCATAATGGTAAATGAGCCGTTAGATTTTGATGACAATTTTGTTACAAGATGTTGATTTTTATTGATTTCTTACGGAACCCTATAGCCGTAGGCCTTGGCGGCCAGCTTCACCACCTCCGGATCGGCTTCCGGAAAATCCATCGGCACCAGCTTTTCCAATCGCTTGGCGACATAGGAGAGCGCCGCGATCCGACCCGCCCGACGGTGATTATTGTCGATGGCATGCCAGGGCGCCACCTTGGTGTCGGTCTTGCGGAACATGTCGTGCATAGCGTCCAGATAATCGGCCCGCCTTGCGCGGTTGCGATAATCGTCCGCGCCGGTCTTCCACCGCTTCCACGGCGTGTCGAGCCGCTGGGCGAGCTGTTCGTCCTGCGTCTCTTGCGTGATGTGGACGAACAGCTTGACGATGTTGGTCCCGGCGTCGACCTGCTGCCTCTCGAAGGCGTTGATCTCTTCATAGGCGCGCTTCCATTCGCCCTTCGAACAGAAGCCCTCGACCCGCTCGACCAGCACCCGGCCATACCAGCTCCGGTCGAAGATCGCGATGTTGCGCCCAGCCGGCAGCCGCGTCCAGAAACGCCAGAGGAAGTGCCGGTCGCGCTCCTCCTCCGTCGGGGCGGAAATGGGGTGGACCTTGTAATAGCGCGGGTCCCAGTCGGCGGTCATGCGCTTGATGATGCCGCCCTTGCCCGCCGCATCCCACCCCTCCAGCAGGATGACGCTGCGCCGGTCGTGGATGATGTGCGCGACCTGGATCTTGGCGAGCCGCTCCTGCAATTCGGCCAGCTTCGCCTCATAATCGCCCTTGAACGTCGCGCCCTTCTCATAATCGGCAAGGTCGATGGTCATGTCTGCACCTTCCACTGGCCCCGGCGGCAAAGCACGAGCTTATACCAAAGCACCGAATCCGCAATCTGGGCGGCGGTTGCAATCAGGCCGGGCCGCCCCTCCCCGGCATCGAGCCAGCTGGTCCAGACCACATAGGCCAGCGCGAGCAGGGTGACGACCGGCGCAAGCGGATAAAGCGGCATGCGATAGGGCGCATGGGCGCTCGCCCCGCTGCGCCGCCCGGCCATGGCGGCCAGCGCGATGCCGCCATAGATCGCCACCAGCCCGGTGCCGTTCAGCACCAGCAGCATGGATAGCGGCAGGAAGCAGGCGAGCGTTCCCATCCCGCCGACGATCAGCGTCCCGATCCAGGGCGAATCGAAGCGCGGATGGATCGCCACCAGCCAGTCGTCGATGCGCGGAATCCAGGCCCGGTCCCGCCCGGTCGAATAGAAGAAGCGGGCGCAGGCCAGCACGCAGGCGATAATCGCGTTCACGATCGCAAGCACGATGCCGACCGACACCAGCGCCGAAAGGCCGGCGCTCCCCCGCTGCCGCACCAGCAGGCCAAAGGGATCGTCGACGGTCAGCAGGGTCGCAAGGTCGATCCTCGCCAGCAGCAGCGCGAGCAAGGGCACGCCTTCGAACAGCAGCGCCAGGCCCAGGGCGGCGAGGATGGTTCCGGCGATCCGTCTGGGCGCCTCATGCATCTCCTCCCCGAAATAGACCGCCATGCCATAGCCGTTGAGCGCGAAGATCGCGATGGTCGTCGCCACCCCGATGGAGGCGGCGCTGGCCGGGACGAAGCCCTGCCCCGTCGCTGCCACCACCGGATGGGTCAGGAATTCCAGCGCCGGCCGCGCATGGTCGGCAAAGCCCAGCACCATCACCACGGCCACGGCTGCCAGTTCGACCAGCAGGAACAGCCCGGTGATGACCGCATTCACGCGGATATTGAGGATCGCGACCAGCGTCGATCCGATCATCACCGCCACCGCGACCGGCACGGCGGGCAGGCCCGGCACCACCGTCGCCATGACCGATGCGATGCCCAGCGCCGCGACAGGCGGGAAGAGCACATTGTTGAAGACATTGACGCCCAGCATGACGAAACCGGCCATCGGCCCCAGCGTCTGCGCCACCGCGACATATTCCCCGCCCGCCACCGGCCAGGCGGAGGAGAGTTCGGCATAGATGAAGGCGGTGGTGACGCAGATCAGGCTGGCGAGGATCATCGCCCAGATCGCGCCGGTCCCGGCCTCCTGCAACATGCCGGGTATGATGACGAAGACGGAGGATGCCGGGGTGGTCGCGGACAGGGTCAGGAACAGGACGCCCGCCACGCCCAGGCTGCGCGCCAGGGCCGGCGGTTTGTCCGGCAACATCTGTTCGTCGAGCATGGCCTGTCCCCCCTGCCCGTCCTTACATCGAAGGTTCAGCGAGAGTGCAAGCCTCTCGCTCAGGGCGAACGGAGGTGGGGGAATCAGGCCTTCGCCTGCGGCTCCACGACGCGGATGTGCAGTTCGCGCAACTGCTTGAACTCCGCCGGGCTGGGCGCCCCCATCAGCAGGTCTTCCGCGCGCTGGTTCATCGGGAACAGCGTGATCTCGCGCAGGTTCTGCGCCCCGCAAAGCAGCATCACGATGCGGTCCACGCCCGCCGCCATGCCGCCATGGGGCGGCGCGCCATATTGGAACGCGCGATAGAGGCCGCCGAAGCGCTCCTCCACATCGGCCTGGCTGAGGCCCACCTTCTCGAACGCCTTGACCATCAGTTCCGGCGACTGGTTGCGGATCGATCCCGAGGCGATTTCATAGCCGTTGCAGACCATGTCATATTGATAGGCCTTGAGGCTCAGCGGGTCCTGATGCTCCAGCGCATCCAATCCCCCCTGCGGCATGGAGAAGGGGTTGTGCGCGAAATCGATCTTCTTCTCATCCTCGTCATATTCGTAGAAGGGGAAGTCGACGATCCAGCACAGTTCGAAACGATCCCTGTCGATCAGGTCGAGCTGCTCGCCCACGCGGATGCGCGCCAGCCCGGCCAGCTTGGCCGCCTGGCTTTCCTTGCCCGCCGCGAAGAAGACGCCGTCATTGGGGCCAAGGCCCAGCGCCTCGATCAGCTTCGCCGTCCGTTCCTCGCCATGGTTCTTGGCGATGGGACCGCCGGGCACGCCGTCCTTGATGTTGATATAGCCAAGGCCCGAATAGCCTTCGCTGCGCGCCCAATTGTTCATGTCGTCGAAGAATTTCCGGCTGCCCGCGCCTGCGCCCGGTGCGGGAATAGCGCGGATCACGCTGCCGCTCTCCACCAGCGAAGCGAAGATGCCGAAGCCGCTGCCATGGAAATGCTCGGTCACATCGCTGATCAGGATCGGGTTGCGCAGGTCGGGCTTGTCCGACCCATATTTCAGCATCGCCTCGGCATGGGGGATGCGCGGGAAGCTGCCCGCTGGCGTCACCGGCCTGCCGTCGGCGAACGCCTCGAACACCTGCGCGATCACCGGCTCCATGGTGTTCCAGACGTCTTCCTGGGTGACGAAGCTCATCTCCAGGTCCAACTGGTAGAATTCGCCCGGCAGGCGGTCGGCGCGGGGGTCCTCGTCGCGGAAGCAGGGCGCGATCTGGAAATAGCGGTCGAAGCCCGCGACCATCAGCAACTGCTTATATTGCTGCGGCGCCTGCGGCAGGGCGTAGAATTTCCCCGCATGGATGCGGCTCGGCACCAGAAAGTCTCGTGCGCCTTCGGGGCTCGACGCCGTCAGGATCGGCGTCGAATATTCGGTGAATCCTGCATCCTCCATGCGGCGGCGCATGTCGGAGATGATCTTCGTCCGCTTGATGATGTTCGCGTGCAGCGTCTCACGCCGCAGATCGAGGAAACGATAGCGCAGGCGGATGTCCTCCGGATATTCCTGCTCGCCAGCCACTGGCAGCGGCAGGTCGGCGGCGGCGGACAGCACCACCGCGTCCAGCGCGCGAATCTCGATCTCGCCGGTCGGCAGGTTGGGGTTCACCGCTTCCTTCGCCCGGGCGACGACCTTGCCCGTCACGGTCACGACGCTTTCGGCCCGCAGCGACTCGATCACCCTGAACACCGGCCCATCCACCTCGGTGACGATCTGCACCATGCCATAATGGTCGCGCAGGTCGATGAACACCAGGTCGCCATGATCCCGCTTGCGATGCACCCAGCCGGACACCCGCACCTCATTGCCGACCTCCGCCGTCGTAAGGGCGCCGCAGGTGTGGGTGCGATAGGCATGCATGGCGTTTTTGGTCTTTCAGCTTCGTTTTACGGAAATGACAAATTGTTGCAGCGCCGCTATGGGCAGTCCTGTCAAGCATTGACGAGCCCGTGCGCGACGGGCCAGCCCATAATAAGATCGAAGACCATATGCAAATCCATCCGCTGATTACCGACAGCAAGACTCTCGCCCAATTCTGCGCCCGGATCGCCAAATCGCCCTATATCGCGGTCGATACCGAATTCATGCGCGAAAACAGCTATTGGCCCGATCTCTGCCTGGTGCAGGTCGCGGACGAGCATGAGGCGGCGGCCATCGACCCCAAGGCGCCCGGCCTCGACCTTTCGCCCCTGCTCGACCTGATGGTCGACAATGAGGATGTGCTGAAGGTCTTCCATGCGGGCGGTCAGGACCTGGAGATCATCTACAACCTGACCGGCAAGACCCCCCATCCGATGTTCGACACGCAGATCGCGGCGATGGCGCTGGGGCTGGGCGAACAGATCGGCTACGGCAATCTGGTCGACGCCTGGCTGGGCGTGCAGCTCGACAAGGGCGCGCGCTTCACCGACTGGGCGCGCCGGCCGCTCGACAAGCGGCAGATCGATTATGCGATCGGCGACGTCACCTATCTGATCCAGATATTCCCCAAGATGCTGGAGGAACTGCGCCGGACCGGCCGTGGCGACTGGCTGGATCAGGAGATGGAGCGGATCAGCGATCCCTCCAACTATGAGAACAGGCCCGACGAGGCCTGGCAACGCGTCCGCATCGCCAGCCGCAAGGCCGATGTGCTGGGCCGCCTGAAGGCGCTGGCGGCATGGCGCGAGATGGAGGCGCAGGACAAGAATCTGCCACGCGGCCGCATCGTCAAGGACGAGACGCTGGCCGACATCGCCAGCCACCCGCCGCGCACGCAGGAGGATCTGGGCAAGGTGCGCGGCCTGTCGGCCACCTGGAAGACCAACGACATCGGCAATCGGCTGATGCTCGCCCTTGCCGCGCACAAGCCGCTGGCCAAGGAGGAAATGCCGGAGCGCGACCCCAAGCGGCCGGGCCTGGGCAAGGATGGCGCGCTGGTGGCGGACCTTCTGAAGCTGCTGCTGAAAATCCGTTCGCGCGACATCAATGTCGCCGCGCGCCTCATCGCCCGCAGCGACGACATCGACGCGCTGGCGGCCGGCGTGCGGGAAGACCTCGCGATCCTGGAAGGCTGGCGCTATGAACAGTTCGGCCGCGATGCGGTCGACTTGGTCGAGGGCCGCCTGGCCTTCGCGGTCAAGAATGGTCGCCTCAAGATGACCCGCACGCAATAGGAGTTCAGGACGGATGCGAACCGCCATGCTTCCCCTTCTCTCCCTGCTTGCCGCCTGCGCCGGCGCGAACGGCGAAGGCCCCGCCACGCCGCCGCACACCGCCGAAGGACCATGCCGCGACGAGGGGCTGGACCGCTTCATCGGCCAGACCGCCAGCGCGGCGACCGGCGCCGAGTTGCTCAGGCTTTCAGGCGCGCGCACGCTGCGCTGGGGCGCGCCGGGCATGGCGATGACAATGGATTTCCGCCCGGACCGGTTGACCGTCAGCTATGACGGGAAGATGGCGATCACGACCGCGCGCTGCGGCTGAGGATCGCAATGGAATAAACCTTACCGCACAGCCGTATCCCATCCGGCGCCGGTCGCGATCCCCCTGATCGCGGGCGGCCAGCCCCACGGGTGGTCCCCAAAGGGCGGCGTAGCGGTGGGGCGGGGAGGCAGGCCCCTTCTGGCACCATCGCTACGCCATTCCCGTTTCGTTGCGATCCGTTTAGGGTGCCGGGCAAGAGGAGCGGCCCGATGAACGACACTGACTCTCCCTCCGCGCTGATCGACCGGCGCATCGCGGAACTCAGCGATTGGCGGGGAGAAACGCTTGCCCATGTCCGCGCGCTGATCAGGGAAGCCGATCCGCAGGCGGTCGAGGAATGGAAATGGCGGGGCGTCCCGGTCTGGTCGCATGGCGGCATCCTCTGCACCGGGGAAAGCTACAAGGCGGTGGTCAAGCTGACCTTCGCGAAGGGCGCTTCGCTGGAGGACCCGGCAGGCCTGTTCAACGCCAGCCTGGACGGCAATGTGCGCCGCGCCATCGACATAAGGGAAGGCGAGACAATCGACGCCGACGCGTTCAAGGCGCTGATTCGCGCCGCCGTGGCGCTCAACATGAGCAGGCTGAGGAAGAAAAGTCAGATGACATCTGAATAATGGAAGAGCGGCGCGCCCATAACCAACGGATCAGACTACAGCGCCGCCCACGCCCCATCAACATTCCAGCCCGATCAGCGTCCCGCTGCCGATCCGCCCGACATAACGCTTCCCGTCGATCTCCAGCCAGTCGGGCGTCACTTCCAGCCGCCGCCCCCTGATCGTGGTGCGCAGATGCTCGACGGCAATGCGGTTGCGCGCCACGATGCGCAGCACCGCCAGCCCTTCGCCCCGCGCCGCCATCATGCTGTAGCGGTCGCCGCGCAGCAGGAAGTGCCAGCTACCGTCCGTCGGCATCCACTCATTGCCGTTCACGACCTGCACCGGCTCGCCATCGGGGCCACCCATGCGCACGCTGATGCGGGTCGCGCCGTTGCTTCGGCGCGGCGGCGCGAAGATCAGGATCGGCTCCCCCTCCAGCGTCAGCGGGATCGGCGTGTCCCTCAGCAATTGCGAGCCGCCCATGATCAGCGTCGGCAATTCCGGCGAGAAGGGCAGGCGGTCCCGCGCGAAATGGCGCTGCCGCACGACGGGATTGGCATGGAAGCCCTGCACCTGCATCGGCGTCAGGCGCCCTTCCTCCACCAGCCCATGGCAGGTGGGGCAGAGCAGCGTCACCCCATGACTTTCGGGCAAGCGAAGATAGCGGTAGATGGTCACGCCACAGCGGACGCAGGCGAAACCGCAAGCCTGACGCACTTCGTCCTGCTGCTGCGCGGTCAGTTCTGGCAGCGACGGCATCACACGCAAGCCCATGCACGACGACCCCTTGCTCACCTGCCCGCGCCACTGCGGACCGGCGTTCCTCCGGCGTCCTTCCTGCTGGCCGTGGGCGCTCCAAAGCACCCCTTCTCGCTATTGCACTATCGTTGAAATAAATGCGGACAAGTCAAGAGGCTGTTCACCATTCTCCTACCGCTGGGGCAGCAGGTCGAGATTGCGCGAAGCCGCGATCGCCCGGATGCGGTCGGGCCGCGGCATGGACCTGATCGCGATTTCCGCCATGTCCCCGGCGCTGAACAGTTCCACATTGCCGACGTTGAAGATGCGCTGGCCCAACGTCTGGGTGATGCGCACGCTGCGGATGCTGGAAAGCGCGATCTCCGTCCGCTGCTTGGCCAGAAGGCCCCGTTCCAGTAGCACTTCCCGGTCGGAAAGCGCCAGCCGCTCCCCCTTGTGCAACACCCACCACACGCCGATGGCGAGGATGCCGACGACAGAGATCAGCAGGAGGATGAACAGGAAGGGATGCGCGCGGAACATCGCGGGATGCTCGTCATACAGCCATGTCTCGCTCATGCCGGTCCCCTGCGGTTGGTCGTGAGCATTGACCATGGACGCCCCGCCGCCGTCAAGGCCGCCGGACTTGCGCTGCGACCGGATAATGGTTATAACATCCGTATGAACACACCGCTCAAGATCACGAAGATCGGCAATTCCGCCGGGGTCATCCTGCCCAAGGAGGTGCTGGCGCATCTCAATGTCGGCGTCGGCGAGACCCTGTCGGTCGTCACCACGCCGCGCGGCATCGAATTAAGCGCAGCCGAACCCGATTTCGACGCTCAGATGGCGGCAGCGCGGGAGGTCATGCAGCGCCGCAAACGCGCGCTGCGCGAGCTTGCGAAATAAACCATGTCCCGCAATTGGGTCTGGGTCAGCGCCGAAGTGGCGATGGCGGCGCATGCCGAACAGTTGGCCGAACATGGCGGCGGTGAAGGCGTGCGCGACGCAGGCCTGCTGGAAAGCGCCATGGCACGCCCGCAGAATCTGGCGGCCTATCATGAACCCGATGCCGCGGAACTGGCGGCTGCCTATGCCTATGGCATTGCGCGCAACCATCCCTTTGTCGACGGCAACAAGCGCACCGCCGCAGTTGTCAGCGAAACCTTCCTGGCGCTGAACGGCTATGTGCTGACGGCCACCGACGCCGAGTTGGTAGTAGCCTTCCTGGCTCTCGCGGCCGGAGAACTGAGCGAGGAGGAAACCACCGCCTGGTTTCGAGACCATCTGGCGGCGGAATGAAGTCCCTTTCGTTCGGACAGGAATAGCGTACTCCTGCACCGGCAGGAGCCTCAGTTCTCATCCCCCATGCGCAGCGCGGCGATGAAGGCTTCCTGGGGGATCTGGACGGACCCATATTCGCGCATCCGCTTCTTGCCCTCCTTCTGCTTCTCCAGCAGCTTCTTCTTGCGGGTGATGTCGCCGCCATAGCATTTGGCGGTCACATCCTTGCGCATCGCCGCGATGGTCTCGCGGGCGATCACCTTGCCGCCGATCGCCGCCTGGATCGGAATCTTGAACAGGTGGCGGGGGATCAGGTCCTTCAACCGCTCGCACATGCCGCGCCCGCGTGATTCGGCGGTGCCCCGGTGGACGATCATGCTGAGCGCGTCCACCGGCTCATTGTTGACGAGGATGCTCATCTTGACGAGGTCGCCTTCCCGCGCCCCGATCTGATGATAGTCGAAGCTGGCATAGCCGCGGCTGATCGACTTCAGCCGGTCGTAGAAATCGAACACCACCTCGTTGAGCGGCAGTTCATAGGTCACCTGCGCGCGCCCGCCGACATAGGTCAGGTTCTTCTGGATACCCCGCCGGTCCTGGCAGAGCTTCAGGATCGAACCCAGATATTCGTCGGGGCAGTAGATCACCGCCTCGATCCACGGCTCCTCGATATAGTCGATATGGTTGGCGTCGGGCATGTCGGCGGGGTTGTGCAGATGCCGGACCGTCCCGTCATTCATGTGAATCTCGTACACCACCGAAGGCGCGGTGGTGATGAGGTCCAGATCATATTCCCGGCTCAGCCGCTCCTGAATGATCTCCAGATGCAGCAGGCCCAGGAAGCCGCAGCGGAAGCCGAAGCCCAGCGCGGCCGATGTCTCCATCTCGAAGGAGAAGCTGGCGTCGTTCAGCCGCAGCTTGGAAATCGATTCGCGCAGCTTCTCGAAATCATTGGCGTCGACCGGGAACAGGCCGCAGAACACCACCGGCTGCACTTCCTTGAAGCCGGGCAGCGGTTCCTTCGCCGGATTCTTGACCGTGGTGATGGTGTCGCCGACGCGGGTCTGGCTGATGTCCTTGATCTGCGCGGTGATGAAGCCGATCTCGCCCGGCCCCAGTTCGCCCAGTTGCTCGATCTTCGGCCGGAAACAGCCGACGCGGTCGATCAGATGCTCGGTGCCGCCGATCATGAACTTGATGTTCTGGCCCTTCTTGATGACGCCGTTGACGACGCGCACCAGGATGACGACGCCCAGATAGGGGTCGTACCAGCTATCGACCAGCATCGCCTCCAGCGGCGCGTCCCGGTCGCCCTTGGGCGCGGGGATCTTGGCGACCACGGCTTCCAATATGTCATCGATGCCGATGCCTGCCTTGGCGCTCGCCAGCACGGCTTCCGATGCGTCGAGGCCGATCACCTCCTCGATCTCGGCCTTCACCTTCTCCGGCTCGGCGGCGGGCAGGTCGATCTTGTTGATGACGGGCACGATCTCATGGTCATGCTCGATCGACTGATAGACATTCGCCAGCGTCTGCGCCTCGACGCCCTGCGCGGCGTCGACCACCAGCAACGCGCCCTCGCAGGCTGCGAGCGAACGGCTCACCTCATAGGCGAAGTCGACATGGCCCGGCGTGTCCATCAGGTTCAGTTCATAGGTCTCGCCATTCTTCGCGACATAGTCGAGGCGCACGGTCTGCGCCTTGATGGTGATGCCGCGCTCCTTCTCGATATCCATGTTGTCGAGCACCTGCGCCGACATTTCCCGGTCGGTCAGGCCGCCGGTGCGCTGGATAAGGCGGTCGGCCAGGGTCGACTTGCCATGGTCGATATGGGCGATGATCGAGAAATTGCGGATGTGCGAGAGATCGGTCATGGCCCGCGCCGATAGCAGCCATTTGAGGGCCTGTCAGCAGGCTCGCACATCCCATGCCCGTTAAGGCTATGGCGGTGATAACCGTTCGCATTACTTGCGCGCCCGCGCGGTTGTGCTAGAGCATGGTGCAAATATCGGGGCGCCACAAAATCAAAACGACTTCAGCAACTTTCAGGGGTGCATGACAATGCGTGTGTTCGCGAAGTTCGTCGCTGCCGCAGCCGGTCTGGCTGTCGCGGCTTCTCCGGCGATGGCCGCTGACAAGGGCTCGTCCGCCCGGCAGCAGCAGGCCAAGAAAACCGCCGAAATTCCTCATTGCACCCGGCGCCTCGGCACGGTGGCCATCGTCGAGCCGGACAACCAGTGGTGGCGTGAGCTGAACCTGGGCAGCCCGGAGGCGATCCTCAAGGTGTTCATCCAGCAGTCGGGCTGCTTCGGCATCGTCAACCGCGGCCGCGCCATGGCCAGCCGCAATATGGAACGCGCCATGGCGGACTCCGGCGAATTGCAGGCGGGGTCCAATCTGGGCAAGGGCCAGGTGAAGGCGGCGGATTATTATCTGCAGCCCGACATCGTCTCCTCCAACAAGAATTCAGGCGGCAATGCGCTGGGCGGCATGCTCGGCGGCTTCCTGGGCGGCCGGACCTTCGGCGCGCTGGCGGGCGGCATTTCGGTCAAGAAGAGCGAGGCCAATGTGACGCTCTCCATCGTCAACGCCCGCACGACCGAGGAAGAGGCGCTGACGGAGGGCTATGCGCGCAAGTCGGACCTGAGCTTCGGCGGCGGCGGCGGCGCCGGCTGGTGGGGCGGCTTCGCCGCGGCCGGCGGCGGCGGCTACCAGAATACGGAGATCGGGCAGGTGATCGTGCTCGCCTATCTCGACGCCTATACCAAGCTGGTGACGCAGCTTGGCGGCCTGCCCGCCAATGCGGCCGCAGCGGCGCCCCGCGCACAATAAAGGACGGTTTTGAAGGGAAGGGCGCTGCCGGAGCTTCCGGTGGCGCCTTTTTTTCACTGGTCTCGCCATCCTGCTGCGCGATATTCTAGCCTTCCCATGTCCTGAGCGCCCGTTCATAGCGTTTTGCCGCTGCGTCGCGGGCTTTCTCCAGCGGGTGCCTTTCGGCTTGATGCCGTTTTTCCAGGTCCTGACGCGCGCGCCGAAGGGCGGCTTCGCGGCGGGCCAGTTGACGGCGCTCCGCTTCCTGCTGCCGGTCGAGAGCCGCCAATGCCTCCTCCGCCGCCTCCAGCGGTGCGCGGTCGGGGCGGGGCCTGGGCCTGGGCCTGGCCGCGCCGCGCGCCTTCGCCTTTCTGGGGCTTGCGGGCTTCTCCTCAGGCAGCGCGGCGAGATGTTCCGCCATGGAACCGCGCGGGCGCCTGATGACCTGGCCTGGATGGGCGAGCGGCTCGGCCATGAGGGCCGGATCGGTCACGACCTCCGCCACGCCGCGGGCGAAGAGATTGGCGTCGGCGCCCCAGGCCTCCAGCGCCGCCTTCTGGCTGGGCGCGGCGACATAGGCGTCGTGAAAGCCGATGGCGGTGCGATAGGTCTTGAGCGCGCGGGGCATGGGCGGGAAACGCCCGGGACAGGCGGCCGGCTCCCTGCCGCTACTGGACTCACGCGCGATTCCCTACTAGCCGCTCCCCTGCATGGACCCGCCGTGCGGGGCGGGCCTTAGATTAGGGACCAGGGTAGATGACCGTCATCAAGACCGCCGATCTGATCGAGAGCGTGGCCGACGCGCTCCAGTTCATCAGCTATTATCATCCGATGGATTATATCCGCGCACTGGGCAAAGCCTATGAAGCGGAGGCCAATCCGGCGGCGAAGGACGCCATCGCCCAGATCCTGACCAACAGCCGCATGTGCGCGGAGGGGCATCGCCCGATCTGCCAGGACACCGGCATCGTCAACGTCTTCATCAAATGGGGCATGGACTGCCGGCTGGACGATAACAGCCGCTCCATGCAGGAGGTCGTGGATGAAGGCGTGCGCCGCGCCTATCTGAACCCGGAGAACCGCCTGCGCGCCTCGATCCTGAAGGACCCCGCCTTTTCGCGCGTCAATACGAAGGACAACACGCCCTGCGTGCTGAATGTCGAGATGGTGCCGGGCGACAAGGTCATCGTCGACGTCGCGGCCAAGGGCGGCGGGTCGGAGAACAAGACCAAGTTCAAGATGATGAACCCCAGCGATTCGATCGTCGACTGGGTGCTGGAGATGGTGCCGCAGATGGGCGCGGGCTGGTGCCCGCCCGGCATGCTGGGCATCGGCATCGGCGGCACGGCGGAAAAGGCCGTGGCGCTGGCCAAGGAATCGCTGATGGAGCCCATCGACATGGGCGAATTGAAGGCGCGCGGACCGCAGAACGAGATCGAGAAGCTGCGCATCGAGATTTTCGACAAGGTCAACGCGCTCGGCATCGGCGCGCAGGGGCTGGGTGGCCTCGCCACCGTGCTGGACGTCAAGATCTACGACTATCCCTGCCATGCGGCGGGCAAGCCGGTGGCGATGATCCCCAATTGCGCGGCGACCCGCCATGCGCATTTCACGCTCGACGGCTCGGGTCCCGCCTATCTGGAGGCGCCGAAGATTTCGGAATGGCCGCAGGTCGACTGGAAGCCGAGCAAGGAGGCGATCCGCGTCGACCTCGACACGCTTACGCCGGAAGTGGTGCAGAGCTGGAAGCATGGCGACCGCCTGCTGCTCAACGGCAAGATGCTGACCGGGCGTGACGCGGCGCACAAGCGCATCCAGGACATGCTGAGCCGCGGCGAGGAACTGCCGGTCGATTTCAAGGGTCGCGTCATCTATTATGTCGGCCCGGTCGATCCGGTGCGCGACGAGGTGGTGGGCCCGGCCGGTCCGACCACGGCGACCCGCATGGACAAGTTCATGGACATGATGCTGGAACAGGGCCTCGCGGCCTGCGTCGGCAAGGCGGAGCGCGGCCCGGCGGCGACCGACAGCATTGCCAAGCATAAGAGCGCCTATCTGATGGCGGTCGGCGGCGCGGCCTATCTGGTGGCGCGGGCGATCAAGGCGGCCAAGGTGGTCGGCTTCGAAGACCTGGGCATGGAAGCGATCTACGAGTTCGAGGTGCAGGACATGCCCGTCACCGTAGCCGTCGACAGCGAAGGCCAGAATGTCCACCGTCTCGCCCCGCTGGTGTGGCAGGAGAAGATCAAGAAGGAAGGCCTTCTCGAAGGGGTGTGAGGCTCGCCCGATCCTCCCCGTCGGGAGATGGGGAGGGGGACCGTTTGCGAAGCAGATGGCGGCGGGGAATCGGCGCAAGGCAGCCGAATGGAAGGATCGTCGCAGGCGCGGGAATTGCGGCGCGCTTTGGCGCACCCGAAATCGCGCTGTGAACAGCATCCGGTCGGGCTTTTGTGCTGGATTCCACTGCGCCTCTGTCCGGTTGGCTATGGAGCTGGACAGCGGCTTTCATGACCATGCTGAGCAGATGGCGCAGGATGCCCAGCGTAGCAGATGGCGGCGTTTTCAGGGGGTTAGGGTGCTCTGGATCAAGGCTCATGACATAATCCGGGATTTCGACGATGTGGCGCGGCACATCCTGCACCACGGTCGCGCATTTCCCCTCCACCATCCCGGGAAGGACTAGGATGGCGTTTCCCATCTGGCTTCCGGCGACGCTGCTGGCGGGAGCGACGCAGGCCTGGCGGACGGCGGTGCAGCGCCGGGTCAGCAAGGAACTGTCCGTCAACGCGGCGGGTCTGGTGCGCTATCTCTACGGCCTGCCCTTCGCGCTGATGCTGCTGGCGGGCTATCGGCTGATCTATCCCGGCCCGCTCCCCTCGCCCGATCCATCGTTCCTGCTGTTCTGCCTGGGGGGCGGACTGGCGCAGATCGTCGCGACCAATTTGCTGATCATGGCCTTCGCCCATCGCAATTTCGTCGTCGGCACGGCTTATTCCAAGACGGAGGCGGTGCAGGGGGCCATCCTCTCCTTCCTGCTGATGGGGGAGCGTCTGCCCCCCTTGGCCTGGGCAGGGATCGGCTGCGGCGTGGCGGGCATCATGCTGCTGTCGGTCGGCGGCAAAAAGCCCGGCTTCCTCCGCGCGCTGGGGCAACCGGCCGCGCTGTGCGGCATCGCCTCGGGCTTCTTCTTTGCGCTGACCGCGATCGCCATCCGGCGGGGAACGCAGGAGGTGGACGCCGGTGGCGCGAACGCGGACCCGGTCCTGGCCGCGCTGATCGTGCTGGTCGTGACGGTCGCCATGCAGACGGTGATGCAGGGCGGCTTCCTGCTGCTGCGCGAGCCCGGCGAAATGCGCAAGGTGCTGCACGGCTGGCGCATTTCGGGGCAGGTCGGGCTGTTGTCCGCCCTCGGTTCGGCATGCTGGTTCACCGGCTTTGCGACTGCGCCGGTCGCGCTGGTGCGGATCGTCGGGCAGGTGGAGGTCGCCTTCACCCTGGGCTTCGGTCATTTCTACCTGGGCGAACGGATGAAGCAGAGCGAGGTCATGGGGCTGGTGCTGGTGGCCACCGGCGTCGTGCTGGCGCTGACTGGCGCGCTGTAACGGCCCACCGCATCGATAACGGATATTTTACCAACGTCCGATAGCCCGGACGGCGTGGAAAACCAGGCAAGAACCCGGAACGTCGAACAGGCGGTGATGAAGGTGGCCAAGCTGTCCGGCGACCTGGGCATCCGCACGCTCGATCTGCAGGCGGACATCAGCGAGCTGGCGGATCGCGTCACCAATCAGGCCCGCACGATCGAGGCGATCAGCGGCGCGGCGGCGCAGCTTTCCCGGGATGGCGAAAGCGTGTCGCTGGCGGGACAGGATGCGCGCGAAAAGGCTGTGGCCGCGCGGAGCATCATCCAGGATTCCGGGCGCCAATTGTCGGACGCCAACAGCAATTTCGTCGACCTGATCGAGCGGGTGAGCAGCGTCCACGCACAGCTTGACGGCTTTCGCGAGGCGTTGAAGACCGTCGCCCATGTCACCAGCGTGATCAGCGGCATCGCCAGCCAGACCAATTTGCTGGCGCTCAACGCGACCATAGAGGCGGCGCGCGCAGGCGATGCCGGGCGCGGCTTCGCCGTGGTGGCCGCAGAGGTCAAGAAGCTGGCGCAGGAAACCGCGACCGCCACCCAGACCATCGATCAGTCCATCGGAGCGCTGACCGGCGAGGCGGGCAAGATGCTGGAGGGCATCGTCCACGGCGCGGAAACCGCGCGAACGGCGCTTAACGACACCAAGAATATCGAACTGCTGGTCGAACGGCTCGGCGCGCTGATGGAAGACCTGTCCAGCAACAGCGAGGGGGTGGCCGAACGCATCGCCTCCATCGTCGGATCGGCGGGCGAGATCCGCGGTGGGCTGGCGGCGCTGGCGAGCACCTCCACCGACAATGCGGGGGGCCTGCAAAGACTGTCCGGCCGCATCTCCACTGCCAGCGACGACACCAACCGACTGCTGCAACTGGTGGCGGAAAGCGGCGTGGAGATTCCCGATACGCCCTATATCGATTTCTGCCTGGATGCCGCGCAGGCGGTAAGCGACGCGCTGGAACTGGCCGTTGTCGAGGGCCGGCTGACGGAAAGCGAATTGTTCAGCGAATCCTACATGCCGATCCCCGGCACGCAGCCGGTTCAATATAGCCATCCGGTCCAGCCGGTGCTGATCCCCGCTGCGCGGGTGCAGCAGGAAAGGGCGCGCGTCTTTCCAGGGCTGTTCGGCATGACCTTCACCGACCGCAACAGCTTCGGCGCGGTCGCGATGCCGGAACGGTCGCATCCGCAGCGGCCGGGCGACGACAACTGGAATTTCGAATATTCGCGCCAGGGCCTGATCTTCGACTTCCCCGACACGCGCGAGCAGTGCAGGATCACCCAACCCTTCTGCATCAAGGCCTATCGGCGGCTGAACGCCGTGGGTGAGGTCATATTGCTGAAGCAGGTCATCGCCTCCATCCATGTTCGAGGACGGCATTGGGGGATTTTGCAAATGGCCTATCAGGACCAGGACAGGTGAGATTTTCGGCCTGAAGGGTCGGGAGCGGCCTTCGCCGCGTTCGGAAGAGGGAGCGGCGTATGGAAGCCCCGTTCAAACGCCATGATCTACGGAAGGCGGGTGGATCGCGGCCATTCCGCTATTCTTGAGGCACAAAGTGCTCCTGCGAAGGCGGGAGCCCAGTTTCCACGGTGCAATGGTCCACAGACGGCGGAACCGCGCTCTGACGAACCATGCGTCTTGTTCGAGCGCCTTCGAGGAGCATGGCGGGTTCGAACAAGAAGCGGACGGTTCCCCGGCCCCTAACGTCCGAACTTCTTCTGCACCTTCCCGTAGCGCAGTTTGCGCGTTCCCGGCTTGCCCTCGGTCGCCCGTCCTCGCGGCGCCGCCACCTGCTGCCCGGCGGGCAGGCCAAGCTCTTCCGCCTCCAGCTTGCGGATTTCGTCCCGGATGCGTCCGGCCTCCTCGAACTCCAGGTCCGCCGCCGCGGCCCGCATCTGCTTTTCCAGATCCTCAATATAGGCGCGCAGATTGTGGCCGACGAGGTGCGGCCTGTCCTCCAGCCCGGTGTCCACCGTCACCTGATCCTTCGACGCGACATGGGCGATGATGTCGCCGATGTTGCGCTTGATCGTGGTGGGCGTGATGCCATGTTCCAGATTATAGGCCATCTGCTTCTCGCGGCGGCGCGACGTCTCGTTGAGCGCCCGCTCCATCGATCCGGTGACGCGGTCGGCATAGAGGATCACCCGTCCCTCGACATTGCGCGCCGCGCGCCCGATCGTCTGGATGAGCGAGGTTTCGGAGCGCAAAAAGCCCTCCTTGTCCGCGTCGAGGATCGCGACCAGCCCGCATTCGGGGATGTCCAGCCCCTCGCGCAGCAGGTTGATGCCCACCAGCACGTCATAGACCCCCAGCCGCAGGTCGCGGATCAGCTCTATGCGCTCCAGCGTCTCGACATCGCTGTGCATGTAGCGGACCTTGATCCCCGCCTCATGCATGAACTCGGTCAGATCCTCGGCCATGCGCTTGGTGAGCGTCGTGACCAGCGTGCGATAGCCTTTCTTCGCCGTCTCCTTCGCCTCATGGATCAGGTCGTCCACCTGGTCCTCCACCGGCTTGATCTCGACAGGCGGGTCGATAAGGCCGGTCGGGCGGATCACCTGTTCGGAGAAGGTGCCGCCGGTCTGCTCCATCTCCCACGACCCGGGCGTTGCGGAGACGCTGACCGTCTGCGGCCGCATCGCGTCCCATTCGTTGAAGCGCAAGGGCCGGTTGTCGATGCAGCTCGGCAGGCGGAAGCCATATTCGGCCAGCGTGATCTTCCGCCGATGGTCGCCCCGCGCCATCGCCCCGATCTGGGGCACGGTCTGGTGGCTTTCGTCCACGAACAGCAGCGCATTTTCCGGCAGATATTCGAACAGCGTCGGCGGCGGCTCGCCCGGCAGACGGCCGGTCAGGAAACGCGAATAATTTTCGATCCCCGCGCAGGAGCCGGTGGCAGCGATCATCTCCAGGTCGAAATTGGTCCGCTGCTCCAGCCGCTGCGCCTCCAGCAGCTTGCCCTCGGCCTGCAATTCCTTCAGCCGCTCCGCCAGTTCGAAGCGGATCGCCTCCATCGCCTGCTTCAGCGTCGGGCCCGGCGTCACGTGGTGCGAATTGGGAAAGACCTTCACAAAGTCCAGGCTCGCGACCTTCTTGCCGGTCAGCGGGTCGAATTCGACAATGTCCTCTATCTCATTGCCGAAGAAGCTGACCCGCCAGGCGGTGTCCTCATAGTGCGACGGGAAAATCTCCAGATTGTCGCCCTTCACCCGGAAATTGCCGCGCGCGAACGCCGCGTCGTTGCGCTTGTACTGGAGCGCGACCAGCTTTCGGATGATCTCCCGCTGGTCCTCGACCTGCCCCTTCTTCATCGCGAAGGTCATGGCCGAATAGGTTTCGACCGAGCCGATGCCGTAGAGGCAGGACACCGACGCCACGATCAGCACATCGTCGCGTTCCAGCAGCGCACGCGTGGCCGAATGGCGCATCCGGTCGATCGCCTCGTTCACGCTCGACTCCTTCTCGATATAGGTGTCGGAGCGCGGCACATAGGCTTCGGGCTGGTAATAGTCGTAATAGCTGACGAAATATTCGACGGCGTTTTCCGGGAAGAAGCTCTTGAACTCCCCATAAAGCTGCGCGGCCAGTATCTTGTTGGGCGCCAGCACCAGAGCGGGCCGCTGCAACGCCTCGATCACCTTCGCCATGGTGAAGGTCTTGCCCGATCCGGTGACGCCCAGCAGCACCTGGTCCTTCTCGCCAGCCAGCGCGGTTTCCACCAGTTCGGCTATGGCGGTCGGCTGATCGCCCGACGGCTCATAGTCCGACACCAGTTTGAACGGCCTGCCACCCTCGCTCTTTTCCGGGCGCGCGGGGCGGTGGGGGACGAAGCCTTCGCCGGTCTCCGGCTCGTCCAGCGTGGTGCGGATCTGGATAGACATAAGCGGAATATGGGGCCTTTGGCTTGAGACGCAATCGGCTTCACGCTCTCTTGTGCCGGGAAGCGGCAAAGCCGTACGCCTCCGCCCTTTCAGGGCTTCGGTTCGAACAGCCCTTCGGACGGCGACGGATAGACCGCCGGCTGGTCACCCTGGCGCGCGAAGAGCCGAAGTAGGCCCTTCTCCATCTTCCCAGTCCATCAACGCTCACCCGATTGTCGAACACGCATAGCATCAGAATTAGAACAAATAAAGAACATATGGCTTGCCCATTCCGCATTGTATCCTCCCCCTCCCTTGATATGGTCGCGCCCTAAACGGCGTGGAAACAGGGAGAAAAGCTTATGCGTCCGACACTCTCCATCCTGATCGGCCTGACGGGAGCGACCGCCCTGCTCGCGGCGTGCGGCGAAAAGAAGGCGAGCGAGCCGCAAACCCGCGAGGAGGTCCGTCAGGAAGTGCAGAAGGTCCAGCTCAAGCCCGGCCAGTGGGAGGGCAGCTATGAGCTGGAGGACATCGACATGCCGAACATGCCCGGCGGCGGCGACCAGATGAAAGAGCAGATGAAGAAGATGATGAGCCGCACCTCGATCAAATATTGCGTCTCGCCGGAGGAAGCCGCCAACCCCAGCGGCAAGATGTTCTCGGGGCAGGAGAACAAGGATTGCGCCTACAAGGGCTTCGACGCCAGCGGCGGTTCCGTGAAGGGCGAGATAAGCTGCAAGTCACAGGGCGGCACGATGAACGCCGTCATGTCCGGCAGCTATGCGCCCGAAAGCTATGAGATGCACATGGACATGAAGATGACCGGTGCGCCCAATGGCATGAACATGAGCATGAAGGCCAGGACCAGCGGCAAGTGGATCGGCACGACCTGCGCGGAGAAGTAAGGGCGGGCGATGTGAGCGAAGCGCCTGCAGGCGATAGCAGATTCCTCTTGCGCTTTGCACGGCTTGGCGCGAGCCTGCACCGGTTCCAACAGAGAACAGGGGAGAGGATATGCAGAAATTCGCGCTGGCGGCCTTGCCGCTTGGGCTTGCTCTCGGCTTGGCCGCCTGCGGCAGCAAGCCGGAACCCGCGCCCGAAACGACCGAAGCGCCGATCGTCATGAAAGCGGGCGAATGGGCGCTGACGCGCAAGACAACCGGCTATAATACCCCCACAGTCACCCCGGCCGAATATCAGGCCGCGCTGAAACAGGTGAGCGAGGACAAGACCTGCATCGCCGTCGATGCCGCCGGCGTGCCGGACGCCAATGCTCTCGCCGGGGATGAGGGCAGGAACTGCACCTACAAGGACAAGCTGATCCGCAAGGGGCGTCTGATCGCTACGCTGAGCTGCACATCCGGCAAGGGCACATCCGAAATCGTGCTGGAGGGCAATTTCACCGCCGATACGCTGACGCTGGGCAGCACCATGACGAGGACCGAGGGCGGCCAGCCCGTGCTGCGCACCACCCATGACGTCACCGGCAAGCGTGCAGGGGAATGCACCAAGGCGTGACGATAAGGACCGGGCGGGGTTCTCCAACTGTGCCCGGTCCGCAAAGCCCGCCGGCGCAGCGCCTTCCTTTCGCGGGATCTCCGGCCTTTCGGAGCATGGCGCGCGGCCCTCGCGGCGATCGAAGGCTGCCGGCCATTATCGCAAGCGCGGGGATGCTTTCCGAGGCGATGGAATTACGGATCGAGAGCGGCGGATAAGGGGCGGGCCGAGAGCAGCATGGGGGCGAACATGCTGCCGCGACGAATGGGCAAGACTGCGCCATGTTCGATGGACCCCGGAGCGCATCTTGGGTCGCGTCCTTCCATCGCGGCGATGAAGCCTAGAGCCAATCGACATTCAGCCCTGACGGCCTGCAAATGACGCTTTTCCGTGCTTCCGGTGCTCACCTACCTTGAGTAGGCTGCGCTCCGGGTCACGGAAAATCGACATTCAGCCCTGACGGCCTGCAAATGACGCTTTTCCGTGCTTCCGGTGCTCACCTACCTTGAGTAGGCTGCGCTCCGGGTCACGGAAAACCACCATTTTACCTTCGGTGGCCTTCGGCTCGGCTCGTCATCATCTGAATGTCGATTGGCTCTAGGCCCGGGCGCGCACCTGATGTCCGGGGAAGAGCGCCGCCGCGTCGGCCGCCGGCATGGGCCGCCCGAAATAGAAGCCCTGCACCTTGCGGCAGCCCAGGCCCCTGACCATGGCCAGTTCGGCCTCCGTTTCGACGCCCTCCGCCGTGGTCGCCATGCCCAGACTGTCCGCCAGCGTGACCACCGCGCGGATTATCGCCAGGCTTTCCGCCCTGTTGTTCGCCGCGCCCACGACGAAGCTGCGGTCGATCTTGATCGTGTCGAAACGTGTGCGGCTGAGATAGCCGAGCGAGGAATAGCCCGTCCCGAAATCGTCGAGCGACAGCCGAACGCCCAGCCCCCGCAACTGATCGAGTATCTTGAGCGCCCCGGTATCGGCGTTGACGAACACGCTTTCGGTGACTTCCAGTTCCAGCCGCCGCGCCTCCAGCCCGCTCTGCGCAAGGGCGGACACCACCGCACCGACAAAGCTCGGATGGACGAGCTGCTCGGCCGAGACATTGACCGCGATGCGCACGCCGTCGGGCCAGCATGCCGCTTCCTTGCAGGCGGTCCGCAGCACCCATTCCCCGATCGGTCCGATCAACCGGGCTTCTTCCGCGACCGGAATGAATTTGGCTGGCGAGATCGGCCCCATGTCCGGATGGGTCCAGCGCACCAGCGCCTCGAACCCGACGACAATGCCCGCCTGCGCCTCCACCACCGGCTGGAACAGCACATGCAGCTGGTTCTTCTCCAGCGCGTCGCGCAACGCGAGTTCCAGTTGGCGGCGCTCCTCCGCCTGCGCATGCAATTGCGGTTCATAGGCGCAATGCACGCCGCCGCCATCGCCCTTTGCGCGATAGAGGGCGAGGTCCGCGCTGCGGATCAGCGCCTCCGATTCATGGCCATCCTGTGGCGACACCGCCGACCCGACGGATGCACCGACGTAAAGCGTATGTTCGTCCACCTGATAAGGGGCTGAAAGGCCGTTGATGATCCGGGCCGCAAGCCTGTCGACGCCGTGATTATCCCCCAGTTGCGGGATGACGACGGCAAATTCGTCGCCGCCGATGCGCCCGCAAAATTCCGCGCCGGAACAGATATGCCGCAATCGCCGCGCCACCTGGGTCAACAGCTTGTCACCGATCTGGTGGCCCAGCGTATCGTTCACCGCCTTGAACCGGTCCAGGTCTATCATCAGGAAGGCGCAGCCGCCGCGCCCTGCGCCCGCCGTCCCGCCGCCGCCCATGGCCTGATCCAGCACATCGCGCAGATGCGTGCGATTGGGCAGGCCGGTCAACGGGTCGAACCGCGCAAGCTGCGCGATCCGTTCCGCCGATTCCTTCTGTTCGGTAATATCGGAGCCGACGCCCCGGAAGCCGAGAAAGGCGCCGCCCTCGTCATAGCGGGGCGAGGCGGACAGTTCCCACCAGCGCACATCCCCCTCCAGCTCGACCGGCAGGACGATGTTGCTGAAGCTTTCCCGCCGCTTCAGATGATCCGCCAACGCATGCAGTTCCGTCGGGAACAGGCCGCTTTCCCAGGCATTTCCAGCCAGCAGTTGCACCAGCAGCACGCCTTCCACCTCGGCCGGTGTACGGCCGAGCATTTCGGCAAGGCGCGGCGACACGCCGCTCAACCGCCGCGCGGGATCGGTCTGCCACAGCCAGTCGGACGCGCCATGTTCATATTCGCGCAGCAGCAGGCTGACGACCTCGCTCTTTTCCTCCAGTTGCACGCTGGCGCTGTGCTGCCGGGCGAAGGTCCGTGCATAAAGGAAGCAGCCGACCAGCAACGACAGCGCATAGCTGGTGGCAAGGGCAAGCAGCGGCGTCTGGTCGCGCGGATCGAACAGCGCGCCAAGCCCGACGATGCAGGGCAGCAGGAAGCCGGTCGCCGCCAGCGGAGTGGCGGCATAGCTGATCGCGCCGCAGACCATGATGCAACTGATCAGCGTCCAGTGCGCCACCAACTGCGCGGCGCCGTGCCCGGACGAGAGCGTCATCATGCACGCCGCCCAGACGAGGCCGTGAAGCAGGCCGGTGAAGCCATGGACCCTGAGATCGGTCGCGCTTGCCGCCGCGCCATTGCGCCTGCGCCGCAGGATGGCGCCGACGGCCATGGAAAGGAGCAGCGCGGCGCTCCAGACCATCAGCCCCGGCACAGAGCCGTGATCGCCGAAGACCTGCCACAGGAACAGCAGGCCGAAGAGGTTCATCGCCTGCCTCAGCAGCGCGACATGATCGGCCGAGCGCAATTGGGCGGCAAGGACGCGTTCCGCCGCATCGCCCGGCACGACGGCAAGACCCATCATCGCCCGAAGCGATATTCGCTCCCGCGAAGCCTGTTCAGAAGATGGCCCTTGCCCGCGTCTCACCCGGCCGGATTAACAGCAAGCGGTTATCAATCCGTAACGGCCGTCAAAAGCAGATGAAAAAAGCGGCCCCCGGCCGGTCGGTTCGCGGCAAAGGGTCAGGCGGCGATGTCGTAGGGCCGGATTTCGCCGGTCAGATAGAGGTTGCGCGCCTTCGACCGGCTGAGCTTGCCCGAGCTGGTGCGCGGCAAAGTGCGCGGCGGCACCAGTTCGACCACGCAGTTCATGCCGGTGATCGCCCGCACGCGTTCGCGGATCTGGTCGCGCAGCCGGGTACGCTCATCATTGTCGGAGGTCCGGCAATGCACCAGCACGGCGGGCGCTTCCTCGCCGCCCGGCGTGGTGATGGCAAAGGCGGCGATGTCGCCCTGCTTGAAGCCGGGAAGCTGCTCCACCGCCCATTCGATGTCCTGCGGCCAGTGATTCTTGCCGTTGATGATGATCATGTCCTTGGCGCGGCCCACGATATAAAGATAGCCGTCGCTCAAATAGCCCATGTCGCCCGTGTCCAGCCAGCCGTCGACCATGCAGGCGTCGGTCGCCTCAGGATCGCGGAAATAGCCGACCATGAGCGACGGCCCGGTGGTCCACACCTTGCCGATCTGACGCTCGTTCAGCTTCGCTCCATCCTCGTCCCGGATTTCCACGACCATGTCGCGCGCCGGCTTGCCGCAATTGACGATCGAGCGGAAGCGCTGCGGCCGGCCTTCGGTCGCGTCGCCGCCGGAAAGGTCGGTTTCCTCCACCAGTTCGACGATGATGCCCTCGCCCGGCGGCATGATGGTGACGGCCAGCGTGGCCTCGGCCAGGCCATAGCTCGGCAGGAACGCCTTGGGGCTGAACCCCGCGTCCCCGAACGCATCGACGAAGCTCTGCATCACATCCGGGCGGATCATGTCCGCGCCGTTGCCCGCGAGCCTCCAACGGGAAAGGTCGAAACGATCCTGCGCCTTGGTCTGGCTCGACATGCGGCGCGCGCAAATGTCGTAGCCGAAGGTCGGGGAATAGCTGATCGAGGTGCCTTCGTTGCGGCTGATGAGGTCCAGCCACGCCAGCGGACGGCGAGCGAAATCCTCGGTCTTCATATAGTCGGTCGACACCTGGTTGGCGACGACGGACAGGAAGCAGCCGACCAGACCCATGTCATGATACCAGGGCAGCCAGCTTATGCAGCGGTCGCTCTCGACCAGTTCCATGCCATGGCTGTGCGCCGCCAGATTGCTGAGCAGCGCATGATGCGTCACCGCCACGCCATGGGGGAAGCGGGTCGAACCGCTCGAATATTGCAGATAGGCGATCTCCTCGCCCTTCGCCTGCGGCAGATCGCAGGGCACGGCTTCCCGCGCGATGAAATCCTCGAAGGCGATGCTCTCGACCGCCTTTTGACGGCCGGATTCCCCCGCCATCTCCTCCAGTTCCTTGGGAAAGAGGAACAGCATCGGGTCGCAGCTCGACAGTTGGACGTTCAACTGGTCGATATAGCTTTCCTTGCCGCCGAAGCTGGTCGGCAGCGGCAGCGGCACCGGCCAGGCGCCCGCATAGACGATGCCGAAGAACAATTGCGCGAAATCCGGGCCCGTCTCCGCCACCAGGGCCACGCGATCCTCCGGCTTCACCCCATGGGCGATCAGCCGGTGGGCGCAGGCGACGGCGTCCTCGCGAAGCTCCGCAAAGGGATAGGGTCGCGCCAGATTCCCCCGCGCGTCGTGAAAGTTCAGGCCGCGCCGCCCGGTCGCAGCATAGTCCAGCGCTTCGCCCAGCGTCTCGAAGTCGGAGAAACGGCGGGGCAGATCGTCGGTGGTTGGCGTCGGTGCCATCATGCTTTGCGAACCCGTCATATTGGTGTCACCCAATGTCATGTTTGTCATATTCCGGCGCGCCGCTAACAGCTTTCAAGCCGCTTTGCACCGGATAGTTGCATTCCAGCTTGGGCTTTTACCCCAAAAGGGGCGGTAAAATTCCGGCCCGACTGTGGCATAATCAAGGCGCAACAGGCATGAAGCATTGCCATGACCGGCAAACGCCCTCCTGCCCCGCTCGATGAAGAGGCCATGCGCGAACTTGCGCTGCGTTATGTGGCGCGCTTCGCCACCAGCCGGGCCAAATTGCTCGCCTATCTGGGCCGCAAGATCAAGGAACGTGGCTGGGGCGGCGAAGACCCCGCCGATCCGCAGGCGCTGGTCGATCGGCTGAGCGAATTGCGCTATGTCGACGATGCCGGTTATGCCGTGATGAAAAGCGGCGCGCTCAGCCGCCGCGGTTATGGCGCCCGCCGGGTCGCGGAAACCCTGCGCGCCGATGGCATAGCGGAAGCCGACCGGGTGGAAGCCCACGCCCAGACCGAAAGGGAAAGCTGGTCCGCCGCCGACCGCTTCGCCCGGCGCAAGCGGATCGGCCCCTATGCCCAGGAACGACCGGACCTAAAGCAGCGGGAAAAATGGATTGCCGCCTTCCTGCGCGCCGGCCATGATTACGCCACCGCCCGCCGCTGGACCGACGCCGCGCCGGGGGAAGTGCCGGAAGCGGATGAGTAGCCGCTCAGCACCCTGTTTGTTAACCGCCAGGCTGTGATACCTCACCCCCATGAAGCCCTTCCTCCTCCTTCTGCTTGCAATTCTCCCGGCCGCCTGCTCCCCATCCGCCCCCAAAGCCGAAAACACCGCCGCGCCCACCGCCACCGGGCAAACCACCCTCCTCCCCCTCACCATCCACACCGCCAAAACCGCTCACCGCTTCACCGTCGAACTCGCCCTTACCGAACAGCAGCAGGAACAGGGCCTGATGTTCCGCAAGTCGCTCGCCCCCGATTCCGGGATGCTCTTCCCCATGTCACCGCCCCGCCCGGCCAGCTTCTGGATGAAGAACACGCTGATCCCGCTCGACATGCTGTTCATCCACACCGACGGCAGCATCGCCTTCCTGAAGGCCAACGCCGCCCCTTATTCCCGCGAGCCGGTCTCCGCCGGCATCCCGGTCGCCGCCGTCCTCGAACTGCGCGGCGGCAGGGCGGCGGAGCTGGGCATCAGGGAAGGCGACCGCGTCACCTGGGGCGATTGCGACCGGCCGTCCTCGTCAAACCCCCTCAATTTCTGCCCCCGCTGACCAGAACCGCCTTGCCAAGCGCCAGCCGCAACGGCTAAGCGCTTCGCCCATGGGAATCCTTGGCAAGATCTTCACCTGGTGGGATGGCGCGACCATCGGCACCTCGCTCTACACCTCCCGCAAGGGCACGAAGGTGGGTGAGGACCATCAGGGCAATGTCTATTATGAAGGCGGCACCGACCCCAATGGACTGACCCGGCGCTGGGTCATCTATAATGGCGCGAACGACGCCAGCCGCGTGCCCGCCGAATGGCATGGCTGGCTGCATCATTCGATCGAGGGCGCGCCGGAGAGTTTCCTGCCGCCCCCGCGCATCTGGGAAAGGGACTTCACCCCCAACGCCACCGGCACGGCCCAGGCCTACCGCCCCACCGGCGCGCTGGAAAAGGGCGGCCTGCGCCAGAAGGCGACCGGCGATTATGAGGCGTGGAGCCCCGACGCATCATGATGCGGCGCCCGGCGGGACGTTTCCTGCCGATTCTCGGCTGCACCCTGGTACTGGCCGGTTGCGGCGGCGACGATCTGCCGACGCAGAACCAGGGCGGTCCTGTCCGCATCGAGGGGCAGAAGATCCGCAATGGCGACGAGTCTCCCCTCACCGGCACGCCGATGAACGAGCGGGTGGCGGTGATCGGCCTGCTCAACAAGCGCAACGGCATCACCACCGACCTGACGATGAAGCCGGGCGAAGCGCTGCGCGTGGGCGATGCCATTGTTCGGCTGCAGGCCTGCGAAACCACGGCGCCCTGGGAAAATGTGCAGGAAACCGGCGCCTTCGTTCAGCTCGACGTGCGCAGCACCGCCGACAATAAATGGCGCCGCAACTTTTCCGGCTGGCTGTTCCGGGAACGGCCCGACCGCAATGTCGTGCAGCACCCGGTCTACGACGTCTGGGTCAGGAGCTGCACGATGTCATGGCCGGAAACCGGTCCCGATACGGTGAAGCTGGGCGACAAGGGCGAAGTGTCGGACGGCGCGCGGGCCAAGGCGTCCCCGGCAAGCGGCGAAAATGCCAGCTCCGCCCAGACGCCGGAACCGGCCGCCAGCACGCCCCGCCCCGCCCCCAGCGCCACGCCGTCCAATGCGCCCGCCAATGATTGAAGATAGTCGCGCTGGCTGATTTCGATCGCACCCAATGACCGCAGATGATCGGTCATGAACTGGCAGTCGAGCAGGGTGAAACCGCCGAAACGCATGCGGGCGGTCAGCCAGGCCAGCGCCACTTTCGAAGCATCGGCGCGTCGCGACACCATGCTTTCCCCGAAAAAGGCCCGCCCCAGCGCCACGCCATAAAGGCCGCCCACCAGTTCCTCCCCCTCCCACACCTCAACGGAGTGGGCGAAACCTATTTCATGCAGATGGCGATAGGCACGCTCGATCGGATGGTTGATCCAGGTGGACGGGCGGTCCGGCGCGGCTTCTGCACAGAGCCGGACGATGCCTGCGAAATCGCGATTGGCGGTAACCCGAAACCGCTCCCGCCGGATCGTCTTGGCCAGCGAATGGGAGATGTGGAAACCGTCGAGCGGCATGATCGCCCGTCGCTTCGGCTCGATCCAGTACACCTCCTCCGCCTCGCGGTCGTCGGACATGGGAAACACGCCGATCGCGTAAGCCTGCAACAGCACCAGCGGGTCAATCGTCATCAAAGAAAGACTTAACGCGAGACAGGGCAGCGCGCCAGTGCGACTTTCATTCCTCGAACCGCCTTGCAAAACGGGAAGCCCCATCCCGCGGTCGATGGAGCATCAACATGAGCGGCCTTAAGGCTGTGGTAGAAGCAGGCTAGAATCGCCATAGCTGTAGAAACGATAGCCGCCATCAATGGCGTGCCGATAGACCGACAGCATTTTCTCCGTGCCCATCAAGGCGCTTACCAGCATGAACAGGGTCGATTTGGGCAGGTGGAAATTGGTCATCAACCCGTCGACTGCGCGGAAACGATAGCCCGGCGTGATGAATATCCGCGTCTCGTCCGCGAAAGGACGGATGATGCCGTCCTCCCCCGTCGCGCTTTCCAGCAGGCGCAGGCTGGTGGTGCCGACCGCGATCAGCCGGCCGCCGGCCGCCCGTGCGGCGTTGAGGCGGTCCGCCGTCGCCTGGTCGATCCGCCCCCATTCGGCATGCATCCGGTGATCGTCCGTATCGTCCGCCTTTACCGGCAGGAAGGTGCCGGCGCCGACATGCAGCGTCAGCGTTTCGGTCCGGACGCCGGCTTTTTCGACCGGTGCCATCAATTCGGGCGTGAAGTGCAACGCCGCCGTGGGGGCGGCGACCGCGCCGTCTTCCCGCGCGAACATGGTCTGGTAATCGCTGCGGTCGCGCTCGTCGGTCGGGCGCTTGCTGGCGATATAGGGGGGCAGCGGCATCCGGCCCGCCCGTTCCAGCAACAGCTCGACCGGCTCCTCACCCTCGAAGCGGAGCGTGACGCCACCGTCCTCGTCGCGCGGGCCGGCCACAGCGGTGACGCCATTGCCGAAGTCGATCCGGTCGCCATCGCGCACCCGCTTGGCGTTGCGGAGGAAGGCCTGCCATTGGCGCAGACCGAGCCGCTTGTGGAGCGTGGCGCCGACCCTGGCCTGGCCGCGCATCCCCTCCAATTGGGCGGGAATGACCCTGGTGTCGTTGAACACCAGCACGTCGCCGGCGCGCAGCAGGTCGGGCAGATCGCGCACGATCCGGTCCTGGAAGGGCGCGTCGCCGGGCACCAGCAGCAGCCGGGCCGCGTCGCGCGGGGAAGCAGGGCGAAGCGCGATGCTTTCAGGCGGGAGGTCGAAATCGAACAGATCTACGCGCATGGTCGAATGCTCTAGAACAGCATATCAAGTGCTCCTGCGAAGGCAGAAGCCCAGTTCAGGCGGCGGGACTGGGCTTCTGCCTTCGCAGGAGCACGCATTCACCCGGCCTGACTATTTCTTCTTCGGCGCGGCCGGCTTCCTTGCGGGCGCGGGCTTCTTCGCCGGCGGCGCGACGATCGAGGGCGCGGGCGGAGCAAGCGGCGTCGGCAGTGCCGTCACCGGCGGTCTGCCGTCGCTTTCGATCGAGGCCTGGAGGATGATGGTCGGATCGGCGGGCGGTTCGCCCTGATGGATGGCATCGACATATTGCATGCCCTCGATCACGCGGCCGAACACCGTATATTTCTTGTCGAGCTGCATGCGCGGCAGGAAGACGATGAAGAACTGGCTGTTCGCGCTGTCCTCGCTCTGGGCGCGGGCCATGGAGACGGTGCCACGCAGATGCGGCATCGGATTGAATTCGGCCTTCAGGTCCGGCAGCGTCGACCCCCCGGTCCCGTCCCCCTTGGGGTCGCCGCCCTGCGCCATGAAGCCGGGAATGACGCGGTGGAATTTGAGCCCGTTGTAGAAGCCCTGGCGCGTCAACTCCTTGATCCGCTCGACATGGCCGGGCGCGATGTCGGGACGCAACTGGATGCGCACGCGGCCGCCGCTCGACAGGTCCAGGTCCCAGACATTCTGGGGATCGACAGGCACCGTGGCCGGCGGCAGCTTGGAAGCGGGGTCGAGGCCGAGCTGCTTGGCGGCCTGCTCCGCGCGCACGGCCGCCTCCTCCTTCTTCATCTCCTCGGCATTGCGCCCACCGCCGCCCTGGGCCAGGGCCGCGCTGCTCGATGCATAGAGAGCGAAACCGATCGCCACGGTCTTGAGCGCCGACGTGAACCGCATGAATGAAGCTTTCCTCAAATTTTGCCCAGGTGCGAACTTGCCCTGATAGCGCCCTCTTCGCGATTGGCAACTGAACGAAGGCTGAGTGGAGCCTTCAGCCCTGCCCTTTCAGGCCGATGGCGGCGACCCGCGCCTCCACTTCCTCGCGCACGGCGGGGCTGACGAATTTGTGGATCGGCCCGCCATAGAGCGCGATTTCCTTGACCAGACGGGAAGCGATCGGCTGCAACGACACGTCCGCCATCAGGAAAACGGTTTCGACCCGGCCGTTGATCTGCTGGTTCATCCCCGCCATCTGATATTCATATTCGAAGTCAGCGACGGCGCGCAGGCCCCGGATGATGACGCTCGCCCCCTGCGATTCGGCAAAGTCCATCAGCAGCGAGTTGAAGCCCGTGACGACGATTTCCGTGTCGATGCCCGCGCATTCGCGCCGCACCATATCCAGCCGTTCATCGTCGGAGAACATCGGAGATTTGGAGATGTTGGTGGTGACGCCGATCACCAGCTTGTCGACCAGCTTCGCGCCGCGCCGGATGATGTCCATATGACCCAAGGTGATCGGATCGAATGTCCCGGGATAGACCCCCACCCTCTGCTTGCTCATGCCCCTAACGATCCCTTTCCACGATATAGTCGGCAATGGCGCGCAGCAGGTCGGCCTCCGGCCCGAAGCCGTGCAGATGCGCCTTCGCCTGCTCGACCAGCAGGCGGCCCTGTTCCCGCGCCCGCTCCACCCCCAGCAGGGAGACGAAGGTTTCCTTCCCCGCCGCCGCGTCCTTGCCCAGCGCCTTGCCGGCGAGAACGGCGTCCCCCTCTACGTCGAGCAGGTCGTCCGCGATCTGGAAGGCAAGGCCGATGTCGCGGGCATAGCCGTGCAGGCGCGTCCGCCCCTCCGGCGGGATGCGGGCCATGATCGCCGCCGCATCGACGCAGAAGCCGATCAGCGCGCCGGTCTTCAACTGCTGGAGCCGCGTGACCGTGGGCAGGTCGAAGCTGGTCTTCTCCGCCTCCAGGTCCATCATCTGGCCGCCCGCCATGCCGCTGGTGCCGCTGGCGACGGCCAGCGCCTTCACCAGCTCGACCCGGACGAAAGGATCGGGATGCGTCTCCTCGTCCGCCAGCACTTCGAAGGCCAAGTCGTGCAGGCAATCGCCCGCGAGGATCGCCGTCGCCTCGTCAAATGCCTTGTGCACGGTCGGCTTGCCCCGGCGAAGGTCGTCGTCGTCCATCGCCGGAAGATCGTCATGCACCAGCGAGTAGACATGGATGCATTCCACCGCGACGCCGACCCGCAGCGCCGAATCCCGCGAGATGTTGAACAGGTCGCTGGCCGCCTGCACCAGCAGCGGACGCAGCCGCTTGCCTCCGCCCATGGCCGCATGGCGCATCGCTTCGTGCAGGCGCCGGCGCGGGTCGTCGGGAACCGCCAGCAGCGCGTCGAACAGGCGGTCGATGTCGGCCGCCACCGCCGCAGCGCGGTCGGCCACCAGACCGATCGACCGAGGCGAGGCGGAGTCGGGTCCGCTCATGGCCGCCTCTCCCGCACGCTGCACGCTCAGTCCGAACCGAAGGGCTGAGCGCCGGTCACGGCGCCGCCGGCGTCGATCGTCAGCTTGGCGATGCGCGCTTCGGCCGCCTGCAGCCGTTCCATGCAGCGTTTCCGCAGTTCCTCGCCCTGCGAATAGAGCGAAATGGATTCGTCGAGCGGCACATCCCCGCTCTCCAGCCGCCGGACGATCGATTCGAGCGCGCGCAGCGCATCTTCGAACGACATCTGCGACGGATCGCCCTCATGGGTCATGCTGTCTTGCGCCATGTCCCTGCATTGGCGACCCCCGCCCGCCCGGTCAAGCCCGCATGGGCCCTGGGAGCCGATTCCGGCCGCCATTCACGAAAACGTCATGACGTCGCGCCACTGGCTGGCGGACTCGTGGCAGTTTTGCGTTGACGCTTGGCGTGGCTAGTGCACATAGAAGGACCGCTATGAAATATCATCTCCCCCTGATCTCCGTGGCGGCGCTTGCGCTGCTCTCCGCCTGCAACAAGAATGACGAACCCGAAGTGGTGGGCGGCCCCGCCGATCCCATGGCCGAAAAGCTGGCCAATGCCGCTCCCGTCGAACTGCCGCCGATGGTGAAGGAAAGCCATCAATATCGCTGCAAGGACAACAGCCTGATCTTCGTCGACTTCATGAGCGACGACAAGACGGTGAACGTGCGCACCGAAAAGGACGGCGCCCCCACGAAGCTGACCGCCGCCGAGGCGGGCAAGCCCTTCGAAGGCGGCGGCTTCAAGGTCGAGGGCTCGGGCAAGCAGATCACCGCCACCCTGCCGGGCAAGAGCGCGCTGAGCTGCAAGGCCTGATCCTTTCCGTTTTCCTGCAAGTGCGGGCCGGCCCTCCCCATGGAGGCCGGCCTTTTTCTTTGGAGTTTGCAAGGATGTGGCCAATCGACGCCATTCCTCTCCCGCCTGCTGGAGAGGGAGTGGCTTGAACCGCCCCAATCTGCACGCCCGGGCCGACGCGCTCAACGCAATTCCGGCTCTCCCACCTCGACTGGATCGGGGCCGAAGCGGTTGGGGCCCCGCGTGCCGCTCATGATGAAGAAGATCAGCAGGACGATGCTGCCGATGATCGGGAAGAAGACGATCAGCAGCCACCAGCCGCTGCGGTCGGTATCGTGCAGGCGGCGGACGGAAACCGCGATATGGGGAATGATCATCGCCAGCGTGAACAGCCCCGTCAGCGGACCGCCGCGGGTGCTATAGCCCGCGCCCGCCCACCAGGGGCCGCGCTGGAACCAGTGATCGGTCGTGCTGAGGCCCAATATCCCCTCGACCATCGCGACGCCGATATAACAGAGCAGCAGGAACAGGACGAACATCCAATATTCGCGCGGCCGCGCCCGGCCGGAGAATTTGGCGTAGCGACGAAGCGGCAACAGCATCCATTCCATGGGCAACTCCCCTTTTTTTCGTCCGGCCGGGAAAGCTATCATGTTTTCGCCCGGGCGCGAGCCTCAGCATTGTCTATCGGGCGCTCCCCCGCTAAAGGCGCGCACATGTCCAGCACCGCATCCCAGATCACGCCGCAGGTCGTCGCAGACCATGGGCTTTCCCCGGAAGAATATGATCGCGTCCTGAACGCGCTCGGCCGGGAGCCGAATCTCACCGAACTCGGCATTTTCTCGGTGATGTGGTCGGAGCATTGCTCTTACAAAAGTTCGCGAATCCATCTGAAGAAGCTGCCCACGGAAGGGCCGCAGGTCATTTGCGGCCCCGGTGAAAATGCGGGCGTGGTGGACATCGGGGACGGCCAGGCCGCGATCTTCAAGATGGAGAGCCACAACCATCCCAGCTATATCGAACCCTATCAGGGCGCGGCGACGGGCGTGGGCGGCATTTTGCGCGACGTCTTCACCATGGGCGCGCGGCCGGTGGCGAACATGAACGCGCTGCGCTTCGGGCGGCCCGACCATCCGAAGATGAAGCACCTCATCAGCGGCGTGGTGCATGGCATTGGCGGCTACGGCAATTGCGTCGGCGTGCCGACCGTAGGCGGCGAGGTGAATTTCCATCCCGCCTATGACGGCAACATCCTGGTCAATGCGATGACCGTGGGCGTCGCGGAAACGGACAAGATCTTCTATTCCGCCGCTTCGGGCATCGGCAATCCGATCGTCTATGTGGGTTCGAAGACCGGCCGCGACGGCATCCATGGCGCGACCATGGCCTCGGCGGACTTCGGCGACGACGCCGACGCCAAGCGCCCGACGGTGCAGGTCGGCGATCCCTTCACCGAAAAGTTGCTGATCGAAGCCTGCCTCGAACTCATGGCATCCGACGCGATCGTCGCGATCCAGGACATGGGCGCGGCGGGCCTCACCTCCTCCTCGGTGGAAATGGCGTCCAAGGGCGGCGTCGGCATCCAGCTCAACATGGACGATGTGCCGCAGCGCGAAACCGGCATGACCGCCTATGAGATGATGCTGTCGGAGTCGCAGGAGCGCATGCTCATGGTGCTCCAGCCGGGCAAGGAAGCCTTTGCCGAAGCCATTTTCCGCAAGTGGGAGCTGGACTTCGCCGTGATCGGCCATGTGACGGATACCGGCCGCATGGTGCTGGTCCACAAGGGCGAGACGGTGTGCGACATTCCGCTGGCCCCGCTGGCCGACGATGCGCCGCTCTACGACCGTCCGGCGATGGCGAAGGATGAATATAAGGCCTGGTCGGGCGTGCAGCCCTTGGGCGAGATCAGCGAGAGCGCCGACATCGGCGCCGATCTCGTCAGGCTGATGGGATCTCCCGACATCGCCTCTCGCCGCTGGATCTGGGAGCAGTACGACCATATGGTGGGCGCCGACACGGTGCAGCGCCCCGGCGGCGACGCGGCGGTGGTGCGCGTCCATGGCACGCGGAAGGGCATCGCGATCAGCACCGACTGCACGCCGCGCTATTGCTATGCGGACCCCTATGAGGGCGGCAAGCAGGCGATCGCGGAATGCTATCGCAACATCAGCGCCGTCGGCGCGACGCCGCTCGCCGTCACCAATTGCCTGAACTTCGCCAATCCGCAGCGGCCAGAGATCATGGCGCAGTTCACCGGCTGCCTGGAAGGCATGGGGGAGGCTTGCCGCGCGCTGGATTTCCCGATCGTGTCGGGCAATGTCAGCCTGTACAATGAATCCAAGGCGACCGGCGGCGGATCGGCGATCCTGCCCACCCCGGCGATCGGCGGCATCGGCCTGCTCCAGGACATCGACGGGATGGCGACCGTGGCCTTCAAGAATGAGGGCGACGCCATCTGGCTGATCGGCGGGGAAGGCGGCCATCTCGGCCAGTCGATCTGGCTGCGCGAGATTGCCGGCCGGGAAGCGGGCGAGGCGCCGAAGGTCGATCTGGCGGCGGAGCGTGCCCATGCAGAAACCGTCCGGGCGCTGATCGCGGAAGGCAAGGTCAATGCGGTGCATGACATTTCCGACGGCGGCCTGCTGGTCGCGGTGACGGAAATGGCGCTGGCCGGGAAGATCGGCGCGGAGCTGAGCATCGCCCTTACGACCGCCAGCGCCTTTGGCGAGGATCAGGGCCGGTACATCGTCGCCGCCGCCCAGGGGGTGGACATTCCAGGCGCGCTTCGCATCGGCACGACCGGCGGCGACAAGGTGGCGGGCGTGGCGCTGGCGGACCTGCGCAGCGCCCATGAGGGCTTCTTCCCGGCACTGATGGACGCTGAACTTTAAAGAATAGAAATGACGTGCTCCTGCGCCAGCAGGAGCACGCTGCGCTGAATGCGCTGAAGATGTCCATTTCGAGGAGTCCCGCCATGGCCTTTACCGCGAAGATCCTCCTTCTGGGCTCGGGCGAACTGGGTCGTGAATTCGTGATCTCCGCCAAGCGCCTCGGCGCGCAGGTCATCGCCTGCGACAGCTATGCGGGCGCGCCTGCCATGCAGGTGGCGGACGGGTTTGAAGTCTTCTCCATGCTTGACGCCGACCTGCTCGCCAAAGCCATCGAAAAGCATCGGCCCGACTTCGTGGTCCCCGAAATCGAGGCGATCCGCACCGAGGTCCTGGCCGATTTCGAGGCGCGCGGCGTGACGGTCGTCCCTTCGGCCCGCGCCACCATCATGACCATGAACCGCGACCGCATTCGCGAAGTCGCCGCGGTCGAACTGGGGCTGCGCACCTCCCGCTATCGCTACGCCGAAACGCTGGAGGAAGTGCGGGCGGGGGCGGCGCATACCGGCCTTCCCTGCGTCATCAAGCCGGTCATGTCCTCATCCGGCAAGGGCCAGAGCACGGTCCGCACGATTGAGGAACTGGAAGCCGCCTGGGACTATGCAGTCGCGAACATGCGCGGCGACCGCAGCCGGGTGATCGTCGAGGAATTCATCGCCTTCGACTATGAGATCACGCTGCTGACCGTGCGCAGCCGTGACGGCGTCAGCTTCTGTCCGCCTATCGGCCATCGGCAGGAACGCGGCGACTATCAGGAAAGCTGGCAGCCCACGCCCATGTCCGGCGGCGCGCTGGCCGCCGCCCAGGACATGGCGCGCAAGGTGGTCGACAACCTGGGCGGCTACGGCATTTTCGGCGTGGAGTTCTTCGTGAAGGGAGAGGATGTCATCTTCTCCGAACTCTCGCCCCGGCCGCACGATACCGGCATGGTGACCCTGATCTCCCAGAACTGGAGCGAATTCGATCTTCACGCCCGCGCGATCATGGGCCTGCCGGTGCCGGAAGTGACGCTGCATGGGGCCGCGGCTTCGGCGGTGATATTGGCGGATCGGGAATCGGATGACTTTGGGTTCGAAGGATTGGCCGAAGCGCTCTCGACGCCCGGTGGGGAAGTCGATCTGCGGCTGTTCGGCAAGCCGACGACCCGCCCCTATCGCCGCATGGGCGTCGCCCTGGCCCGCGCGATCGACGCAGACCAGGCCCGCGCCGTCGCGGCCGAGGCTGCATCGAAAGTGCGGATCATCCATGGTCGATAGGGCGGTTTCCCGCCATTAGGCCCCTCGCCTTGAAGGCGAGGTGTCAACATCCGCAACTGGCCCAATCTTGCCAATCCCGCATGGCATCCCAACATGCGTCCCGACCCCGAAGCAAGGAGCCTTTCATGACCATCACCCGCCGCGTCACCGTGCATGAAGGCCCTGGCGGTCAGTTCGAGAGCATGGCCGTGTTCGACGATGCCGCCGCCGCTCCGCGTCCGGCCATCCTGCTTTTCCCCAATGTTCTGGGCACCAAGGAGGCCGATTTCGCCTATGCCGAAAAGGTCGCGGCGATCGGTTACACCGTGCTCGTCGCGGATGTGTTCGGCCAGGGCAAGCGGACCAGCCGGGCCGATCCGGACATGGGCCGCTACATGGCCGAACTCAATGATGACCGCACTTTGCTGCGGGACCGGACGAACGCCGCCCATGCGCTGCTGAAATCGCTCGATGAGGCGGACGAGAGCCGGACCGCGGCGATCGGCTTCTGCTTCGGCGGCAAATGCGTGCTCGACCTTGCCCGTTCAGGAGCGGATATTGCAGGCGGCGTCAGCTTCCACGGCGTCTATGATGCGCCGCCCCTTCCCCATGCGAAGATCACCGCGCGGCTGCTGATCTGCCACGGCTGGGACGATCCGATCGCGCCGCCGGAAGCCACGGTCGCGCTGGCGAAGGAACTGACCGAAGCGGGATGCGATTGGCAGATCCATGCCTATGGCCATACCGGGCACGCCTTCACCGACCATGACGCGAAGATGCCAGAAAGGGGCCTGGCCTATAATCCCGAAGCCGACCGCCGCAGCTTCCGCGCGATGGCCGATTTCCTGGGCGATCTCTTCGGCTGAACCGCGGCCGGCCGGGTTCAGATTTCGTCGATCATCTCCGCCAGCACGCCCAGGCAGTCCTTGGCGAGTTGGATCGACCGCGCCGGCGACCAGCCGAAATCGGCGTCCGGCAGGTCGTCATTATCCTTGAACGGCATTTCCAGCGTCATTGCCACGGCGCCGAAGCGCTCGGCCAACTGGTTGGTGGACATGGACAGGTTCGCCTTGCCCGCCGGCGCGGTGGGATAGCCCTTCCTCGTCTGGAAATCGGGCGTCCGGGCGGCCAGCGTGTCGCGATAGCGGCGATACAAGGCCGACTGCCGCTCCGTGATGGAGGGAATGCCTTCGAACCCGGCCAGGAAGACGGCCGCGATCGCCTCGTCGCCATGCACGTCCATGGCGAAGTCGACCCCGACCTCATCCATCGCTCCGCGCACCAGGAACACCTCCGGACTCTTCTCCATCGACGGCTCATGCCATTCTCGGTTGAGGTTGATGCCCACGGCGTTGGTCCGCAGATGGCCGCGACGGCTGCCGTCCGGATTCATGTTCGGCACGATGTAGAAGGTCGCCTCCCTGCGCAGCAGCCGCGCCACGGCGTCCTCCTCGTCGCAGAGCCGCTCCAGCGCACCCTCCATCCACCATTCGGCCATGCTTTCGCCCGGATGCTGGCGGGCGTAGAGCCAGACCTTCTTCGGTCCTTCCCCCAGCACCAGCAGGTCGAGCGGCTGCCTGTCCACCGTCAGCCCCAGTTCGCGATGCTCCACCCCCGGCTGCGACGCCGCCCAGGCGACCAGATCATGGTGCCGTTCCATCGAATAGGGCGCGAAATAGGCGAGCCACACCGCATTGCTGTCGGGCGAAAGACGGATCGTCAGCGTCCCGTCGGCATAGCCGGTGTCCGCCAGAAGCCAATTCTCCCGATCCTCGCTATAGCGCGCCTTATAGCCTGGCCAGCCGTCGGGATAGGCCGACGCGCCGCAATTGACGATCGCCAGTTCGACTTCCCGCCCGGCCACGCCAGCCACGCGGAAGTGGAACCATTGGTAGAAGTCGCTCTGCCGGTCTTTGACGATCTCCAGCTCGGCGCGGACGCCTGCGGACGTGGCGGAAATGGAAAGGACGCGAATATTGCCGCTGTCGAAGGCACTTGTGATCGAGATGCTCATCTGACGGTTATAGTCCGCCCCGATTCGCCCGGATAGCCCCCCAGCAATGCCGTCGCCAGCTTCTGCGCCGCCAGACCCGGCTGCGATGCGGGCGTTCCCTCCCGCGCCCCGGTCTGCGCCCGGCCCTCCCAGATGGTGGTCGAATCGGCGCGGCGGCGTATCTGCACCTGCAATTCGGTGAAGACCTGCCCCTTGGGCTTGCCCGACAGGTTGATGCCGATGCCCAGCCCCAGGCCGGAATAGCCGCCGCTGCCCACGGCGCCGCCCACGCCGACGCTTACCGGCTTGCCATTGGCGCCATAGCTTTCGGGTTCGCGGAAGGTGCGGCGAAAACTCACCAGCGCGACATAGTCGCTCTTCGCCCCCTGTGCGGCCGTGGTGAAGCCCACGCGCTGCAATTCCTGCTCGACCGCGGCGGCATAGGTGCGGAATTCCAGGCCGACATCGGGGTTGCCGGCCATTTCCTCGACGGCGATGGTCCCGTTGCGCGCCGGATCGTCGATATGGAACCGCGTCACCTCCACGGGTGGAACAGCCGTGGCGCAGCCGCTGAGCCCCAGGGCGAGCAGGGACGGAAGGACGATCTTCTTCAACATGGACGGATTCGACATGGATGGCACTCCAGGGGATGAACAGCCTCTACACGACACCGCGCCGCTAATCCCTTAAAAGCGTCAAGCCACGGATTTGCTGCATGCAGGATGAACGGCGCGGCGATGGAGCGAAAAGCGGGCGGCCGCCCTTGACTTTCGGCCGTCCCGCCCATAGGGGCTGCGCTTCGATTTTCGATCACGCAAGATTCATTCAAAGGCTGGTTCCATGAAGATCCGCAATTCGCTCAAGTCGCTCAAGGGCCGTCACCGGGATAACCGCGTGATCCGCCGTCGCGGCCGCACCTATGTCATCAACAAGACCAACCGCCGCTTCAAGGCCCGCCAGGGCTGATTCATGGCGGATATTGCCGCCGTCGTCTTTGACGTTGGCAATGTCTTGTATCACTGGACCCCAAGGGTTCTGTACGAGCGCCTGATCGATGACGATCGGGCGCTCGATGCGTTTCTCCGTGACGTGGTGACGCTGGACTGGCACTTCCAGCACGATCAGGGCCGCCCCTTCGCGGAAACCAGCGCAGAGCTGATCGCGCGCCATCCCGAACATGCGGCGCTGATTCGCCTCTGGGGCGAGAAGTTCATCGACAGCGTAGGACCGGCAGTCGAGGGCATGCCGGAGATCGTCCTTGAATTGCACGAGGGCGGCATTCCGCTCTTCGCCATCACCAATTTCAGCCATGAATTCTGGGCGCCATTCCATGCTCGGGAGTCGGCGCTGTTCGCCCCCTTCCGCGACATCGTGGTCTCCGGCGCGGAAAAGCTGGTGAAGCCCGACCCCGCGATCTACCGGCTGGCGCTGGAGCGATTCGGTTTGAGCGCGGAACAGGCGCTGTTCATTGATGACCGCGAGGAAAATGTCCTGGCGGCCGAGACGGAAGGCATGCGCGGCCACCTGTTCCGCGATGCGGCGACGCTGCGCCGGGAACTGGCAGAGCTGGCGTTGCTTCGAAGCCCAACCGTCTAAGCTGGACATGCCCCTGCGAAGGCAGGAGCACGCCCCTCAGGACCGATCGGCATTCAGCCCTCGTCCCGGCCCCTCAGCTCATCTCCGCGAATCGCGGCCACATGCAGCACATTGGTCGACCCCGGCGTCCCGAAAGGCACGCCGGCCAGCACGACGATCTTGCCGCCCTTCTCGACCATATCGTGGCGCAGCGCCATGCGGCGGGCCTTGCCGATCATCTCCTCGAACGTGCCGATGTCCTTGGTCCGGACGGCATGCACGCCCCAGGTCAGCCCCAGCTTGCGCGCCGTATCCTGCCGCGGCGTCAGCGCCAGGATCGGTGTCATCGGCCGCTCGCGCGCCACGCGGCGCACGGTGCTGCCCGAAGAGGTGAAGCAGGTTATCGCGCTCGCCCCGACGACGGACACGATGCTGCCGGCGCCCTCCGCCAGCGCATCGGCGGTGGTGGGATCGGGCTTCGTCTCGGTATAGTGCAGCCGCCCGAAATAGCCCGGATCGCGCTCCACGCTATGGGCGATGCTGTCCATCATCGTCACCGCCTCGACCGGCCAGTCGCCCGCCGCCGTTTCCGCTGACAGCATGATCGCGTCGGCCCCGTCATAGACCGCGGTCGCGACATCGGACACTTCGGCGCGGGTGGGCGTCGGCGCCTTGATCATGGATTCCAGCATCTGCGTCGCCACCACGACGGGCCGACCCATGCGGCGCGCGGTCGCCACGATCTGCTTCTGCAGCGGCGGCACCGCCTGGGGCGGCAGTTCCACGCCAAGGTCGCCCCGCGCCACCATCACGCCGTCGGCCAGTTCGATGATCTCCTCCAGCCGCTGGACAGCCGCCGGCTTCTCGATCTTCGCCATCAATGCGCCATAGCCGCCCATCAGCTTGCGCGCCTCGGCCAGGTCTTCCGGCCGCTGGACGAAGCTCAGGGCGATCCAGTCGCAGCCCTGTTCGACCGCGAAGCTCAGGTCGCGCCGGTCCTTTTCGGTCAGCGCCGGCACCGGCACGACCACATCGGGCACGTTCACGCCCTTGCGGTTGGAAAGGGTACCGCCGACCTCGACCACCGCGTCGATGCGATCCTCCGCCACCTTCTTGACCCGCAGCACCATCTTGCCGTCGTCCAGCAACAGCCGGGTTTCGGGCACCAGAGCCGCATAGATCTCCGGATGGGGCAGGTTGACCCGCGTCGCATCGCCCGGCGCAGGATCGCTGTCGAACACGAAGGCCGCGCCCGTTTCCAGCACCGCCAGCCCGCGATCGAATGTCCCGACGCGCAGCTTCGGCCCCTGAAGGTCGCCCAGGATTGTCGTAGGACGTCCGAATTCCTTTTCCAGCGCCCGGATCGTCGCGATGCGCGCGGCATGATCCTCATGCGCGCCATGGCTCATATTGATGCGGAAAGCGTCGGCCCCGGCGACGAACAGCGCCCGGATCATTTCCGGGCTGTCGCTCGCGGGGCCAAGGGTCGCCAATATGCGGACCTTGCGCGAACGGGGCGGTAATTTCGTCATTCCTCTTGTCTCCTGGCCGTCATGGTCGCCTCTGGTTTGCCAGGGCGCGGTTTTCGATTATCCGTGCTGCACGACAGGATGATGATCAGCGAAAGGTTCGCCGTGAGCGATAACATACTCAGTGATGCGGTTGCCGCAACCGCCTTCCGACGGCTGGTGGCGCATTTGCAGCACCGCACCGATGTCCAGAATATCGACCTGATGGGAACGGCGGGCTTCTGCCGCAACTGCCTGGCCGACTGGATCGCGGAGGCGGACGGCACGATCGGCAAGGAGGAGGCGCGCGAGATCATCCATGGCATGCCCTTTGCCGAATGGAAATCCCGCCATCAGGGCGAGGCGACGCCGGAACAGATCGCCCGCATGCAGGAGAGTGTGGCGAAGAACGCCGACAATCATTAGAGGCAGGCGCCGACCGATTCATCAACCGATTCACATTTACTGGAGATTCCCATGAGCGATGGCAATGTCGCCGCCGAACAGCTACGCCTCTTCATCGAGCGCATCGAGCGTCTGGAAGAGGAAAAGAAGGGCATCGCGGACGATATAAAGGACGTCTATCTGGAGGCGAAGGCCAATGGCTATGACGTGAAGACGATGCGGTCCATCGTCCGCCTGCGCAAGATGGAGCGCAATGCCCGCATGGAAGCCGAAGCGCTGCTGGAAACATACAAGACGGCGCTGGGCATCGAATAAATCGCAGCGCGGGGAGAGCGTCCATGACCGGGATCATCGTCAGCACCACCCCTTCGCTGGAAGGCCGGCCTGCGAAGGAATATCTCGGCATCGTCACCGGCGAGGTGATCGTGGGCGCAAACCTGTTCCGCGACCTGTTCGCCAGCGTGCGCGACATCGTCGGCGGGCGCTCGGGCGCCTATGAGGACGTGCTCCAGCGTGCCCGCGAACAGGCGATCGCGGAAATGCGCACCCGCGCCGCGGCGCTGGGCGCCAATGCGGTCGTCGGCGTCGACCTGGATTATGAGACCGTCGGGTCCAGCGGGTCGATGCTGATGGTGACCGCCTCGGGCACCGCGATCCTCGTCTGACATTGCGCATCAAGGGCGCGCTCGCTAGAGAGCCCGCATCGAACAAACAGACAAGTCAGGAGCAGGCCGTGGCCGGCCATAGCAAATTCAAGAACATCATGCATCGCAAGGGCGCGCAGGACAAGAAGCGCTCCTCGATGTTCTCCAAGCTGTCGCGCGAAATCACCGTGGCGGCGAAGATGGGCATGCCCGACCCGGACATGAACCCGCGCCTCCGCCTTGCGGTCAACGCCGCCAAGGCGCAGTCCATGCCAAAGGACAATATCCAGCGCGCGATCGACAAGGCGATCGGCGGCGACATGGAGAATTACGAGGAAATCCGTTACGAGGGCTATGGTCCCGGCGGCGTGGCCATCATCGTCGAGGCGCTGACCGACAACCGCAACCGCACCGCAACCAACGTCCGCACGGCCTTTTCCAAGAATGGCGGCAATCTGGGCGCTTCGGGCGCGGTCAGCCACGGTTTCGACCGCATGGGCCTCATCACCTATCCGGCGAGCGCGGGCGATGCCGACGCGATCTTCGAAGCGGCGCTGGAAGCGGGTGCGGACGACGTCTCCTCGAACGAGGACGAGCATGAGATCTGGACCGCCATGGACGCGCTGCACGAAGTCGCCAGGGCGCTGGAGGCCAAGCTCGGTCCGGCCGAAGGCGCCAAGCTCGCATGGAAGCCACAGACCACCGTCGAGGTGGACGAGAGCAATGCGGCGACGCTGATGAAGCTGGTCGACACGCTGGAAGACGATGACGACGTCCAGACCGTCTGGGGCAATTACGAAGTTTCCGACGAAGTCATGGAGAAGCTGGGTTGATCCTTCCCCTTCCCTCTCCCCTGCGGGGAGAGGGATGCGAAGCTCTGGCGGCCCTGCCGCTCGGGCGAAGCCGGGAGGACGCGGCAGCCGACGCGCCCGGTCCGGTCTCCCTCCAGACGGGCCTGTCCGGCGGACCAGCAAGCCTCCCTGTCCTCTCCCGTGAAGGGACGAGGGGAATATCATGATCATCCTGGGCCTGGACCCGGGCCTTGGCACGACCGGCTGGGGCCTGATCGCCGCGGACGGCAACCGCCTCACCCATATCTCCAACGGCCAGATCAAGACCGATTCAGGCATGGCGCTGGCCAGCCGGCTGCTGGTGCTCGATCTGGCGCTGACCGACCTCATCCTCGAACATCAACCCAATGGCGCGGCTGTCGAAGAGGTGTTCCTCAACGTGAACCCGCAGTCGACGCTCAAACTCGGCCAGGCCCGTGGCGTGGTGCTGCTGGCGGCTTCGCGATCCGGTATGGAAGTGGGCGAATATGCCGCCCGGCTCGTCAAGAAATCCGTGGTCGGCGTCGGCAATGCATCGAAGGAGCAGGTCCACGCCATGGTCTCCCGCCTCCTCCCCGGCGCAAAGATCGCAGGACCCGATGCCTCGGACGCCCTGGCCGTAGCGATCACGCACGCCCATCATCTGGCCAGCGCACGAAGGATTCCGCGGAAGTAGAAGGGTGGGGCGATCCGGGACGGGAACTGGCCAATCCAAGACCTTCCCCTCCCGCAGGCGGGAGGGGTTAGGGGTGGGCGCGAGCGTAGCGAGCTTCCAGCTTAGCCGTTGAAAATTCACGCTGATGTCGTGCCAGCCCACCCCCTAGCCCCCTCCCGCCTGCGGGAGGGGGAATGGCAGGAATCCACCCAAACCGGTCGGGACCATCACAATTCGCGGCGCAGGGCGGGGTCTATGCTGCCGTCGGGGCGGACGCCGGCGCGTTTCAGGTCGCGGGCCATTCTTCCGGTCAGGAAGCGGAACCACATCACGAAATCGGCCCGCAGCGACCAGAAGGGATAGCGGAAGGTCGCCGGGCGGTTATGTTCGATCAGGCTGTGGCCGATCCAGGCGAAGCCATAGCCGGCGAGGGGCACGGCGGGGATCATCCACCAGCTTCCCGCGACCGGCAGCGCGGCGATCAGCAGCACGACCAGGCTGGTGCCGGCATAGTGCATCGCCCGCGTGCCCGCATGGGCATGTTCCTGGAGATAATAGGGCCAAAAGTCGCGGAACGCCGCCGTCTTGTCGTCCATCGCATCCCCTCCTGCCTGTGTCCGCAAGCCTATCGGGAAACGGGATGGAAGTTAAGATGGATGCGTCAGGCCGTGTGCCGATCGGGGGCGAACAGGAAATAATCATAGGCCGCCCGCGCCGCTTCGGCCATGATGCGGTCGCGCAGTTCATGGCCCATATGGTCCTTCATCACGAAGACCGAGATGACGAACATGCGGCCATCGGGCAGCGTGACGATGCCCGCGTCGTTGCCGAGGCCGTTCAGCGTCCCGGTCTTGTGCGCGATGCGGGTGCCCGGCGGCAGCATGGCGCGCAGCCGGGTCTTGCCGGTCTTGCAGCGTTCCATGACCGACAGCATCAGCGCGGTCGTCTGGGGCCGCAGCACCCTGCCCAGGCGGATCGCGGCGAGCAGGTCGTCCATCGCCCGCGGCGTGGCGGTGTCGCGCGGATCGGCGGCGAAGCCCAGATTGGGCATGTCGCGGGCGTCGCGCTGCGCCGCGGAAAGGCCGGATTCCATCGCGGCTTCATCGCCGAAGCCAATGCCCGTCACCTTGGCGCGGGCGAGCAGGTCGCGGGTGTTGCTGTCGACGCGCAGGCCCCTGATCCCGGCGGCGCGGACCCAGTCGTTGACCGCCTGCGGCCCGCCGGCGCGGGCGACAAGGGCGTCGGTCGCCTCATTGTCGCTGAGCGTCAGGCTCATGTCGATCAGGGTGCGCACCGGCAGCGGGCGGCCGAGGCGCATGAGCGGTTCGTCGAGGCTGAGGCTGCCCGCGTCCAGCAGCGAGAGGATCTTGGCCGTGACCGCCACCTTGTAGGTGCTGGCCATGGGGAACAGCGTGTCGCCATTATAGGCGAGCGTCTCGCCCGTGCCGAGATCGCGCACGGCGATGCCGACCGTGCCGTCGGTCAGCGTGGCGAAACGGGCGAATTCGGCCATCAGGCGGGATTCGGCGCTGTGCTGGACCGGATTGGGCGTCGGGCCGAAGGCGTCGGCGGTGGGCAGCGGAGCCAGGAACAGGGCCAGAAAGGCGATCAGCTTGGTACGAAGGCGCGGCATGCCGCCTGTTTCCCCGATTTGCCGGAGAAGGGCAAGCACTGTTGACAGCGGATCGGCGCGGGGTTCATCACGCCGGGCCATGAGCGATACGATCAAGCTGGACGAGAGCTGGCGCGCACCGCTGCTGCGGGAATTCGAGAGCCCCTATATGCAGGGGCTGAAGCGCTTCCTTCAGGAGGAGAAGGCGCAGGGCAAGCGCATCTTCCCCAAGGGCAGCGAATATTTCCGGGCGCTGGACCTGACGCCGCTGGACAGGGTGAAGGTGGTGGTGCTGGGGCAGGACCCCTATCATGGGGAGGGGCAGGCGCATGGCCTGTGCTTTTCGGTGAAGCCGGGGGTGCGGACGCCGCCGTCGCTGGTCAATATCTACAAGGAATTGCAGAGCGACCTGGGCCTGCCGCCGCCGCGCCACGGTTTCCTGGAGCATTGGGCGCGGCAGGGCGTGCTGCTGCTGAACAGCGTGCTGACGGTGGAGATGGGCAAGGCGGCGTCGCACCAGAAGCGCGGCTGGGAACAGTTCACCGACGCGATCATCCGGCTGGTCAACCAGCAGGGCGAGCCGGTCGTGTTCCTGCTGTGGGGCAGCTATGCGCAGCGCAAGGCGGAGTTTGTCGACCGGAGCCGGCATCTGGTGCTGAAGGCGGCGCACCCCTCCCCCCTTTCGGCGCATAACGGGTTCCTGGGGTGCCGGCATTTTTCGCAGGCCAACGCCTTTCTGGAGGAGAAGGGGCGCGGGGCGATCGACTGGGGGTTGCCGGAGACGGTGGCGGCATGAATTTCGACGACCAGTTGCACCGCTATTTCGGGGTGCGGGATGTGGACGCGCTGACCCCTGATGCCCTGGAAGCGGGGCTGGAGCGCATGCGGGTGGATTTCGGGCTGGAGACGGACGGGCGGCGGCGCTTTGCGCTGTGGTCGCTGATGTTCCTGCTGGGGGCGGCGCCCGATCTGGACGAGGCGTTCGAGGACCCGGCGGACCGGGACGCGGCGCGCGACTTCATGGAGATGATGGAACGGGCCGAGGGGAACGAGTAGGGTTTTGCCGCCGCGCAGGAACAGGCTAGTCTGTCGGGCATGCGAATCTTCACCATCGGCTATGAGGGCGCGACGCAGGACGAGGTGATCGCCGCCCTGCGCGCGGCGGGTGTGACGATGCTGGCCGATGTGCGGGCGGTGCCGCTGTCGCGGCGGCCGGGCTTTTCCAAGAATATCCTCGCCGCCGGGCTGCGCGAGGCGGGGATCGATTATGTCGGGTTGAAGGCGCTGGGGACGCCCGCCGCCGGGCGGGAGGCGGCGCGCAAGGGGCAGCACCAGCGGCTGGCGGAGATTTATGCGGGGCAGTTGGAACTGCCCGAGGCGATGGTGCAGGCCGCGCAACTGGTGGAGATGGCGGAGGAGCAGGCCGTGGCGCTGCTGTGCTTCGAGCGGGATGCGGCGGCCTGTCACCGGTCGTTGCTGATCGATGCGGTCATGCCGGATGCGGAGCGGGTGGATCTGGTGCCTTGAGGAGCGCGCTTCCCCTCCCCTTCAGGGGAGGGGATTGAGGGGTGGGGGCGTGCCCTAAGGGAAAGCTGGGAGTAACGGCCTGCCCCCACCCCAACCCCTCCCCTGAAGGGGAGGGGCTTCTATATATAAATTCAGTTTCTTTGCCGCCGAAGCGATTCCATATTGCATTGCAGCAGGGGGTGGCGTTTCATCGCTTTCATGCTGAAGGCCGCGCTCCACCACCTGACGTCCTATCGCTACAGTCGCCCGATCACGCTTGGGCCGCAGGTGATCCGGTTGCGGCCCGCGCCGCACAGCCGGACGAAAATCCCCAATTATGCGTTGAAGATCGATCCGCCGGGGCATTTCCTGAACTGGCAGCAGGACCCGCATGGCAATTGGCTGGCGCGGATCGTCTTTCCCGAGCCGGTCGACCGTTTCTCCGTCGAGGTCGACCTGCTGGCCGATCTCGACATCATCAATCCATTCGATTTCTTCGTGGAGCCTTATGCGGAGGAGTATCCCTTCGCCTATGACGAGCAGTTGAAGACCGACCTCGCCGCCTATTTCGACCTGGAGGATCAGGGGCCGCTGTTCGAGGCTCTGGTGGAGAGCCACAAGGGGTTTGAGGGGCGGACGATCGACTTTCTGGTCGAGGTGAACCGGCAGCTTCAGCAACGGGTCGGCTATGTGATCCGGATGGAGGCCGGGGTGCAATCGCCGGAGGAGACGCTGGAGATCGGCACCGGGTCGTGCCGGGATTCGGCCTGGCTGCTGGTGCAGTTGCTGCGGCGGCTGGGTTTTGCGGCGCGCTTCGTATCGGGATACTCGATCCAGCTTGTGGCAGACGTCGAGCCGCTGGAGGGGCCGAAGGGGGTTTCGCAGGACGTGGTCGATCTGCATGCCTGGGCGGAGGCCTATGTGCCGGGCGCGGGCTGGGTGGCGCTCGATGCGACTTCGGGGATGTTCGCCGGAGAGGGGCATATTCCGCTCTGCGCGACGCCGCATTATCGGTCCGCCGCGCCGATCAGCGGCATGGCGGAACCGGCGGAGGTCGATTTCCACTTTTCCATGGGCGTCAGCCGCATTGCCGAGGCGGTGCGGATCACCAAGCCCTTCACCGATGCGCGCTGGGATGCGGTGATGGCGCTGGGCGCGCAGGTGGACGCCGACTTGCAGGCGCAGGACGTGCGGCTGACGACCGGGGGCGAGCCGACCTTCGTGGCGGAGAATGGCGGCGATGCGGGCGAGTGGAACGGCGATGCCGTGGGGCCGACCAAGGCGGGTTATGCCGACCGGCTGATCCGGGGGCTGCGGGAAGCCTTCGCGCCGGGCGGGATGCTGCATCATGGGCAGGGCAAATGGTATCCGGGCGAGAGCCTGCCGCGCTGGGCCTATGCGGTCTATTGGCGGCAGGACGGGGTGCCGATCTGGCGCGATGCCGGGCTGATCGCGGATGAGGTCGCGCCGGCGGATGCGCGGGTCGTGACGGCGGAGGATGCGCAGGCCTTCATCGCGCATATGGCGGGGGCGATGGGCTTTTCCGCCGAGCATATCCAGCCGGTTTATGAAGATCCGGCGGTGTGGGCGGTCAAGGAGGCGGACCTGCCGGTCAACACCTCTCCCGACGATCCGAAGATCGCCGATCCGGAGGCGCGGGCGAGGATGGTGCGGGCGTTCGAGCGGGGGCTGGACCAGCCGGTCGGCTATGTGCTGCCGGTGCAGCGGTGGCAGGCTCAGGCCGCGACGCCGCGCTGGCAGAGCGAGATTTGGCAATTGCGGCGCGGGCGGCTGTTCGCGGTGCCGGGGGATTCGGCCCTGGGCTATCGCCTGCCCCTGGGGTCGTTGCCGCATGTGCCGGAGGCGGCCTTCCCCTATATCCATCCCCGCGATCCGAGCGAGCCGCGCGGGCCTTTGCCGGATTTCCGGGCGACATTGGACGAGGTGCATGCCCAGCCGGTGCAGCGGGTTCCCGACGCGCCGGGCGGGGCCGCCGCGCAGGAGCGGGTCGAACAGTTCCATATCGAGGGGGCGGTGCGCACCGCCGTGACGGTGGAGCCGAGGGGGCATTTCCTGTCCGTCTTCCTGCCGCCGGTGGAGGCGCTGGAGGATTATCTGGAACTGATCGCCGAGGTCGAGGGCGCGGCGGAGGCGATGCGGATTCCGGTGCGGATCGAAGGCTATGCGCCGCCGCCCGATCCGCGCCTGCAGGTGCTGAAGGCCACGCCCGATCCCGGCGTGATCGAGGTGAATATCCAGCCTTCTTCAAGCTGGGACGAGACGGTGGAGATCACCGAGCGGCTCTATGCGCTGGCGCGGACCTGCGACCTTACCGCCGACAAGTTCATGGTCGACGGGCGTTCGGTGGGGACCGGGGGCGGCAATCATATCGTGCTGGGGGGGCCGAGTTTGAACGATTCGCCCTTCATCCGGCGGCCCGACCTGCTGAAGAGTTTCGTGCTGTACTGGCAGCGGCATCCTTCGCTGTCCTATCTGTTTTCGGGGCTGTGCATCGGGCCGACCAGCCAGGCGCCGCGCATCGACGAGGCGCGGCATGACGGGCTGTACGAGCTGGAGATCGCGCTGGCGCAGGTGCCTGCTCCCGGTGATGGCGATGCGCCGCCGCCATGGCTGGTGGACCGGCTGTTCCGCAACCTGCTGGTCGATGTGACGGGCAATACCCATCGCACCGAAATCTGCATCGACAAGATGTTCTCCCCCGACGGGCCGACCGGGCGGCTGGGGCTGCTGGAGTTTCGGGGATTCGAGATGCCGCCGGAGCCGAGGATGAGCCTTGCCCAGCAATTGCTGTTGCGGGCGCTGACGGCGTGGTTCTGGCGGCAGCCGCAGCAGGGCGGTCTGGTGCGCTGGGGGACGGCGCTGCACGACCGCTTCATGCTGCCGCATTTCGTCTGGGCCGATTTTCTGGAGGTGCTGGGCGACCTGCGCGGCGCGGGTTTCGCGTTCGATCCCAACTGGTTCGAGGCGCAGCGGCAGTTCCGTTTCCCGGTGCATGGCGCGGTGGATGCGGGCGGCGTGGGGCTGGAGATTGCCCATGCGCTGGAGCCGTGGAATGTGCTGGGCGAGACCGGGGCCATTGGCGGGACCGTGCGCTATGTCGACAGTTCGACGGAGCGGTTGCAGGTGCGGGCGACGGGGCTGGTCGCGGGGCGGCATGTCGTCGCCTGCAACGGGCGGCGGGTGCCGATGACGCCGACCGCCGTGCCGGGCGAGGCGGTGGGCGGCGTGCGGTACAAGGCCTGGGCGCCGGCCGCCTGCCTGCACCCTGCCCTGCCGGTCAACGCGCCGCTGACCTTCGACGTGCTGGATAGCTGGAGCGGGCGGTCGCTGGGCGGCTGCGTCTATCATGTCGCGCATCCGGGCGGGCGCAATTACGACACGCTGCCGATCAACGCCTATGAGGCGGAGGCGCGGCGCAAGGCGCGGTTTCAGGACCATGGCCATACGCCGGGGCCGGTCGACATGCCGCCCGCCGAGGCCCCGGGCGAATTTCCGATGACGCTGGACCTGCGTTTCCGGCATCCATGACCGTGGCGAGCGCCCCTGTCGTGGAAGCGGCCGGTTGGGCCGACGCCTATCTGGCGCGGGCGCCGGAGGGCGACCTGTTCGCCGGAGCGAGCGCGGAGATGGCCGGGCGCTGGCGGACGATGCTGGAGCGGCTGTCGGCGCAGGCGCAGGGCGATCCGGCGGTGCTGGCGGGCAATGTCGATCGGCAGGCGGTCGACCTGGGGCTGGCGTTCCGGCTGACCGGGGACCAGCAGGAAAGGCCCTGGCCGCTCAGCCCCATTCCGCTGCTGATCGGGGCGCGGGAATGGACGCATATCGAGCAGGGGCTGATCCAGCGGGCGCAGTTGCTGGAGCGGGTGATCAGCGACATCTATTCCACCCAATCGCTGGTCCGCGATGGGAAGCTGCCCGCGAGCGTGATCACCGGCAGTCCGCATCACTGGCGGGTGATGACCGGCGCGCCGCCGCCGCATGGGCATTTCGTCCATTTCTACGCCGCCGATCTGGCGCGGGGGCCGCAGGGCGATTGGCGGGTGCTGGCGGACCGGGTGCGGACGCCCGTTGGCGTCGGTTATGCGCTGGAGAACCGGCTGGCCCTGTCGCGGGCGACCGGGGACCTGCTGGGCGCGCTCAATGTGCGGCGGCTGGCGCCGTTCCTGAGCGACCTGCGGCGCGGGCTGGCGGCGGATTGCGAACGGAGCGATCCGCGCATCGGGCTGCTGTCGCCGGGGCGGTTCAACCAGAGCTATGCCGAGCAGGCGCATCTGGCGCGCTATCTGGGCCTGTTGCTGGTCGAAGGTGACGACCTGATCGTGTCCGACGGGCAATTGTTCGTGCGGACGATCCAGGGATTAAAGCGGGTCGATGGCCTCTGGCGCTGGATGGACAGCCGCTTCCTCGATCCGCTGGCGTTCGACGCGGAATCGCGGATCGGCGTGCCGGACCTGTTCGACGCCTGCGTCAAGGGCGGGCTGATGCTGGCCAACTGGCCGGGCGTGGGCGTGATCGAATCGCGGGCCATGGCGGCCTTCCTGCCGGGGCTGGCGCGGGAGGTGCTGGGGACGGACCTCATCCTGCCCAATATCGCGACATGGTGGTGCGGGCAGGCGGCCGAGCGGGCGCATGTGGCGGGGGCGATGGACGAGCTGGTGGTGGGATCGGCCTTCGACCGGGACGTGGCGGGGCTGACGGGAACGCGGTTCCTGCCCGGATCGGGGATGGATGCGGCGCAGCGGGCGGCCCTGCTGGAGGCGATGGCGCGGCGGCCGATGGATTATGTCGGGCAGGAAGTGGTGCGGCTGTCGACCACGCCCGCGATCGTCGGGGGCAGGCTGACCGCCCTGCCCTTCACCCTGCGGGTGTTCGTGGCGCGGGACGAGCTGGGGCAATGGCGGATCATGCCGGGCGCCTTTGCGCGGCTGGCGGCGCATGGCGACATTCGCGCCGCGCTGATGGGCGAAGGCGACCTGTCGGCGGACATGTGCGTGCTGGACGGCAAGCCGGTGCCGCAGGACGGACTGTCGGCGGCGGCTCCGGCGATCCGGCGGGTGGGCGGCATGCTGCCCGCCAAGGCGGCGGACAATCTCTATTGGCTGGGCCGCTATATCGAGCGGATGGAGATGACGGCGCGGGTGATCCGGGCGATCGTCGGCGGGTCCATCGAAGCCGATCTGGGGCCGGCGGTGGGATCGCCCGCCATGGACCGGCTGATGGGGCAGCTTGCGTCCTGGGGCGCGATTCCGGCTGTCGCGGGGGCGGTTGGGCCACTCTGCGCGCAGGCGTTGGGCGATGGCGCGCAGCCGGGCAGCGTGCGGGCCCTGCTGGCGGCGGTGGCGGGCATAGGGGAAGGGCTGCGCGACCGGCTGGCGGTGGATTACTGGCGGCTGGTGCGGCTGCCCCTGCCCGATTTCGACGGCGGGGTGACGGAGACCCTGCTGAAGGCGTCATCCCGGATGATCGAGCGGATTTCCGCGCTGTCGGGGCTGGCGGCGGAGAATATGGGACGGACCGAGGGGTGGCGTTTCCACGACATGGGGCGGCGGATGGAGCGGGCGATCAATGGCTGCCGTCTGGCGATGCTGTTCGGGGGCGATGGGGCTTCGGCGGACGACCTGACCGTGCTGCTGGACCTCAACGACAGCCAGATCAGCTATCGCAACCGCTATCTGGCCGGGCCCGCCCTGGCGCCGGTGCGCGATCTGGTGGCGCTGGAGCCGCATAATCCGCGCTCCATCGTCTATCAGGCGGAGAGGCTGGCGGAGCATGTCGGGGCGCTGCCGACGCTGCATGGCGATGGCATGCCCGAGGAGCCCCAACGGCTGGCGGCGATGCTGGCGGCGCGGCTGGCGCCGCTGACGGGGGATGTGCTCGGCATGGCGGACTTGAGCGATGCGGAGGGCCGGTTGCTGGAACTGTCGGACGCCATCGGCCAGCGCTATTTCCTGCAGCGGCGCAAGGAAAAGAGCGAGGGCGTCAGCCTGCTGTCATGATCTACCGCATCCGGCATCAGACCATCGTGCATTATGATGCGCCGGTGCAACTGGCGCGCCTGAACCTGCGGCTGCGGCCCGCGCCCTGGCCGGGGCAGTGGACGTCGGACTATCATCTGGCGGTCGATCCGGCGCCTTCCTCCATCGAATCGCGGCCGGGGGCGTGGCCGGTGCATGTCGCCCGGCTGGAGATCGACAGCCCGCTGCGCCGGATCAGCATCGACAGCAGCTTTCGCGCCGGGGTGCAGGGCGGGCCGGCGGCGGAAGCGCGGGACGATGATCCCACCGTCGGCGCGGTGGCGGAGGCGGCGCTGGTGGCGCGGGACATGGGACCGGCGGGGCCGGCGCATTATCTCCACGCCTCGCAGCGCGTGCCGCTGGTGGCGGAGATCGGGGATTGGGCAGCGGATTTGCTTGTCCCCGGGCGGCCGATTGTCGAGGCGGCGGTGGAACTGGCGCGGCGGATCAAGGGCGAATTCGCCTATGTGAGCGGGGCGACCGATGCGGCGACGCCGGTGGCGGAGGCCTTTGCGGCGCGCCATGGGGTGTGCCAGGACTTTGCCCATGTGATGGTGGCGGCGTTGCGCTGGTTCGGGCTGCCCGCCGCCTATGTCAGCGGCTATCTGCGCACCGATCCGCCGCCGGGCATGGCGCGGCTGGTGGGCGCGGACGCCATGCATGCCTGGGCGATGCTGTGGTGCGGGCCGGCGCGGGGGTGGATCGGCCTTGATCCGACCAACGGCGTGATCGCCGGGGACGGGCATCTGTTCGTCGCCATGGGGCGGGACTATGCCGATGTCGCGCCGATGGACGGGCTGTTCGTCGGCGGCGCGGGCCAGAGCGTGCAGGTGATGGTGGACGTCATGCCGGAGGATGAAGCGGCGTAAGGCGCGCCCGGAGCGCGCTGCGCCAATCGCACGCAGCGCGCTCCGGCTTTCTGCCGCATCCTTTCCAGAGCATCGTGCGCAAAAGTGGGAACCGGTTTTGCGCACGATGCTCCGGCGGCTCTACCACCCTCCAGCCCATGTCATGGTCAGCGACCGGAGCCGTGGACCCGCACCTGCCCGGTGCGATAGCCCTTCTCGCGCATTTCCTTCGCATAGTCGCGGCGGGCGTCGGCCAGTTCCGCGCGATATTCGTCCCAGGCGTCGCGCTCATCCTCCGCATCGGTGGCGTGGCGCAGGTCGTGGGCCAGTTCCTTGCGGGCCTCCGCAACATCGGTGCGATAGTTGAACCAATATTTATTCTGCACGCCCGCAATCGGCGCGGGCAGGGTCATGTCGTCCTCCATCGCGGCGAGCCTTTCCTCATAGCTCATCGCGCCATGGGGCATGGCCGTTGCGGAAAGCGGCGCCATGGCGAGCATGGCAAGGGCGCTGGCGACAGTCGAGCGTTTCATGTCTCTTCTCCTCTTCCTCGTCCCGATGGGGGGTCAACGTGCGAGGAAAGGGATTTTGCGCATGAACGGTTGTGCAGAATGGATGAAGCGCATCCCCGCGGCGACCGGCGGAAAAGGGAAACCGGCCGGAAATGACCCTATTTCAATAGGTTATGGCAAAATCCCGCCCATGGCCCTTGCAGCGGCCATGGGCGGGAAGGGGAAGCGGGTCACATGCGGATCGCGTTGCGGAACATGACGAAGGCGATGATCACCAGATAGACGCCGAAGATCTTCTTGAGCGGGGCGGCGGGCATGGCGTGCGCGACGGCGACGCCCAGCGGCGCGGTGAGCACGGACATGGAGGCGATGGCGAGCGTCGCGGGGATGTTGACATAGCCCAGCGATCCCCAGGGCAGGCCGCCTTCCTTGAGGCCGATCAGCGCGAAGCCGATGGCGCTGGGAATGGCGATGAGCGTGCCGATGCCCGACGCGGTGGCGATGGCGCGGTGGATCGAGCGGCCGCACAGCGTCATCACCATGATGGCGATGGTGCCGCCGCCGATGCCGAGCAGGGCGGAGAAGGTGCCCAGGCCCCCGGCGATGCCGACGCGGGCGATGCCCGAGGGCATGGTGTCGCTGATCACCTTGCCGCCGACCTTGGGCAGCAGGAAGTTGAGCGACATCAGGAACACGCCGATCGCGAAGATCATGGTCAGGATGCGTCCGTCGACATGGCCGGCCAGCAGCACGCCCGCGCCGTCGCCCAGGATGATCCACGGCGCCCAGGTCTTGAGCACCTCGAACTCCACCGCGCCGCGCTTGGCATGGGCGAGGAGGGAACGGATCGACGTCACGATGATCGTCGCCGCCGACGTGCCGATGGCGACATGGGCGATGGCGTCATGCGTGCCGCCCAGCAGCGGCAGCACCACGAACAGCGCAGGCACCACCACGAAGCCGCCGCCGATCCCGAAAATCCCCGCCGCGAAACCGGCGAACAGTCCCGCCCCCAGCATCGCGACCAGCGGCAGGAGCCAGGTCATCACGTCACCGTGCATCAGCGCTGCTCCCCTGCCGGTGCCGTGCGGGCGGCGTTATGGGGGAAGATGCCCTGGTGGATCAAGGCGGCGGAAGCTGTGCAATCGACCATGATGGAAACCCATGCCTCTCTTCGGCGGAATGTAAGTGGCGGGGACGATCAACTGCCCCACATCTTCCCAAGACGAACGACGTTGGGGAACCCGCAAAGGAGAGGCGCAATATTGTGGGGGAGCGGGAGAGGATGCGGGTGGATTCCAGCGCCCGGACCGGGCATCTGCGCGCTGCGCAAAAAAGAAAACGGCCCCGATCACGGAGCCGTTTCCCTGTTTCAGAAAACCGAGGGGGGATCAGGCGGCGAGCGCCTTCACCTTGTCGGTCACCACGGTCACGCGGGCGGTCAGCGGCGAGGCCACGTCGCCGGCCAGCTTGATCAGCGCTTCGCTGCTCTTGGCCGCTTCCTTGGTGAATTCGTCGAAGCTGCTGGAGAGCAGCTGGCTCTGGAGCTGGAAGAATTCGGTCGGCGTCTTCACGGTCGAGAAGCTCTTGAACGAGGCAGTCGCCTTTTCGAAGCTCTTGCGGCTGTAGTCCACGGCTTCCTGGCCCAGGGTCTCAAAGCCCTTGGCCGCGATCTTGCCGGACTCGACCAGCGCTTCGACATTGCCCTTGGCGATGTCGCTGAACTCCTCGATCGCCTTGGTCGACTTCTCGACGCTCACCTTCGCCTTCTCGTTCAGGTCGGCATAGACCGTTTCGAGCTTGGCCTTGGTTTCTTCAGCGAATTTCTTTCCGGTCTCGATCACGTCGTTCATCATCTTCGTTCCTTCTGTGGCGGGCAGCAACATGGGCTCTAGCGGCCCGGCCTTGGACGACAGGCTCTTCCATAGCTCCGGTTCGGTCGGCGTCGGTTCCGCAACCGGCTCAAACTTCGGCGTCTTCACCGCCGGCGCCGCGGCGACGGGGGTGGGTTCGGGCGTCGCATCCTTCACCAGCTCGGGCTCAGGCGCGGCGTCCACCGCCGTGGTCGCCGCAATCACCGCCACCGGATCGGCCTTCGCCACGGGCGCCGGCCTGGGGGCTGGAGCGACGGGCTTGGGCGGCGCCGGTTTCCTGACGGCGGGCTTCGCCTTCGTCTGGGCCGGGGCCTTGATCGCAGCTTCGGCGGCCTTGAGCGCCTCACTGGCGGACAGGGTCGACGACGACGCCTTCTTGGCGGCAGGCTTCTTACGCACTGGCTTTGGGGTAACGGCCATGGACCAACCTCCATTTGTTGCAGTGCACAATATAGGGATCGAAATGCTGTTGCAAGTGTTTTTGTGCAGTGCAACAAAAATGCCTCATACGGCCCGTCGCTGCAACGAGGCGGGCTGCCGCAAACCCTGCCCCCCCTGTCCCATGTGAAGGAACTAACGGGTTTTCACATAGCGGCCGGGCGCATCCTCAATGGCCTTGAGTCGGCCCCTGCCCGGGCGGCGGGCGCCCTTCACCGGGACCGTGGCGGGGGTCTGCCCGCGAATCCACTCGATCCAGTCGGGCCACCAGCTCCCCTTCGTCTCCTTCGCCTGTGCAAGGAAGGCCTCTAGGGTGGGCTGCGATTCGGTGCAGGTCCAATATTGATATTTGCCGGCGGCGGGCGGGTTCACCACGCCCGCTATATGCCCCGACCCCGCCAGCAGGAAACGGATCGGGCCGGAGAAATGTTCGGTCAGTTTCCACACGCTTTCCAGCGGGGCGATATGATCTTCCCGTCCCGCCTGCACATAGGCGGGGGTCCTGACCCGGCGCAGGTCGATAGGCGTGCCCGCGACGCTGATCGCGCCCGGCCGGACCAGCAGGTTGTCGCGATAGAGCTGGGTCAGATAATCCCTGTGCCAGCGCGCGGGCAGGTTGGTGGTGTCGCCATTCCAGTAGAGCAGGTCGAAGGGCGGATAATCCTGCCCCAGCAGGTAATTGTTGACCACATAGTTCCAGATGAGGTCGCGCCCGCGCAGCAGGTTGAAGGTCGCGGCCATGTAGCGCCCGTCGAGGAAGCCGCCGGAGGAAAGCTGCTCCACCATCTTCATCTGCTCGTCATCGACGAACAGGCTGAGGTCCCCTGCCTTGCTGAAATCGACCTGGGCGGTGAAGAAGGTGGCGCTGGCGACCTTTTCCCCCTCCCCACGCGCCGCCAGCAGCGCCAGCGTGGCGGCAAGGGTAGTGCCCGCGACGCAATAGCCGATGGCGTGGACGCCGGGCACGCCCAGCAGGTCGCGCACCGTGTCGATCGCGTCGATCTGGCCGTTCAGTATATAATCGTCCCAGACCAGGTCCTTCATCGAGGCGTCGGCCGATTTCCACGACACCAGGAAGACGCTGATCCCCTGGTCCACGGCCCATTTGACGAAGCTTTTTTCCGGCGACAGGTCGAGAATGTAGAAGCGGTTGATCCATGGCGGGAAGATGATCAGCGGCGTTTCCAGCACCTTGTCCGTCGTCGGGGCATAGTGGATCAACTGGTAGAGCGGCGTTTCCCTGATCACCTTGCCCGGCGTGGAGGCGATGTTGCGGCCAAGCTCGAACGCCGTGCCGTCCGTGTGGGTGAGCTGGCCCTTTTCCAGGTCGGCCAGCATGTGCTGGAGGCCCTTGACCAGATTCTCGCCGCCGCTCTGGATCGTCTTCTGCACGACCAGCGGGTTGGTCAGCGGGAAATTGCTGGGAGCGATGGCGTCGAGCAGGCCGGTGGTGGCGAAGCGCAGCCTGGCCTTCTGCTTCGGATCGACGCCGTCCACCGCGTCGGCCAGCTTCATCAGATAATCGGAGAGCAGCAGGTAACTTTGCCGGATCAGGTCGTAGAAGGGATGCTCGGTCCAGGCCGGGTCGGCGAAGCGGCGGTCGCGCGCGGCGGCGGGGCTGCCCGAGGGCGGCGGCTCCGGCTGGTCGCGCAGCAGGCCGCCGGAATCCAGGAAACGCTGCCACAGGGCGAGGCCTTCGTCGGCGAAGCCGGTCTGGATGCGCGCCACGGCTTCGGGATCGAAGGGCAGCGTGCGCCCGGTCGCGCCCGCCGCCTGTTCCAGCAGCAACTGCTGCGCCCGGCCCAGCACCTGCGTCCATTGCTGCATGTCCTCCAGCGTGGGGAGATGGGGTTCCATGACGTCCTGTGCTTTCATGGCCACCTTCCTTCGCCTGGCATGGTCCGGTCCGCCGCTTTCTCTGGCGTGTCGCGGGCTGGCGGGTTATAGCCGGATCGTGACAAGCCGAATGCGCGTCACGCACTATTCCTTACAGCGAGCTTTCAGGAAAGCCCCAATGTCCGAAGAATTCTACCGCATGAAGCGTCTGCCGCCCTATGTCATCGCCGAAGTGAACGCGATGCGGGCCGCCGCACGCGCCGCGGGGGAGGACATTATCGACTTAGGCATGGGCAATCCCGACCTGCCGCCGCCCGACCATGTCATCGCCAAGCTGTGCGAGGTCGCGCAGAAGCCGAGCGCGCACGGCTATTCCCAGTCGATGGGGATTCCGGGGCTGCGCCGGGCGCAGGCCAATTATTATGGCCGCCGCTTCGGCGTCGATCTGGACCCGGAGACCGAGGTGGTCGTGACCATGGGGTCGAAGGAAGGCCTCGCCAGCCTGGCCACCGCGATCACCGCGCCGGGCGACGTCGTGCTGGCGCCCAATCCCAGCTATCCGATCCACATGTTCGGCTTCATCATCGCGGGCGCGACCATCCGATCCGTGCCGACCACGCCGGACGAACATTATTGGCAGTCGCTGGAACGGGCCATGGCCTTCACCGTGCCGCGTCCGTCGATCCTGGTGGTGGGCTATCCCAGCAATCCGACGGCGGAGACGGTCGACCTCGCCTTCTACGAGCGGCTGGTCGCCTGGGCGAAGGAGAACAAGGTCTGGGTGCTGAGCGACCTTGCCTATTCCGAGCTTTATTATGACGGCAATCCGACGCCCTCCATCCTGCAGGTGCCGGGCGCCAAGGATGTCGCGGTCGAGTTCACCTCGCTCAGCAAGACCTATTCCATGGCGGGCTGGCGCATCGGCTTCGCCGTGGGCAACCGGCAACTGATCGCGGCGTTGAAGCGGGTGAAGTCCTATCTGGACTATGGCGCGTTCACGCCGATCCAGGCGGCGGCCTGCGCGGCATTGAACGGGCCGCAGGACATCGTGCAGAAGAACCGCGAACTCTACCACAAGCGCCGCGACGTGATGGTGGAGGCCTTTGGCCGGGCGGGCTGGGACATTCCCGCGCCCAAGGCGTCGATGTTCGCCTGGGCGCCGCTGCCCCCTGCCCTCAAGGACATGGGGAGCCTGGAATTTTCCAAGCAGCTCCTTACCCATGCCAAGGTCGCGGTCGCGCCGGGGGTCGGCTATGGCGAGGATGGCGAGGGCTATGTCCGCATCGCCATGGTAGAGAATGAGCAGCGGCTGCGGCAGGCCGCGCGCAATATCCGGCACTATCTGAAGTCCATGGGCGTCAATACGCCGGCCAAGGGCGCTGCCTGAGGAATATAGGCCTGAGGAATATAGGCCTGAGGAATATAGGCCTGAGGAATATAGGATTGCTCTCCTGCGGAAGCGCTGAAGCGGGACAGGCGGCTCGCATGCAGCCCGGTTCGGAGGGTTGACTGATGCCCGGACGGCGGAACTGGGCTCCTGCCTTCGCAGGCGCGCGTTTCCTCCAAGTCATGATGGCGTGAGCCCCATGCCATCATTTCAACCCTTGCCATTTCCTTCGCGCTGCGCTGCTGTGAAACGATGATCGCACTCCCCCAGGTTTCCCAGGTCGCACAGACTATTCAGCTCGCTTTGGCTCCCGTCTTCCTGCTTGCGGGTATCGGGGCGTTCCTGAACGTCTGCGTCGGGCGGCTGGCGCGCATCATCGACCGGGCGCGGAAGGTGGAGGAGAAGATCCTCGCGTCGCGGGGCAAGGAACATGACCGGATGGTCAGCGAAATCCGCGTGCTGGACCGGCGGATGAGCGTGGTCAATGGCGCGATCTTCCTGTCGGTGGCGTCGGCCTGCGCCGTCTGTCTGGTGGTCATCCTGCTGTTCGCGGCCAATCTGTTCGGGGTGCATCTGGGCACGCCGATCGCGATCCTCTTCATCCTGGCCATGGTGTTGCAGGCGGCGGCCTTCGGCACGTTCATCCAGGAAATCCGGCTCGCCTCGCGCACCATCCACATCCGCAACGAGGTGCTGTACCACAAGGTCGAGGAAGAGGGCGCGGGATGACGAAGTTCACGGTCAACGACCGGCCCGTCCAATATCGCATGGACCCGGCGACGCCGCTGCTGTGGGCGCTGCGCGACGCATCGAACCTGACCGGGACGAAATATGGCTGCGGCACGGGCGATTGCGGCGCCTGCACGGTCGACATAGACGGGGAAGCCGTACGCTCCTGCCAGGTGACGATCGCCGCCACGGAGGGCAAGTTCGTCACCACCATAGAGGGATTGTCGCCCGACCGCGGCCATCCGCTGCAACAGGTGTTCGCGGCGGACAATGTCTCGCAATGCGGTTACTGCATCCCCGGCGTCATCATGGCGGCGTCGGTGCTGCTGCGGCGGACCAGCGATCCGGGCGACGAGGAGATCGACGCGGCGATCACCAATATCTGCCGGTGCGGCATCTACCCCCGGTTGCGAGGTGCGATCCAGCGGGCGGGACGGGTGATGCGGGGCGAGGAAGTGGTGGACGCCGTGCCGCCATCCGGCATCACGCCGGACGAAGCGGCGAAGACGGTTCCGGCGCTGCGGAAGCCCTGAGGCCATCCGCGTTCCTGCCGTTCAGCCGAAGCGGTAGCCCGACACGGCCCAGCCCAGCACATTGCTGGCGTGGTCGCGCACGGCCGCATCCTCCCCGCCCGCGCCCAGGGCGACCATCAGCGGCAGGAGATGTTCCTCGCGCGGATGGGCGAAGCGGGCATGGGGCAGGTCGGCCCAGGCGGCGACGCGCTGCGCCCGGCTGGCCGGATCGGGGTCGGTGACGGCGGCGGTCAGGGCGTCGTCCCAGAGCATCGAAGGCTGGGTCGCCTGTGCGCCGCGCACGCGCAGATTGTGGAAGCTCATTCCCGATCCGATGATCAGGACGCCCTCGTCGCGCAACGGCGCGAGCGCCCGGCCTGCGGCGAGATGCGCGTCGGGATCGAGATCGCCGCGAAGCGAGAGCTGGGCGACGGGGATGTCGGCCTGCGGCAGGGCGACCTTCATCGGGATGAAGACGCCATGGTCCCAGCCACGCGCATCCTCCCTGCCGGTGGGGAAGCCCGCCTGTTCCAGCAGGCCGGCGGCGCGGCGGGCGAGCGCGGGCGCGCCGGGCGCGTCCCAGCGGAGCGCATATGTGTGCGGTGGAAAGCCGTAATAGTCGAACAGCAGGCCGGGCCCTTCGCCGTCATGGACGGTGAACCGGCTTTCCTCCCAATGGCCGGAGACCAGCAGGATCGCACGGGGGCGTTCGGGCAGGGTCGCGACGATGCCCGCCAGATAGTCCTGCATCGGCTGCCACATCGGGTCGCAATGCGGGCGATCGGGGTCGCTGGGGTCCATGAAGAAGCAGGGGCCGCCGCCATGGGGGATGAAGAGAGTCGGTTGTCTCATGCCCATGAGATCGGATGGATTTGGGCGCGGCGCAAGCGGGGCGCTGGAAACGGACTGTTTCGGGTGGGGCGTGAAAGGCGGCGGCGGGCGGCCCTCAAGCTCCGTTTTCTTCGAGCACGGGGGCGATGGCCTGGGCCAGGGTGGCGCCGGAATAGGGCTTTTTGAGCAGGGTCACGTCGCCGAAGCGTTCGGGCAGGTCCAGCCCGTCGCCATAGCCGGTGGCGAAGAGGAAGGAGACGCCCTTTTCCGCCAGCAGTTCCGCCACGGGAAGGCTGGTCTCATTGCCGAGGTTGAAGTCCAGGACCGCCAGATCGACGTCATGGTTCGCGATCGCATCCCGCGCGCGGCTGACGCTGGCGGCGGTGATCACTTCGGCGCCGAGGTCGCGCAGCGCGTCCTCGCCGTCCATGGCGATGATCATATTATCTTCGACCAGCAGCACGTTGCGCCCCTTGAGCAGCGTCGGCGTGGGCGCCGGGGCGGGGCTGGCGCGTTCGATGCCGACGACGTCGGGCAGGACGGAGGCGACATGGGCGGAGGGGATGCAGAATCGCGCCTCCAGACCGGAAAGGCGGTAATGCACCTCCGCCCGGCCATCGAGATCATAGGGGATGGACCGTTCGATCACGGTCGATCCGAAGCCCCGGCGGGTGGGCGCGACCACGGCGGGCCCGCCGCTTTCCCGCCAGTCGAGCAGCAGGCTGCCGTCGGCGTCGACCCTCCAGCCGATGGCCACGCTGCCATTGTCGGACAGAGCGCCATATTTGGCGGCGTTGGTCAGCATCTCATGGATCACCAGCGCCAGCACCGTGAAGGCGGCCGGGGTGAGCAGCACATTGGGACCGGTCAGCTTCACCCGGTCGCGCCGTTCGGCCAGATAGGCGGCCGATTCCACCTCTATCAGGTCGTAGAGCCGGGCGGGCGCCCAGCGGTCGGCGGTGATCTGGTCATGGGCGCGGGCCAGGGCGTGGACGCGGCTTTCCAGCGTGTCGATGAACTGGTCGACCGATTCGGCGCTGTCGCGGGTCTGGGACAGCAGCCCCCGGATCAGCGAGAGGATGTTGCGGACGCGATGATTGAGTTCCGCGATCAGCAATTCCTGCTTCTCATGCGCCTTCTGCCGTTCATCATGGGCGGAATCGGACAGGCGCAATATGACTTCCAGCAGGGCGGTGCGCAGCGCCTCCGCCACGCGCAGTTCGGCGGCGGTGAAGGGCACGGCGGTGCCGCGCACCAGTTCCGACCATTGTTCGAAGCTCTTGCGCGGGGTCAGGCGGGGGCCGTTGGGGCCATATTCGATATGCTTTTCCGGGCTTCCCGCCCAGCGCACCGAGCGGAGCTGTTCCGCCCGGAACAGCACCACATAGTCGCGCGGGCGGCGCGACAGCGGGATGGCGAGCAGCCCCGCCGCCCGGTCGGCATGGGCGGACGATTCGGGCAGCAGGCGCGCCAGATGATCGGTGGTGAAGACCTGGCCGGCGGCGGCCTGGTTCAGCATGGCGACGATGGCGGCGAAGCTGCGCTCGTCCGGGGCGAGGCCGGAAAAGGTCATCTGGCCGTCGATATAGACGCCGACGCCGTCGGCCGGGATGGTGTCGAAGATCACCTCGCCCAGCCAGCGGGCGTTGGACAGCAGGTCATGGTCCTGCGCCACCGCCGACATCAGCCGGTCGGCCACCTGCCGCGCCTTGCCCTCATAGGCGGAGGTTTCGCTGCGCTCCCGGTTTTCGAGCATCATCGAGAAGATCTGGCCGAACAGTTCGGCGGCGCTGCGCTGCGCGAAGCTGGGCAGGCGGGGGCCGTAATGGTGGCAGGCGAACAGGCCCCAGAGCCGCCCTTCGACGACGATCGAGATTGAGAGCGAGGCCCCTACCCCCATATTGCCGAGATATTCGATATGGATGGGCGACACCGCCCGCGTCAGGCAGAGCGACATGTCGAGCGCGGCGCCAGAGGGGTCGAGCTGCGGCACGATGGGAACCGGCTGCGCCTGCACGTCCGCGATCACGCGGAAGATGTTGCGCAGGTAGAGCGCCCGCGCCTGCGCCGGAATGTCGGACGCGGGATAATGCAGGCCGAAGAAGCTGTCGATGCCGGGACGCAGCGCTTCGGCCACGACTTCGCCGTCGCCGCCCTCCGCAAAGCGATAGACCATCACCCGGTCGAAGCCCGTCAGCGCCCGCACCTGCCGCGCGCCGTCCCGCAGGAAGGCGGCCATGCCCTGCGTCTGGCCGAGCCGCGACACCATGGAGCGGACCATGCTGCTGGCCTCCATCTCGTCATGGGACGCCGGTTCGGCCTCGATCACGACCAGCGATCCGGAGAAGTGGACGGCGACGTCGAACGGCGCGATCCCGTCGATCAGGGTGAGGGAGAAGATGCGCTCCACCGCGTCGGGGCCGCGCAGCAGGGTGATGCGGTTGCGCAGGGAATGGACCGCTTCCCCGCTGAAGATGCCGCCGATCGGCCGGCCCAGCATCTGTTCGGGCGAAAGGCCGATATGATCGGGGCTGTTGGCCGACACGCGCGACACCAGCCAGTCGGCGGTCAGCGCGATCAGGAAACCGAAGGGCTGGACCGTGCCCAGCACATGGATCGGCTCCCGGTCGCAATTGCTGAGGTCGACGGCGAAATCCTGGGCCGGGATATTGCCCTCAGCCATGGACGGGCGCCACTTCGCCCCTGGCGGCGGCGGCGAACAGATCGAAGGCGGCCTCCGCGCCGCGAATCGCGTCGCCGATCCATGGCTGGCCCCCATCGGCCGCGGCTTCATCCAGTCGTCGCTGGAAATCCGCCCAGCCGCCCTTTTCATGCACGGCGGACAGATAGGCGCGCGGCAGGCCGGGGCCGACGCGGCGGGCGAGCATGGCGCCGCCCAGGCGCGATCCTTCCAGCGTGTAGCGCAGGCCCCAGCGATAGGCATCGGACGGGGGCGCCGGCGCGGCGAGCGGCGCGGGCTGCGGTTCGCCCAGGGCCGCAAGGTCCCGGGTCAGCAGCGGCAGGCGCGGCGCATCGGGGCGGGTCATCCGCTCCAGCGGGGCGAGCGCCCGGGCATGGGCCTTCAGGAAGGCGGCGTAGCCGGGGCGATCGTCCAGCGAAAAATGCGAGAACAGGTCGTCGACACGCTGATGGCTTTCCATCGTCGCTTGGCGCAGGGCCTGTCGGGCGCTGCCGGCAGTGGGCGTTATCGTCACCCGGCATTCCTAAGGGGCTTTGCGGGGGGGCGCACTGATCTGGATCAGCTTTTGCCTTCCTTCGGTCACATTTCCGGGGATTTCGGCGCAAAGCAGCCTTGGGGGCGCCGCCGGGGATTCTTTCAAATCGCTGACAGACAAGTTCAGCATCGTGACATCGCACAAGTCCTAAAAGCGACATATGAGGGGCGAATGGCCCCGTGAAACAAAGGCGAACGGCATGTTGAGGAAAATGATGCTGGCGGGCTTGATGACCGCGACGGTACTGGGCGGGATCGCCCCGGCCTATGCCCAGCGGGGCGACGATGGCGGCTGGCGCGGCCGTGGCGGCGAACGGGCGGGCCGGCCCGACGGCGGCCGTGGCGGCCAGGGCAACGGACAGGCGCAGCGCCAGTGGCAGGGCGGCGAGATGCGGCAGCAGCGGCCGGAACGGCCGGCGCAGGTCGCCCAGCCGCAATGGCGCGGCAATGAGGCGCGGCCCGACCAGCGCGGCCCCGCGACGGTCACCCGCTGGAACCGCGACCAGCAGCGCTTCGAGACCACCCCCCGTGGTGGCGACAGGGGCGGCGGCAACTGGGGCGGAAACGACCGCGATCGGCAGAACTGGCAGGACAATCGGCGCGACAATGACGGCCGGGACTGGAACCGGAACGACCGGAACCGCAACGACCGGGATCGGGGCGGCTGGGATCGGCGCGACGACCGCAACGACCGCCGCTGGAACGATGACGACCGGCGTTGGAATGGCGGCAATCCGGGCTGGAACAACGGACGGCGCTTCGACGACCGCACCCGGTGGCAAGGACAGAGGCGCTGGGACAATGGCTGGCGCAACGACCGGCGCTATGACTGGTACAGCTATCGTTCCCGCTATGGCGACCGCTACCGGATCGGCCGCTATTATGCGCCGCGCGGCTGGAACTACGGCTATTCGCGCTTTTCCATCGGGATCTTCCTGAACAGCCTGCTCTATTCGAACAGCTACTGGATCGACGATCCCTATTCCTACCGCCTGCCGCCGGCCTACGGCTCGCTGCGCTGGATTCGCTATTATGACGACGCGCTGCTGGTCGACATACGCGACGGCTATGTGGTCGACGTGATCCACGATTTCTTCTGGTGATGCCGGAAGACATGCGCTCCTGAACTGGCCTTCAGGACATACTGGACCTGGGACGGCGACGTTCCAGGTCCTTTTCATTTGCGCAGGGGCGCGGGCCGGTGGCAGGAGAGCGGCATGAGCGAGATTGTTGACGATGGCGGGGTCGCCTCCGCGGCGCGGGCGCGGATCGGGGAGTCGGTGCGGGCGCGGCTGGAGCGCAATCCGATGGTCAGCCGGATCGATACGCCGCAGCTTGAAATCTATGGCCGGCAGGAATTTCTGAGCGCGGAAGAATGTGCGGGCCTGCGGGAGCTGATCGATGCGGGGGCGCAGCCCTCCACCCTGTTTTCCGGCAGCGCCAATGCCGATTACCGCACCAGCGCGAGCTGCAACCTCAGCCCCTGGAGCCCGCTGGTCGGGGGGATCAGCGACCGCATCTGCGCGCTGATGGGCCTGGCGGCGGAGCATGGCGAGACGCTGCAGGGGCAGCGATACCAGCCGGGCCAGGAATATAAGGCGCATTGCGACTATTTTCCGGTGACGGCCAGTTACTGGCCGGCCATGCTGAAGACCGGGGGACAGCGGAGCTGGACGGCGATGATCTACCTCTCCCCGGTGGAAGCGGGCGGGGAGACGCATTTCCCGCATTGCGGGTTCATGGTCCCGCCCGTCGAGGGCATGCTGCTGATGTGGAACAATATGGAGCGGGACGGATCACCCAACCGATCCAGCCTGCACGCCGCGCGCCCGGTGGAGCGGGGCACCAAATATGTCGTCACCAAATGGTTTCGCGAGCGGCCCTGGGCGCCCTGATCCCCCGACCGCCGGCCCCGGCGGCCCCTGATACAAAGTGCGACATAAATGACTGATTCCTGACCGTTTCATTCCCGGCATGTTCAGGTGGCGGGGCGCATATCCGTCTTCGTGGTCGGCGGAACCGGTCGGGCCGGGGAAAGTTCTCCCCTCCCCCACCGCACTTCAGCCGCCAGGCAATGGGAGAAGACCTATGCGTAAATTGATCATCTTGGGCCTGATGGCCGCTACCGTCATGCCGGGGGCCGCCATGGCCCAGTCCCGCGCGGAGGTGCGCGACAGCGCCCGTGAGCTGCGCCACGAACAGCGCGACCTGCGCGATGCGCAGCGCTACGGCAACCGGCGCGACATCCGCGAGGAGCGTCGGGACGTGCGCGAAGCCCGGCAGGAATTGCGCGAGGACTGGCGCGATTACCGCAGGTCGCACCGCGACGTCTATCGCGGCGGCAACTGGCGGGCCCCCTTCCGCTACAATCGCTGGGAAGTCGGCGCGCGGCTTCAGCCCAACTATTATAATTCGCGCTACTATATTTCCGACCCCTATCGCTATCGCCTGCCCCGCGCCGGCGCGAACCTGCGGTGGGTGAGGCATTATAACGACGTGCTGCTGGTCAATGTGCGGACCGGCCGGGTGATGGAAGTGCATCGCGGCTTCTTCTGGTAAGAGCCGCCAGGCGTGAAAAACGAAACGGCCCCCGGAAGATCCGAGGGGCCGTTTCCTTTTGCGCTATGGCGCTTCCGGTCCGTTTACCCCCCTTGGCCGCGCCGCTCGTTTCCGGGCGGGCGCGGCCGATGGCGCGCGCTGGGCGCACCATCAGTCCGAAAGGGGGTGGACCATATGCCGAAACGCCCTGCGCCCCGTTATGTTCCGCCGTGCGCCGCTCAGGCGGCCAGGGCCTCCGCAATCAGGCGGCGGCTGTTTTCGATGCCGTAGAGCGCGATGAAGCTGCCCATCCGGGGCCCCTGATCGGCCCCCAGCAGGGTCTGGTAGAGCGCCTTGAACCAGTCGCGCAGTTCGGCAAAGCCATAGGCTTCGTCCTTGCCGATGGCATAGACGATATTCTGGATGTCCTCCGCCGAGGCGCCTGCGGGCAGGGCGGCGAGTTCGGCGTCCAGCCTGCGCAGGGCGGCGGCTTCGCCTTCGGTCGGCGCGCGGCGCTGGAGCGTCGGGGCGACGAAATCGCGGTGATAGGCGAGCGCATGGCCGATCAGCGCGTCCAGTTCCGGATAGCTTTCCGCATTGGCGTCGGCGACATAGTTCTGGAGATAGCCCCAGACCTGTTCGCGGCTGGCGTCGCCCATCACGCCGACCAGATTGAGCAGCAGGCCGAATGTCACCGGCAGGCGGCCCTGCGGCAGCTTGCCGTCATGGATGTGGTGCACCGGATTGCCGAGTTGCTGTTCGACCGGCTGGTTCGGATAATTGCCGCGGAACTGCCAATATTCATCCACGGCGCGGGGGATCACGCCCATGTGGAGCTGCTTCGCCTTCTTCGGCTCGCGATAGGCGTAGAAGGCGAGGCTTTCCTGCGGGCCATAGGTCAGCCATTGTTCCAGACTGAGGCCGTTGCCCTTGGACTTGGAGATCTTCTCGCCCTTTTCGTCGAGGAACATTTCGTAATTGAAGCCCTCGGGCGGGCGGGCGCCGAGCGCGCGGCAGATCTTCGAGGATTGGGTGACGGAATCGATCAGGTCCTTGCCCGCCATCTCATAATCGACGCCCAGCGCGACCCAGCGCATCGCCCAGTCGACCTTCCATTGCAGCTTCGCGCCGCCGGACAGGATCGACCGTTCGATCAGCTCGCCCTCATCCTCGAAGCGGACGAGGCCGGCGTCGGCGTCGATCACCTCGACCGGGACCTGAAGCACGATGCCGCTTTTGGGCGAGATCGGCAGCACCGGCGAATAGGTCGCCTGCCGTTCCTTGCGCAGCGTCGGCAGCATGATGTCCATGATGTCCCGATAGTGGCGCAGGACATTCTTCAGCGCGTCGTCAAAGGCGCCGGACCTGTAGCGCTCCGTAGCGGAGACGAACTCGTAATCGAAGCCGAAGCGGTCGAGAAATTCCCGCAGCATGGCGTTGTTGTGATGCGCGAAGCTCTCGAACTTCCCGAACGGATCGGGCACCTGCGTCAGCGGCTTGCCCAGATGCTGCGCCAGCATCGCCTGGTTGGGCACATTGTCCGGCACCTTGCGCAGCCCGTCCATGTCGTCGCTGAACGCGATCAGGCGCGTGGGGATGTCCGACAGCGCATGATAGGCGTTGCGGACCATGGTGGTGCGCAGCACTTCGTTGAACGTGCCGATATGCGGCAGGCCGGAGGGGCCATAGCCCGTCTCGAACAGCACATAGCCCTTTTCGGGCGCGCCGTTCTGATAGCGCTTCAGGAGCTTGCGCGCTTCCTCATAGGGCCAGGCCTTGGACGCCTGCGCGGCGGTGCGGATGAGTTCGGACACGGTCATGATGCATGCCCCCCTAAGCATTTTCGCGGCCGTTGAAAACATCTGACGACTCGGAAAACATCATGCGGCGGAAGGAACGGCAAAGGCTTCATTAATATAGATCAAACTTCATTTTGGACCCGACGCGGCGATTCCAGGTGCCGAAATGGAGACGAATGGCGGCTTTTCCCGCCAGCTCTTTAACTTTGATTAACCCTGTTCAGGCATATTTATCGGGAGCTTAGGGGGCTCAGGAGGGACTATGCAGCCGCGCAGCCGTCACAGAATAACGGTCGATATACCCGTCGTCGTGACGACGGTGCTCGACAGCGTGGAAGGAATGATCGTCGACCTGAGCGAGGGCGGCGCGCAGATTGCGGGCTGCGGCCTGCCGGTGCGCAGCCAGTGCCAGATCGACTATGAGGGCCATGTCGTGTTCGGCACGGTGCAATGGTCCGAAGAGGACCGCATGGGCATCCGCTTCCCCTATGAACTGACCGACGGACCGCTGTTCGACCGGCTGGAGATCGCACGGGCCGCGCGGCTGACGCCGACGGCCTTTCAGCCGCGCATGCCCGGCGGTCGTCCTGCGGGCGGTTTCGGGCGTCGGTTCGGCTGAATCGGGCGCTTTTTCAGGTTTCCCTTTTGTTCCCGTTCGCCTAAGCGGGAGAGGTGATCGACCCCGCTGCCCTGCCCGCCCTTCACGCCAGCCATGGCGGTATATGGCTTCGGGAAGGGGATCGGACCGCAGCGGTCGCCAAGGGCACCGCCATCGCGCGGACGGCGGAAACGCCGACGCTGCTGCTGAACGCGCCGCTGACCGGGCAGCGGCTGGGCTATCCCGATTTGAATGGCCTGGACCTGCTGGAATTGTGGGCCTTCATCCATCCCGCGCGCTTTCTGGTGCCGACGCCCAAGGGGCTGGCCGAAGCGCTGGACCTGCCTCGTCCGGCGAGCGAGGCCGACATTCCCCAATTGTTGCAGGCGGCGACCGGCGCCCTGCTGGCGACGCTGGAATCCCCCGCATGGACCGAGCGCGAGGGCGGCTGGACGGCGGCGCAGTCGCTGCACCGGTTGCGCTGGCCATGGGCGCCGCTGGTGGCCGGGCGCATCGCCCAGCCGAAGGAGGCGGAGCGTTGGCTCTTCTCCAAATTGCCGGAATGGGAGGAGAGCCCACCCCGCCCTGCCCCCCGTTCGGTATCGCTGCAACCCGACGCGGTGGTGGCGCGGCTGGAGCAGTTGACCGGCGCGGGAGCCGAAGCGCGACCGGGACAGCGCGCCTATGCGGCGGCGGCGGCGGAGGTGTTTCGGCCCAAGGCGCATCGCGACCAGCCCAATATGCTGCTGGCGGAGGCCGGGACCGGGATCGGCAAGACTTTGGGCTATCTCGCCCCCGCCTCGCTCTGGGCCGGGGAGGCGCAGGGGACGGTGTGGATTTCCACCTTTACCAAGGCGTTGCAGCGGCAGTTGGACCGGGAGAGTTTGCGCCTGTTCCCCGATCCCGCCGTGGCGGCAAAGCGGGTGGTGGTGCGCAAGGGGCGGGAAAATTATCTCTGCCTGCTCAATCTGGAGGACGCGCTGCAAGGCGGCTTTGCGGGCCGGGCGGCGATCCTGGCGCAACTGGTGGCGCGCTGGGCGGCGTTCACCAAGGATGGCGACATGATCGGCGGCGACCTGCCGGGATGGCTGCCGACCTTGTTCCGGCGCAACGGCTCCACCGCGCTGACCGACCGGCGGGGCGAGTGCATCTATGCGGGCTGTCCGCATTACCGGAAGTGCTTCATCGAACGATCGGCGCGGGCTTCGGCCGATGCGGACATCGTGATCGCCAATCATGCGCTGGTGATGATCAATGCGGCGCGTGGGCGGGAAACGGGGCAGGCGCCGCAGCGCATCGTGTTCGACGAGGGCCATCATCTGTTCGATGCGGCGGATTCGACCTTTTCCGTCGCCCTGTCGGGGCAGGAAGCCATCGAGCTGCGCCGCTGGGTGATGGGGCCGGAGGGCAATTCAAGAGGGCGTCGTCGGGGTCTGGCGGCGCGGCTGTCGGACCTTGCCAGCTATGACGAGCAGGGCGGCGAGGCGATCCGGGCGGCGGCGGAGGCCGCGAGGGCGCTGCCGGCCGACGAATGGCTGAAGCGGATCGTCGCGGGCGAGCCGTTCGGGCCGGTCGAGGAGCTGCTCGCGGCGGTGCGGGGCACGGTCTATGCGCGGGCCGCCGATGGCGGCGAGGCGGATGCAGGCTATGGGCTGGAGACCGAGCTGGCGGAACCTGACGGCGCGCTGGTCGAGGCGGCGCAGGAGGCGGCGCGGGCGCTGGACGCGCTGCTGCGGCCGCTGACCCATCTTGGCAAGCGGATGGAAGCCGTGATCGAGGAAGCGCCCGACTGGCTGGACGGCGCGGCGCGGGCGCGGGTCGAGGGGGCGATTGCCTCGCTTGGCTGGCGGCGCGATCTGGTGACGGCCTGGCTGGCTCTGCTGGCGCGGATCGGCGGGCCGGCGGACGCGGATTTCGTGGACTGGCTGGCGGTCGAGCGGATCGAGGGGCGGGAGTTCGACATCGGCATCCACCGCCACTGGCTGGACCCGACGCGGCCGCTGGCGCAGGCGGTGCTGAAACCGGCGCAGGGCGTGCTGATCACCTCCGCCACGCTGAAGGGCGGCGGCGACTGGGACAATGCGGCGAGCCGGAGCGGCGCCACCCATCTGCCGCGCGGGGCGGAGCAGTTCGAGGCGAGCAGCCCGTTCGACTATCCGGAACGGTCGGAAGTGCTGATCGTCACCGACATCAAGCGCGGCGACATTGCGGCGCTGTCGGGCGCCTATGCCCGGTTGATCGAGGCGGCGGGCGGTGGGACGCTGGGGCTGTTCACCGCGATCCGGCGGCTGCGCGCGGTGCATGCGCGGATCGCCGACCGGCTGGCGCGGGCGGGTTTGCCGCTTTACGCTCAGCATGTCGACCCGATGGATACGGGCACGCTGATCGATATTTTCCGCGACGATCCCCGCGCCTCGCTGCTGGGCACCGATGCCTTGCGCGACGGTGTGGACGTGCCCGGCCATTCGCTGCGGCTGGTGGTGATGGAGGGGGTGCCCTGGTCCAAGCCCACCGTGCTGCACGCGGCGCGCAAGCTGGCGGGCGGCGGAAGCGCCTATGACGACCGGCTGATCCGGGCGCGGATGGCGCAGGCCTTCGGCCGGCTGATCCGGCGGGCGGAGGACCGGGGCAGCTTCGTCATCCTGTCAGCCGCCATGCCCAGCCGGTTGTTGAGCGCTTTCCCCGCCGGCACGCCGATCCGCCGCCTGACGCTGGACGAGGCCATCATCTCGGTCAGCGGGCAATCCCGCGCTGGCCTTAACGGTAATGCAACGCTAGGGCTTCAGGGACTCGAATCCGGCACCTGGTGACTGTGTTTTCGTGATTTCCGAGTCAGCAGGCGTTCCACCTGCTTCGAAATCACTCTGGGACCTGGAGAAAAAATGAAGCGGTTGATCCTGTTCCGTCACGCCAAGTCCGATTGGGACGATCCGGTTGCGCGGGACTTCGACCGGCCGCTCAACCGCCGGGGGGAAAAGGCGGCGCTGGTGATGGGGGAATTCGCCAAGGCGCGCGACCTGCATTTCGACATGGTGGTCGCCTCCCCGGCCGTGCGGGTGGTGGAGACGCTGAACGTCTTCTTCACCGGCTATGGCGAGGTGATCGACCCGCATTGGGACCGGCGCATCTATCTTGCCTCCACGCCCACCCTGTTCGACGTGATCCGCGATCTGCCCGACAGCGCCGGCAGCGTGCTGATGTCCGGGCATAATCCGGGTCTGGAGGAACTGGTCCTCGACCTCGTGCCCGACGATGGCGCGAGCCCGCTGCGCGAGGATGTGGAGGTGAAGTTCCCGACCGCCTCGATCGCGGTGATGGACATGCCCATCGAACATTGGAGCGAGGCGAAGCCCAATATCGCGACCCTGGCCAGCTTCACGCGCCCGCGCGACCTGGACCCGGCGCTGGGGCCGGGATCGCGCTGAACCGGACGGCGACGCCGATCCCCTGACGGTGGGCGGCGGCGATGGGATGACGGCTGTCCGGACGTGACCGGAAAGGCGCATGATGGCGTGCAGCATATATCCAGATCGGAACGTGCGGTCCCTATTCCCCGATCGCCCTGACCAATAGGGCGCGGATGGCTTCCAGGCGCGGCAGAAGATCGGCGTGGGGGGCCGTTTCGCCATTTTTGGGCGCGGGCGCGACCGGCGGCTCGCCACCTCCATCGGCCAGCGCCTTTTGCGCGCCACGGACGGTGAAGCCCTCGACATTCAGCAGATGGTTGATGCGCCGCACCAGCGCCACGTCGGCCGGGCGGTAATAGCGCCGGTTGCCCGATCGCTGGAGCGGACGGAGCTGGGTGAAGCGCGTTTCCCAATAGCGCAATATGTGCTGCGGCAAATCGAGTTCGCTCGCCAGCTCACTGATCGTCAGAAATGCGCCCTCTGCCTTTTCCATGGTCCTGATGTTGCACCTTTAGCGGCGCAAAGGTCAACCTTCGGGAAAATGGCTGTTTTGCCGACCGCCCCCTCAGGCCGAGGCGACGCGGTCCCGCATCGTCTGGCTGGCGCGGAAGGTCAGCACCCGGCGCGGCTCGATCGGCACTTCCACGCCCGTCTTGGGGTTGCGGCCCATGCGCTGCGTCTTGTCGCGCAACACGAAGGTGCCGAAGCTGGAGATCTTCACATTTTCCCCGCGTTCGAGCGCGGCGGACATATGCTCCAAAATGGATTCGATTAAGGTTGCCGCTTCTGCCCGTGAAAGGCCAATATGACGGTTCACGCTCTCCGCGAGATCCGCGCGCGTCAGAGTTCCGTTACCGCTCATCGCATTTCCCCACCTTGACACCCGTCGAGCCTAAATGCGGGTGATCATTTGACAATGTGCGCGATTCTGCATGATTCGGCAAGATGACCACCCGGCGAAATCCTTAAAAAACCGTGAAAAATGGGCGGTGTAGCGGTCCCGCAATGGGACTGGGAAGAATATGGCGCAGGGATGCCATCCATTTTGGGTGACATCGGCCTGGCACGAGGATGCTGCCGGGGCGCTGTTTGGTTGAGTCGGAAGTGAAGAGGTCTGGAAAGCAGACAGGCCGCTTTTTCTCACCCGTTCGCCCTGAGCCTGTCGAAAGGCTTCGCTTCCTTGGAACTGTGGCCTCGGGAAAAGGCAAGGCGTCGGACGGGCCCGGCGCGAACGGTTCCTTTTTGGCCTGCTCCGGAACGGATTCCGAACGACTGCATCGGATCGGCGGCTCCAGAGCGCGCTGCGTTAAATCCGGCGCAGGTCGCGCGCTCCAGCTTTCTGCTGTCGCATTCTTTCAGGCAGAAAGCCGGTTCCCATTCGTCGACAGGCTCAGGACCGGCTTTTCCGCACGATGTTCAGGACCGATCCTGGCCCTACACCCGCAGGACGCAGGCGCCCCAGGTGAAGCCGCCGCCCATCGCCTCCAGCACCAGCAGGTCGCCGGACTGGATGCGCCCGTCGCGCATGGCGAGGTCCAGGGCCAGGGGAACCGATGCGGCGGAGGTGTTCGCATGGCGATCCACCGTCATCACCACCTTTTCCGGCGCGAGCTTCAGCTTGCGCGCGGTCGCATCGAGGATGCGGGCATTGGCCTGGTGCGGGACCAGCCAGTCGATGTCCGCCGCGGTCATGTCGGCAGCAGCCATCACTTCGGTCAGCACCGAGGCCAGGTTGGTGACGGCGTGGCGGAAGACTTCCTGTCCCTTCATCCGCAGCTTGCCGACCGTCTGCGTGGTGGAGGGGCCGCCGTCGACATAGAGAAGCTGGTTGTGGCGGCCGTCGGCATGGAGCTTCGAGGCGAGGATGCCGCGCTTGCCGTCAGCGCTTTCCTCGGCGCCCAGCACGACCGCGCCCGCGCCGTCGCCGAAGAGGACGCAGGTGGTGCGGTCTTCCCAGTCGAGGATGCGGCTGAAGGTTTCCGAACCGATCACGATGGCGTTCCGCGCCGCGCCCGAGCAGATCATGCTGTCGGCCACGGTGATGGCGTAGAGGAAGCCGGAACAGACCGCCGCCACGTCGAAGGCGACGCAATCGTTGATGCCAAGCGCGGCCTGGACGATGGTGGCGGTGGCTGGGAAGGTCTGGTCGGGGGTGGCGGTGGCCAGCACGATCAGGTCGATGTCCTGCGCGGACAGGCTGGCGGCTTCCAGCGCCGCCCTGGCCGCATCGGTGGCGAGCGTCGCTGTGGTTTCACCCTCTCCCGCGATGTAGCGGGTGCGGATGCCGGTGCGCTCGACGATCCATTCGTCGCTCGTGTCCACGGTCTGCGCCAATTCGGCATTGGTGACGGAGCGGACCGGCAGGGCAGAGCCCGTGCCCAGGAGAACGGATCGGCGGATCACTTTGCGGGCAGCTCCATCCTGGATGCGGGGGCGGTCAACCCCTCGATCCCGTGCATGTCGGCGGCGATGCGCCGGGTGATGTCTTCCTCCAGCAGCCGGGCGGCGACATGGACGGCATTGGCGACGCCCTTGTCGTTTGCGCTGCCATGGCTTTTCACGACCACGCCATTGAGGCCGAGGAAAACGGCGCCATTATGGTTGTTGGGGTCGAGATGATGGCGCAGCAGGTGCATCGCGGGCTTGGAGATCAGGAAGCCGAGCTTGGAACGGATCGAGCTGGTGAAGGCGGTGCGCAGCAGGTCGGTGACGAAGCGGGCCGTGCCCTCCGCCGTCTTGAGCGCCACATTGCCGGAAAAGCCGTCCGACACGATGACGTCGACATCGCCGCGGCCGATCTTGTCGCCCTCCGTAAAGCCTTCGAAGGACAGCGGCAGGCTGGTCGCGGCGCGCAGGATCGCGGCGGCGTCGCGGATTTCCTCCGTCCCCTTCATTTCTTCCGTGCCGATGTTCATCAGGCGGACGCGGGGCCGCTCCAGATCGAGCGCGATGCGGGCATAGGCGGCGCCCATCACGGCGAACTGGACGAGATTGCGGGCGTCGCATTCGGTGTTGGCGCCCAGGTCCAGCATGACCACGTCATTGTCGCCCAGGGTCGGCAGCATGGCGGCCAGCGCGGGCCGGTCGACGCCCTTCATGGTGCGCAGGGCGAGCTTCGCCATCGCCATCAGCGCGCCGGTATTGCCGGAGGAGACCGCAGCGCCGCAATCGCCCGCCTTCACCGCCGCGATGGCCATGCTCATCGAGCTGGTCTTCTTGCGGATGGCGACGCTGGGCTTGTCGCCTGAAGCCACCACATCGGGCGCGTGGACGATTTCCGACGCGGCGCGCAGATTGGGGTGGTTGTCGAGCGCGGACTTGATCCGCGCCTCGTCCCCGAAAAGGGTGAAGCGCAACCCTTCGTGACGGCGACGGGCGAGCGCCACGCCCGCCATCATCACGCGTACGCCTTCATCCCCGCCCATCGCGTCGATTGCGATTCGCGGTTGGCTGGACAAGTTAACGCACCCTTTTCAGGAGAAATGCTTGAGCGTCAGGCCCCGACGGCGACGACTTCACGGCCGTTATAGTGGCCGCAGGCGTCGCAGAGATTGTGCGGGCGTTTCAGTTCGCCGCAGTTCGAGCATTCCTGATAGGCCTCGACACGCAGCGAGTCATGGCTGCGGCGCATGCCGCGGCGGGACGGGGACGTTTTCCTCTTGGGGACAGCCATGTCGGCACCTTATTCCATAAATTGATCTGTTAGTGCGACTGGCCGTATCCGATGGATGACGACGCCAACGGCGCCGCAGACCCATGCGGCCCGGATGATCGCGAAGCCCTGCGCCTATAGCGTTTTTTGGCCCGTGCGCAAGTCCTTCTTGCCCCGCCATGCCGCTGCCCTATTCTGGGGGCGTCGCCATGAAAGGGGGGAAATCCGATGTTGCTGCCGATCACGCTGACGCTGGCCGCCGCCTGCGCGCTGCTCAACATGTGGCTGGGGATTCGATGCGCGCGAATCCGGATTTCGGATCATGTGCTGCACGGCGACGGTGGCAGCGCGCTGTTGGCCAAGCGGATGCGCGCGCATGCCAATTTCATCGAATATGTGCCGGTGACGCTGATTCTCTTCGGACTGGTGGAACTGGCGGTCGGGGCGTCGATCTGGCTCTGGGGCGCGGCGCTGGCGCTGGTGCTGGCGCGAATCGCCCATGGCTTCGGGATGGATGCGGAGAAGCCGACCGTCTGGCGCGGCGCAGGAGCGCTGCTGACCTGGGCGGTGATGGTCGGCATGGCGGTGGCGGCGCTCACTGTCGCCAATGGCGCGACGCGGGAGGTGCCGGCGCCGCCCGCCATGGCGATGGTTCGATAGGGTCAGGCGAGGACGGCATCCCCCACGAAGGGATTGGTGCGGCGTTCATGGGCGAAGTTGCTCATCGGGCCGTGGCCGGGGACGAAGGCCGTGTCGCCGCCCAACGGCCAGAGCTTGCCGGTGATCGCATCGACCAACTGCTGATGATTGCCCATGGGGAAGTCGGTGCGGCCGATCGACCCCTGGAACAGCACGTCCCCGACGATGGCGAGCTTGCTGGGCGCATGGTGGAAGACGACGTGGCCGGGCGTGTGGCCGGGGCAGTGATAGACGTCGAGCGTGAGGTCGCCGACCGTGACCTGATCGCCGTCCTCCAGCCAGCGGTCGGGTTCGAAGCTTTCGCCGTCGATGCCGTATCGGGCGCCGTCCTCGCCCAGCCGGTCGATCCAGAAGCGGTCGGCTTCATGCGGCCCCTCGATCGGAACGCCCAGATCGCGGGCGAGGATGCCCGCCTGGCCGCAATGGTCGATATGACCGTGGGTGACGAGGATCTTCTCTATGGTGACGCCATGCTGCTCGGCCGCCCTTTTCAGAATGGGCAGGTCCGCGCCCGGATCGACGAAGGCGCCGCGATGGGTCGCCGTGCACCAGAAGAGCGTGCAATTCTGCTGGAGCGGCGTGACGGGGATCAGGGCGGCTTTGAGGGGCGGAGTCGTCATGGCGTTGATGTGGCGAAGCTGCGCGCCGGGTGCAAGGCCTTGGGGAGCGAGGGGCATTCGAGGGGGCTGGGGCGGCTTGCTGCTTTTCCGCTTTCCCCGATGCACAAGCTGCTCCCGCGAAGGCAGGAGCACGGCGCGCCTGATGGCTCAACCGGCCAAGGTTCCTAGCCCATTTCCTCCGTCGCGAAGGGTTCCGCCAGGCTGATGCTGTCGAGCACCTTGGCGGTTTCGTCGCGCACGCGGAGCATCACCCGGTGCAGGCGGCATTCCGATTCGGGCAGGCAGTTGGTGCAGGTCTCATGCGCGAAGCGGCTGGCGCAGGGGGTGAGCGCAAGCGAGCCGCGCGTCAGCCGGACGATGTCGCCATAGCTGATGTCGACCGGGGCCAGCGCCAGCCAATAGCCGCCATCCCGCCCCCGCTGCGTCGCGACCAACCCTTCGCGCGCCAGTTCCGACAGGATCACCGTCAGGAATTTGGACGGGATATTCTGGCGCGTGGCGATCTCGTTCAGGGGCACCGGGCCTTGCCGGTAGCGGTCTGCGAGATGCTGGAGGGCGCGGATGGCGTAACGGGTCTTCTGCGAAAGCATAGGGCTGTTATTCGCTCCCGCCGGAGATTTGACAAGACATCAGGGCGCGGGATTCAGCGCCTGCCGCGCCTGTTTCGGAAAATCGCTGAACATCGCGTCGACGCCCGTGCCGGCGACCGCCCGGACATAGCCGGCAAAGTCCCCCCTGCCCTGCGGATCGTCCGGGCGCTGGAAGGCGGCGGGCAGGAAACCGTTTTCCATGCGCAGCGTCCAGACATGGACCTGCAACCCGGCCTGATGGGCGCGGTCGACAAGGCCCGTCGACCCGTCGGGAGCAAGCACCATGGCGGTCGCAGAGCCGATGCCGTCCGCATAGTCAGCGATCTGTTGCAGCCCCTGGGTCGTCATCATGTCGGCATAGGTCGTGCCGGGTTCATCGGCCGGTCCGCCCTCGCCGTCCACCAGTTGGATCAGGCGCAGGCGGGTCGCCGCGCGCAGGGCCTTGAGGTTGCCGACCTCGAAGGACTGGATGAAGACCGGATCGGCCTCCGTCTGATAGCCATATCGGCTGAGCAGCGCGAGCAAGGGCTGCTGATGCGGCAGGCCGATGCCCGCGAAATAGCCGGGATGCTTGGTTTCGGGATAGAGGCCGATGCGGCGGCCAAGCTCCGCCTCCTTGGCGCGGACCAGCTTCAATATCTCCTCGAAGGTCGGAAAGAGGTACAGGTCGTTGTAGCGGCTGTTGGCGGGGCGAAGCTGCGGCAGCCGTTCGCGGGCGCGTAGCGTGCGCAGTTCCGCGAGCGTGAAATCCTCCGTGAACCAGCCGGAGACGGGCTGGCCGTCGATGGTCTTGCTGGTTCTGCGGGTAGCGAATTCGGGATGATCCGCGACATCGGTGGTGCCGCCAATCTCATTTTCGTGCCGGGCGACGAGGACGCCGTCGCGGGTCAGCACCAGGTCCGGCTCGATATAGTCGGCGCCCTGGTCGATCGCGCGCTCATAGGCGGCGAGCGTATGTTCGGGCCGCTCGCCGCTGGCGCCGCGATGGGCGATGATGAAGGGTTCGGCCATCGCAGGCGCCGCCATCAACAGGGTGAGGAGGAGGATGGCGGCCCGATACATGCCCGGCCGGAGCATCCTCCCCACGGTCATGCCTTCACGCCCTCCAGAGCGTCCTCATAGGTGGTCGCCTTGAAGCCGACGATGGTGCGGTCGCCGAGGTCCAGGATCGGGCGCTTGATCATCGAAGGGTTGCTCATCATCAGCAGAATCGCCTTTTCCGAGTCGATATGCGCCTTGTCGCCCGCGTCCAGCGCCTTGAAGGTGGTGCCGGAACGGTTGAGGATGGTTTCCCACCCATGTTCCATCACCCATTCCTCCAGCTTCGCCTTGTCGACGCCCGACACCTTATAGTCGTGGAAGCTGTAGGCCTTGCCGCTATTGTCGAGGAAATTGCGCGCCTTCTTGATCGTGTCGCAATTCTTGATGCCGTACATGGTCAGCATGGCTGTTATCCCTTGAACGCGGTGACTTCGATCTCGATCTTCATCTCCGGCTTGATGAGGCCGGTGACGATGCAGCTCGCGGCGGGGCGGATGTCGCCGAAGACCGGTGCGGTCGCCTCCCCCAGCACATCCCAATAGGCCGGGTCCGTGATGTAATAGGTGACGCGCACCACGTCCGCGAAGGAGAAGCCCGCGTCCTCCAGCGCCCGGCCGATGACCTTCAGCGCGTTCCTGCCCTGATCGACGACGGATTCGGGCATGGCCCTGGTTTCGGGATCGGTGCCGGTGGTGCCGGCGACGAAGCACCAGTCGCCCTGGACGACGGCGCGCGAATAGCCGACCTGCGCCTCGAAGGGCGAGCCGGAGGAAATAAGCTGGCGGGGCATGGAAGTTCCTTGTGCAGAACGAAGCGAAAAGGATCGCGGGGCTCTTGCCCCGTTCGCGGGATGCTGTCCAGCGCCTTTTGCCCGGCGGGAACGGCGCGGGCCGCCGGCCGTTGGAGCGGGAAAGGAGACAGAGCATGAACCGACCCGACAACAGTCCCTTTCCCGACACGGGCGAGGAGAATGACGAACAGGCCGAAGCGGGTTCGCAGGCGCAGGACGTGGCCGATGAGGCGCGGGTGCGGTCGACGGACCTGGCCGAGGACAGCGAGCGCGGCGGGCGGCCCAACCCGGCGCAGATCCTGCCCGACGACACGCCCGATCTGGTCGAGCGGATGGAGGAGATGAACCGATCCGGCCGGATCGACAATGACGCCTTCGCCGGCGAACCGCAGATGGACGATGAGGAGGATATATTGGGGCCGACCGAGGACGAGGAATAAGGTCCGGCCCGCCGGCCTGCTATCCGGCTAAGCCGCGTTCTGGTCCAGCGACAGGTTGATCATCCCCCGCGCCATATGGCCGAGCGCGTCGGCCATGGCGGCGGCGAGTTGCGGGTCGATGCCCGGTTGCGCCTTTATGGCGCGGGTCATGGCGGCGGACCATCGATCCGCCAGCGCCGAGGTGATCGGGAAGGCGCGGTGCAGCGACATGATGCACTGGCCGCGTTCGAACCAGTCGCGCGGGCCGCCGGACCATCCCGCCAGAAAGCGGGTGAGACCATGGCGCACGGCGCTGAGGTCGGCCGCATGGATGGCGCGCAGATCGGCATAGGCGGGGTCCCGGTCGATCAGGTCGTAGAAACGGTTGGCGATGGCGGCGACGGTCGCTTCGCCGCCGATGCGGGCATAGGGGGTGGTCATGGAGCCTCCTGCGGATGGGCACAGCGTGGCGGCTTGCGGGCGGCGATCATTGATCAGGGTCAAATCGGACGCTTTTAGCGCGAGACGGCAGGAGCGGCTTTCGTTATGGCCCCGTCATGAGCCGAGGGTCGAGGAAGAAGCGCAGCGAAACGGTCTGGTTGGCGGAGGCGCGTCGGGCTGGGCGCGGGCGCCTGCAACCCAGGAAGTCCGGTGGCCCCTCCATCGCCGTGCTGGTGATCGGCGGGGTGCTGATCGGCGCGGCGCTGGGCTGGTTCGGGCCGGACCTGGCGCAGCGCTTCCAGAGGAGTGGGCGGGAGGCCGCCTTTCCTGTCGCAGGGGACAGCCTGTCGGCGCAATTCGGCTTCTGCCATGTCGGCGGGGGCGTCAATTGCGTGGTCGACGGAGACACCTTCTGGTTCCATGGCGAGAAGGTGCGGGTGATGGACATCGACGCGCCGGAAACGCACGGGCCGCGCTGTGCCGAGGAAGCCGCTCTGGGAGCGCGGGCGACGCAGCGATTGCAGCAGTTGATGAATGCCGGCCCTTTCTCGCTGGAGAGCGGGGATCGGGAGACGGACCGCTATGGGCGGGCGCTGCGGGTGGTGACGCGCGGCGGGCAGTCGATCGGCGAGATGCTGGTGACCGAAGGGCTGGCGCGGGAATGGGACGGGGCTCGGCACCCATGGTGTTGATCGCCCGCTATTGATGGCCCGGTGTTGAGCAGGTCGGGAGGGGAGGGCCTTCGCCCTCCCCCCACCGCTTAGCGGCAGCTCAGATTGCCGCGGTCGATCTCCCGGCCCAGCAGCGCGCCCGCGCCTGCGCCGATGAGGATGCCCGCCGTGTTCGAATAGCCGCGGTCGAGCTGGCCGCCGAGCAGGCCGCCCAGCGCCGCGCCGACGATGAGGCCGGTGGTGCCGTCCGAACGGCGGCAATAATAGCGGTCGTCATAGCCGCGATAGATGCGGGTAGAGCGGGTGACGCGGATCGGCTCATAGCCGCCGCGATAATAGCGGTCGGGCCGATAGTAGCGGCCATAGCGCGGGTCCGGCCGGTTCCAGTCATAGCTGTAGATCACGCCGCCGGGACGGCGCCAGCCTTCGTGACGGCCATTGTCGTGGCGGCCGCCATGCTTCCAGTCGTCGCGGCCATGGCCCTTGCCATGTCCGGCCCAGGGCGGCGGATCGGCGGCTGCGGGGGCGGCGCTCAGCGTCACGGCGCCAAGCGACAGGGCGGCGAAAGCGGCTTTCAGGGTGAATTTCATCTCTGGCTCCCTTGGTCGACTTTTCGATGGGAGCACAACAAACCAAAGCAGATAAACGTTGCATGAACGGAACAAAACAGGGCGTTCATACGGGGGTCAGCTTACCGGCTGGCGGGACTGCCGGGGAAGCATTGCCTTGGACCGAAAGGCGGCACCGTGGGAGCGGTGCCGCCTTTTCGCCTGTCATGATTATTCCGCCGCGATCCCGGCGGCCTTGAACATATCCGGATCGCCCGCTTCATCCGCATTGGCGGCGGTGCCGCCCTTGAGCTTGGAGCGGCGGTCGAACGCATCCCACACGTCGTTCCACTGGCCGCGGGTCGCCGCCTTCGAATATTCGGTGGCGCGGGTTTCGAAGAAATTGGCGTGCTCCACACCGTTCAGCAGCGGGGTCAGCCAGGGGAGCGGGTGCTCGTCGATCATGTAGATGGGCTTCAGGCCCAATTGCCCCAGGCGCCAGTCGGCGATGTAGCGGACATATTTCTTGATGTCCTTGGGCGTCATGCCGGGCACCGGGCCCATTTCGAAGACGAGGTCGACGAAGGCGTCCTCGATGCGGACGGTCTTCTGGCACATGTCCATGATGTCGTCCTTGACCGCCGGGGTCAGGCAGTCGCGTTCCTTCACGAAGGCGTGGAACAGGCGGACGATGCCCTCGCAGTGCAGCGTCTCGTCGCGGACCGACCAGCTCACGATCTGGCCCATGCCCTTCATCTTGTTGAAGCGCGGGAAGTTCATCAGCATCGCGAAGGAGGCGAAGAGCTGCAGCCCCTCGGTGAAGCCGCCGAACATGGCCAGCGTCTTGGCGATGTCCTCGTCCGTGTCGACGCCGAACTGCTGGAGATAGTCGTGTTTGTCCTTCATCTCCTTATACTGCATGAAGGCGCTATATTCGCTTTCCGGCATGCCGATCGTGTCGAGCAGGTGCGAATAGGCCGCGATGTGGACCGTTTCCATGTTGCTGAAGGCGGTCAGCATCATCTTGATTTCGGTCGGCTTGAAAACGCGGCCGTATTTTTCGTGGTAGCAGTCCTGCACCTCCACGTCCGCCTGGGTGAAGAAGCGGAAGATCTGCGTCAGCAGGTTGCGTTCATGGTCGCTGAGCTTCTGCGCCCAATCGCGGCAATCCTCGCCCAGCGGCACTTCCTCCGGCAGCCAGTGGAGCTGCTGCTGGCGCTTCCAGAACTCATAGGCCCAGGGATATTCGAAGGGCTTGTAGACCTTGCTGGCTTGAAGAAGGGGCATGGGTTTTTACTCCGCGAAACTTATACCAGACCCTCTCCCCTTGTGGGAGAGGGAGGGGCCCATCGCGTCAGCGATGGGAGGCTGAGGGGTGAAGGCGGCGATGGTTGCCAGCACGCCTTCCAGATTCTGCATCACGTCATGGTTCCAGAAGCGGATCACGCGATACCTTCCCGTTCGAGGAAGGCCGTGCGGGGCGCATCTGCCGCTTCTTCATGTTGGCCGCCATCCAGTTCGACGACCAGGCGGGCGGCGTGAGAGGCGAAATCAGCGAAATAGGGGCCGATGGGAACCTGGCGGCGGAACTTGGCGCTCGGCAACTTTTCGCGGAGGAGAGTCCAGAGGCGTTTCTCGGCGTCGGTTGCGTTGCGGCGCAGTTCTCTCGCACGGGCGATCGTCGGGTTTGGGGCCTTACCCCTCACCTTCCCACGCGGCTTTGCCGCGCGGGCCCCTTCCTCTCCCACAAGGGGAGAGGAGATTCTTGGATCACTGGCAGGCGAGGCACTCGTCATAGTCGGTGGTCTCGCCGATTTCGAATTTGGGGGCGTCGATGGTGTTGTCCGCTTCCACCCCGCCCGCGAAGCCGGCGCGCTGGACCGACTTGGAGCGGAGATAATAGAGCGACTTGATGCCCAGCTCCCACGCCCGGTAGTGGAGCATCAGCAGGTCCCATTTCTCCACGTCGGCGGGGATGAACAGGTTCAGCGACTGGGCCTGGTCGATATAGGGCGTGCGGTCGGCGGCCAGTTCGAGCAGCCAGCGCTGGTCGATCTCGAAGCTGGTCTTGAACACATCCTTTTCCTCCTGGGTCAGGAAGTCGAGATGCTGGACGCTGCCGCCCTTTTCCAGGATCGAATTCCACACGGCCGTCGAGTCCTTCGCCTTTTCGACCAGCAGCTTTTCGAGATAGGGGTTCTTGACCGCGAAGCTGCCCGACAGCGTCTTGTGGGTGTAGATGTTCGCCGGGATCGGTTCGATGCAGGCCGACGCGCCGCCGCAGATGATGCTGATCGACGCGGTGGGCGCGATCGCCATCTTGCAGGAGAAGCGCTCCATCACGCCCATGTCGGCGGCGTCCGGGCACGGACCGCGCTCGACCGCGAGCTGCATCGAGGCCTCGTTCACCTTCTCGTTGATGTGCTTGAAGATGCGCAGGTTCCACGACTTGGCCATCGCCCCTTCGAAGGGAAGTCCCCGGGCCTGGAGGAAGGAGTGGAACCCCATCACCCCCAGGCCCACCGACCGTTCACGGCTCGCACTATATTTCGCCCGCGCCATTTCCGGCGGCGCGCGGTCGATATAGTCCTGCAGCACATTGTCGAGGAAGCGCATGACATCCTCGACAAACTGCCTGTCGTCCTTCCACTCATCCCAGGTTTCGAGATTGAGGGAGGAAAGACAGCAGACGGCCGTGCGGTCATTGCCGATATGGTCGCGACCCGTCGGCAAAGTGATTTCGGAGCAGAGGTTGGAGGTCGACACCTTGAGCCCCAGATCGCGGTGATGCTTGGGCATCGTGCGGTTCACGGTGTCGTTGAAGACGATATAGGGTTCGCCGGTGGCGAGGCGGACCTCCACCAGTTTCTGGAACAGGGCGCGGGCGTTGACGCTGCCGCGCACCGACTGGTCCTTCGGGCTGCGCAGGGCGAAGTCCTTGCCGTCGCGCACCGCCTCCATGAACTCGTCGGTCAGCAGGACGCCATGGTGGAGGTTCAGCGCCTTGCGGTTGAAGTCGCCCGACGTCTTGCGGATTTCCAGGAATTCCTCGATCTCCGGATGGGAGATGTCGAGATAGCAGGCGGCCGAGCCGCGGCGCAGGCTGCCCTGGCTGATCGCGAGGGTCAGCGAGTCCATCACGCGGACAAAGGGGATGATGCCGCTGGTCTTGCCGTTGAGGCCCACCGGCTCCCCGATGCCGCGCACATTGCCCCAATAGGTGCCGATGCCGCCGCCCCGGCTGGCGAGCCAGACATTCTCGTTCCAGGTGTTGACGATGCCTTCCAGGCTGTCGTCGACCGAGTTCAGATAGCAGCTGATGGGCAGGCCGCGTCCGGTGCCGCCGTTCGACAGGACGGGCGTCGCGGGCATGAACCAGAGGCGCGAGATATAGTCGTAGACGCGCTGGGCATGGTCGGCGTCGTCGGCATAGGCGGCGGCGACGCGGGCGAACAGGTCCTGATAGCTCTCGCCGGGCAGCAGATAGCGGTCCTGCAGCGTGTCCTTGCCGAAATCGGTCAGCAGCGCGTCGCGGCTGGCGTCGGTCACGACATGGAAACGGCGTTCCAGCACGGTTGACGAGCCCGGCGTGGGATCGGCCTTGGGGGCCGGCGCCTGGTCCGAAGGAGCGGGAGCCTTCTTCTTGTCCGCCACGGTTTCGACCACTTCGTCAATCACGGTTGCCACGTCGCTTGCACTCACCTGTTCGCTGTCTCGAAAATCCATGACCAGCTCCCCGAATGTTCCTGTTTCGTTCGATTCGGTCAAGCCGCTGCCGGCCGGGCCGAACGAATGTAGCATTATCGACCCGGTCAGGCACGGAGATGGGGCCAGCAGACGCGATCGCAAGGGCAAAAACAGCCTCCCTCCGGGAACCGGCCCGGTTGGTGCGATCACAATCTGTTGGGTAACCCCCGTTAACCCGATACAAGGGATAGTGCCACAGCTTCATTTCCTTTCAAGGGGGTAAATGACAGTTCGGGGACTCGGTTCATCGACGCGGAGACTCATTTCATCGACGGTCCGGCACGGCGCAGCGCAGCGACGCACGGACTTTCCTTGGCTTTGCAAAAGGCAAGAGGGACAATTTGGCGCGGAAAATAAATTTGGCTTGCCACGCAATTCCCCGGGCCGGGCGATTCCGCGCTTGGCGCTTCGTGACGGATGGATGACAAGACAGGGGAACGGAATGGCACGAACCCATGGCCGACGAGAGGAGCCGACATGATTCTCTATTACCACCCCCTCTCCTCCTGCAGCTGGAAGGTGCTGATCGCCCTTTACGAGAACGGCACGGCTTTCGAGGCGCGCATGCTGGACGATCCGGCCGTGGCGGAGGCGTGGCTGACGCTGTGGCCGCTGGGGAAGTTCCCCGTGCTGCGGGACGAGGCGCGGGACAGGACGGTCGCGGAAACCAGCATCATCGTCGAATATCTGGGACGGCATCATCCCGGACCCTTCCGGCCGATTCCCGAGGATGCCGACGCGGCGCTGGAGGTGCGGCTGATGGACCGGCTGTTCGACCTCTATGTGATGACGCCGATGCAGGCGATGGTCGCGGACAAGATCCGGCCCGAGGGCGTGGCCCGCGATTCCCATGGCGTGGGGGAGGCGCGGCGAATGCTGGGCAAGGCCTATGCGTTGCTGGAGGCGCGGATGGCGGGGCGGCGCTGGGCGGCGGGCGACGATTTCACCTTGGCCGATTGCGCGGCGGCCCCGGCGCTGTTCTATGCCGACAAGATCGAGCCGATGCGCGGGGGCTTTCCGGGGCTGCGCGCCTATCTGGAACGGTTGGAGGCGCGCGAAAGCTTTGCCCGGGTGCTGCGGGAGAAGCAGCCCTGGTGGTCCATGTTTCCCTTTGCGGATTAGAGCCAATCGACATTCAGCCCTGACGGCCTGCAAATGACGCTTTTCCGTGCTTCCGGTGCTCACCTACCTTGAGTAGGCTGCGCTCCGGGTCACGGACAATCGACATTCAGCCCTGACGGCCTGCAAATGACGCTTTTCCGTGCTTCCGGTGCTCACCTACCTTGAGTAGGCTGCGCTCCGGGTCACGGAAAACCATCATTTTCGGCTCGTCATCTTCTGAATGTCGATTGGCTCTAGAGCAGATTCCGATCCGATTGCATCGGCCCGACTGCTCTAAGTTTTTGTTTTGTCGCGTTTTCCGAGTCAGCAGATGATTCCATCTGCTTGGAAAACCCTCCAGGCCTTACGGATCAGGCAGCGCTTCCGAATCGCCTCAGGCCCGGCTCGGGGCCGTCTCGCGCGGCGCGGCGCGTTCCCGGCGACGGCGCCACCAGCCCAATATCGCCTCGCCAGCGGGCCGTTCGACCAGCCGGTTGATCAGCGTGCCCAGCGCCAGCGCCACGGCGAACGCCGCCGCGAATCCCGCCCAGGGGCTATATCCCGCCTCCGCCATCTTGAGCATCACGACGAAACCGACATGCTGGTGGATGAGGTAGAAGGAATAGCTGATACCCCCCATCCAGACGAGCGGACGAAGGCTGAGGAAGTGCAGCCGCCCGGCGGTCAGCGCTGCGAAGGCGGCGAGCAGCAGGAGGCCGGCCAGCATGATGTCCGGGCTGTCGATCGTCGCGATCGACAGCAGCGCAAGCGCGGCATAGGGCGCCTGTTGCCGCCAGCTCCGCTGCCCTGCCCAGACGCGATAGGACAATATGCCGATGATGAAGAAGGGCACGTAGCGCAGCACCAGCAGCATCACGATGCGCTCCGGCATGCCCGGCCACAGCGCATAGAGCCAGCGCAGGGCCAGCCAGGCGAGCAGTACGGGTTCCAGCCGCCTGAGGCTCGTCCACTTCCAGATCGACAGCATGCAGACATAGAAGGCGATCTCTACCGTCAGCGTCCAATAGGCGCCGTCGACCTCCGGCAGGAAGGCGAAGCCCTGCAGCATGGTGACATTGGCCAGGATCGCGCCCGGCCCGATCAGCAGTTGCGAGACATGGGCCAGATATTCGATGCCCAGCGTCAGCAGCATGGCGACCAGATAGGCGGGATAGAGCCGGGCGAAGCGGTTGATCAGGAAATCGGCGGTGGTGCGGATGCGATCGAGCGTGAAGAAGATCGCGAAGCCGGAGATGGCGAAGAACAGCAGCACCCGGTAATTGCCGCCCAGAAAGCGGAAGGGCACATGGGCCGCCTGGGGGAACAGCTCATGGAAGCGCGTCGAATAGTGGAAGACGAGCACGCACAGCGCGCCCAGCCCCCGCAAGGCGTCCAATTCCGTCAGGCGGCGGGTGGAAGGGCGCGGCCCCGTCATGAGTCCGCCATAGCAACAGAACAGCAATCATACCGTTAATATCGTGGTTAACACGCAGCCCGGCGGCATTTCCGGAAAAAAGCGGCGGTGGCGCGACGAGGCCGGTGGCGCGCCCGTCGGCCTATCGGCTGGCATGGCATTGCGCGTCAGCGGGGCAACCGGGATGGAAAGCTATTGCCCGCCTGCTTCCGCGGCGCGTTTCAGCCCCTGCAACTGTTCGGCCAGCACCCTGTCGACGATCGGAGCGATGCCCGCCGCACCGGCGCGGAGATAGCCGCCGACGACATAGCTCATACCGACGCGCGCGCCCTCGCCGTCGGGCGCAATGTCGAAGGTGAGCGTGCCGGTCACCGCCTCCGCCTGCAACGGGCCCAGCGCTCCGGACAGGCGCAACTGCCTGTCGGGCTGCGCCTGGATCACGCGGCCATGTTCGACGCTGCCCGGCCTGCCGTCCTTTCCCGGCACCTTCTCGCAAAAGCAGCCGCCGGCTACGGGATCAAGGCTGAGATTGGCGGCGTCGCCGCTATATGTATGCTGCCCGCTCCACCAGCGCCCCGGCTGCCCCAACAGCCGATAGACGGTGGCCGCGTCGGCGGAGATGTGGACGCTGTTCTCCACGGCGAAGCCATGATCGCTGCTGCCGGTGACGGCAGAATGGGCCGGCGCAGCCATCGCCACGCCAGCCCATATCCATATCCGATGCTTTCCCATCGCGCCTTCCCTTCCCTGATCAGGAGGGCAGCCTAATGCCGATTGCCGCATTTGCCGAGCGGCCGAATGCGAAAATCCGGCGCGAACGGAGAGGTGTCAGGCGCCCTTGCCGTCCAATATGGCGGCAATCGCGACCGTCACATCGTCCATATCGGCCATGCCGTCGACCCGCGAGACGATGCCGCGCGCTTCGTAGATCGGCAGGATCGGCGCGGTCTTGGCGCGATATTCGGCCATGCGGGTGCGGACGGTTTCCTCATTGTCGTCGGGACGGCGCTTGAACTCGTGCCCATGGCACTTGTCGCACTCGCCCTCGACCTTGGGCTGCTTGAAGCTGTCGTGATAGCCCTCGCCACAGGTCGCGCAGGTGAAGCGGCCGGTGATGCGCTCTACCAGGGCATCCTCGTTCACTTCCAGTTCGATCACATGGTCGAGAGTGCGGTTGCGGTCGGCCAATATGCCGTCCAGCGAATGGGCCTGCGCCTCGGTCCGCGGATAGCCGTCGAAGATCACGCCGGTTTCGGGCGCCAGGGCATCCAGCGCCTCCCCGATGATGCCGGAGACGATCTCGTCCGACACCAGTTCGCCGGCCTCCATCACCGCCTTGGCCTTGAGGCCGATGGGCGTCCCGGCCTTCACCGCCGCGCGCAGCATGTCGCCGGTCGACAGTTGCACCATGGCCCGGCTGTCCACCAGGCGCGTCGCCTGCGTTCCCTTGCCGGCGCCCGGAGGGCCGAGCAGAATGATATTCATGTCGCGCATTCTCCCCTGTTCTTCGCGCTTTTTACCGTTCCGCGCCGCTTAGCGCAGACGCCCTTTCAGCTTCGCCTTCTTGATCAGATCCCCATATTGATGGGCGAGCAGGTGGCTCTGGATCTGGGTCACGGTGTCGACCGTAACATTGACGACGATCAACAGGCTAGTCCCACCAAGGTAGAAGGGAATGCCCGCCCGGGCGATCACGAATTCCGGCACCAGGCAGATGAAGGCCAGATAGGCCGCACCGATCACCGTGATCCGGGTGAGCACATAGTCGAGATAATTTTCGGTGTTCTTGCCCGGACGGATGCCGGGAATGAAGCCGCCATTGCGCTTCAGATTGTCGGCCGTCTCTTCCGGATTGAACACCACGGCGGTGTAGAAGAAGCAGAAGAAGACAATGCCGAGACCATAGAGCGCCATATAGACCGGGCTGCCGTGCGACAGATACTGGTTCAGCGTCAGCACGAAATCGCCCAGCCTGCTCTCGCCCGCCACGGTCTGGCCGGCGAATTGCGAGACGGTGAGCGGCATCAGCAGCAGCGAACTGGCGAAGATCGGCGGGATCACGCCCGCCGTGTTGACCTTCAGCGGCAGATGGCTGCGGTCGGCCTGCATCAGGCCCTGGCGCGTCTGGCGCTTGGGATATTGGATCAGCACCCGGCGCTGCGCCCGCTCCATGAAGCAGATGAAGGCGATGAGGCCGAAGCCCAGAACGATCACCAGGAAGATGACCAGGCCGGAAATCGCGCCCGTGCTGCTCGACTTGAACAGGTTGCTGAGCGTCACCGGCAATTGCGCGACGATGCCCGCCATGATGATGAGCGAGACGCCGTTGCCGATGCCGCGCGAGGTGATCTGCTCACCCAGCCACATCAGGAACATGGTGCCGCCGATCAGCGAGATCACAGCCGCGACGCGGAACAGATAGCCCGGATCGACCACCGCCTGCACGCCGGACTGGGCGCCGAAGCTTTCCAGCCCCACGGCGATGAAATAGCCCTGAACGGCGGTCAGGCCCACCGTGCCGTAGCGGGTATATTGGTTCAGCTTCTTGCGGCCGCTTTCGCCTTCCTTCTTGATCGCCGCGAGTTGCGGCGAGAGGGAGGCGGCGAGCTGCACCACGATCGAGGCGGTGATGTAGGGCATCACGCCGAGCGCTATCAGGCTCATGCGCGACAGCGAACCGCCCGAGAAGGTGTTGAAGATGTCGAGGATGCCGCCATTGGTCTGCTTGTAAAGCTGCGACAGCGCGGTCGGATCGACGCCCGGCAGCGGCACGAAGCTCAGGAAGCGGAAGACGATCAGCGCGCCCAGGGTGAACCACAGGCGCTTCTTGAGGTCGGTCGCCTGGCTGAACTTCGCCAGGCTGAGATTGGATGCGAGCTGGTCGGCTCTCGATGCCATCTTGGCTGCCCTTCAAAACATCTTGCCGGGATTTGGAAAGCCCGGAGCGGAATCGCTAACCCCTTAGCGGGGCGATGGGGCGCTGTCGAACCGGGAATTGCACTCCGTCCATTCCGAATGGCCTTGCGCCTGTCGACAGGCTCAGCCTCCACTCGATACGGACGGCGAGGGTTCCGGAGTCCCCAAAACACGTGGCCCCGCTCACCCATATCGGGCAGCGGGGCCATGCTTGCAAGCCTTACGGCTTAATTCACGCCTTCTTCGCGGCCTTGGCGCTGCCCTTCTTGGCGGCGGCCTTTTCAGCGGCGGGAACGACGGCGATCACTTCGACCTTGCCGCCAGCCTTTTCGACGGCTTCGACAGCGCCCTTCGACGCGCCGGCGACGAGCAGGTTGACCTTGGCCGTCAGTTCGCCCTTGCCGAGCAGACGCACGCCGTCCTTGCCGCCACGGGCCAGCGCGGCCGCCTTCAGCGCCGCGTGGTCGATGGTGGCATTGGCGTCCAGCTTGCCGGCGTCGATCGCCTTCTGCACCGCGCCCAGGTTCACGATCGCGTAATCCTTGGCGAAGATGTTGTTGAAGCCGCGCTTCGGCAGACGCATGTGGAGCGGCATCTGGCCGCCTTCGAAGCCGTTGATGCTGACGCCCGAACGCGCCTTCGCGCCCTTCTGACCGCGACCGGCGGTCTTGCCCTTGCCCGAGCCGATACCACGGCCGACGCGCATCCGGCCCTTGCGGGCGCCGGCATTGTCATTGAGTTCGTTAAGCTTGGTCATAATCTGCACTCGCTTTCGCTATGTTCGCGCGAAGGCCCGATCCACCAGGACCGGGCCGGAGCCCCGGCGAATGCCGGGGCCTCGTGAGGCTGGGCACATCCCGTTGGAAGAAGCGCCCAGCGGTTTGCGATCCCGGCTTGCGCCGGGATGACGGTTTAGTCGACCACCGCCACCATATGGGGCAGCTTCGCGATGGCGCCGCGGACTTCCGCAGTGTCTTCCAGCTCCACCACGCGGTGCATCTTGCCAAGGCCGAGGCCGATCAGAATCTTCTTCTGGGCTTCGGGACGGCGGATCGGTGAGCCGATCTGCTTGATCTTGATCTTCGCCATGATGTCTTACTCCGCAATCGCTTCGGCGTCCGCCTGGGCGACTTCGGCCGAGGCGCCGCCGCGACGGAGCAGGTCGGCAACCTTCTTGCCGCGACGCTGCGCCACCGCCTTGGGGCTGACCTGTTCACCCAGCGCCTCGAAGGTCGCCCGGATCATGTTGTAGGGGTTCGACGTGCCGTTCGACTTGGTCACGACGTCAGCGACGCCGAGGCTTTCGAACACGGCGCGCATCGGACCGCCCGCGATGATGCCCGTACCGGCAGGCGCCGAACGCACGGTCACCTTGCCGGCGCCGAAATGGCCCTTGCCGTCATGGTGCAGGGTGCGGCCTTCCTTCAGCGGAACGCGGACCATCGCCTTCTTCGCCGAAGCGGTCGCCTTGCTGATGGCTTCGGGCACTTCGCGCGCCTTGCCATGGCCGAAGCCTGCACGGCCCTTGCCGTCACCAACGACGACCAGAGCGGCGAAACCGAAGCGCTTGCCGCCCTTCACCGTCTTCGAGACGCGGTTGATGTGAACCAGCTTCTCGATCAGCTCCTCACCCTGTTCCTCGTCACGATTGCCGCGACGGTCGTCGCGACGGCCACGGCCGCCACGCTCGCCACGGTTGCGGTCGCCGCCACGGCCACGGCCCCGACCGGGACCCCGGCCTTCGGTCTGCTCGCCGCCTTCAACGGCCGCGGGTGCGCCCGGCTGGGCCTGGATATCGTTTTCGTCAGCCATGATCAGAACTCCAGCCCGGCTTCACGGGCCGCATCGGCCAGCGCCTTGACGCGGCCATGGAACAGGAAGCCACCACGGTCGAAGACGACCCGGGTGACGCCGGCGGCGGTCGCCGCAGCGGCAACGCGCTTGCCGACATCCGCAGCGGCATCGGCGGTGGCGCCGGTATTGCCGCGGACATCCTTGTCCAGGGTCGACGCGGCGGCCAGGGTCTTGCCCTGCGCATCGTCGATGATCTGGGCGTAGATGTGACGGCCCGAACGGTGGACGCTGAGGCGCGGACGGGTGCCCGAAACAGCCTTGAGCGCGGTGCGGACGCGGCGGCGACGCCGCGCGAAGAGGGAAAGCTTTGCCATCTTACTTCTTCTTCCCTTCCTTGCGGAAGATGAACTCGCCGGCGTACTTGATGCCCTTGCCCTTATAGGGTTCGGGTTTGCGCCAGCGGCGGATCTCGGCGGCAACCTGACCCACCTGCTGCTTGTCGATGCCGCTGATCTCGACCGTGGTGTTGTCCGGGGTCTTGATCTCGATGCCTTCGGGCACCGCGAAGTCGACGTCATGCGAATAGCCGAGCTGCAGCTTCAGGGTCTTGCCCTGGGCATTGGCGCGGTAGCCGACACCGGTGATCAGCAGCTTCTTCGAGAAGCCCTCGGTCACGCCGGTGATCAGGTTCTGGATCAGCGTGCGCTGCATGCCCCAGAAGGCGCGGGCGCGCTTGCTGTCATTGGCAGGCTTCACCGCGATCGAGCCTTCCTCGATGCTGTAGGTGACTTCGTCGGCCAGCGGCAGCGACAGGGTGCCCTTGGGGCCCTTCACCGAAAGCTGGCCGTCGGCGATAGCGGCGGTGACGCCCGCGGGGACGGCAACCGGCTTCTTACCAGTACGGCTCATCAGAACACCTCCGCCAGCACTTCGCCGCCGACATTCTGCTCGCGCGCTTCGGCGTCGGACAGAACGCCCTTGGGCGTCGAGACAATGGTGATGCCAAGGCCGTTGCGCACGACGGGAAGTTCCTTGGAACCCGAATAGACGCGGCGGCCGGGCTTGGACACGCGGGCGACATGCTTGATCGCCGGCTGGCCCTCGAAATATTTCAGCTCGATGCGCAGGCCGGCATGCTTGCCGAGCAGTTCCTCGGAATAGCCGCGGATATAGCCTTCGCGCTGCAGCACGTCGAGCACGCGGGCGCGGAGCTTCGAAGCGGGGGACACAACGCTGTCCTTCTTCGCCTGCTGCCCGTTGCGGATGCGGGTGAGCATATCACCCAGGGGATCGGTCAATGCCATCTCAAATGATCCTTACCAGCTCGACTTGGTGACGCCGGGGATCAGGCCCTTGTTGGCCAGATCACGCAACTGCACGCGGCAGAGACGGAATTTGCGGTAATAGGCCCGGGGACGGCCCGTCAGCTCGCAGCGATTGCGCACGCGGGTCGGGTTGCCGTTGCGGGGGATTTCCGCCATCTTCAGACGCGCGATCAGACGCTCCGTGTCGTCGAGCGCGGTATCGGCTGCGATCGCCTTGAGCTTCGCATAGCGGCCGGCATATTTCTTCACCAGCTTCTTGCGGCGCTCATTCTTGTTGATCGAACTCAGTTTCGCCATGACTTAAGTTCTCTTTCTTAGCCTAACGGTTGGAAAGAGAAGCGGGACCTTTTCAGGCCGCCTGCTTCTCTTCGAGCGGGAAGGGGAAGCCGAAGAGACGCAGCAGTTCGCGCGCTTCCTCGTCCGTCTTCGCCGTGGTGGTCACGATGATGTCCATGCCGCGCACCTTGTCGATGCGGTCATAGTTGATCTCGGGGAAGATGATCTGCTCCTTGATGCCGAAGGCATAGTTGCCGCGGCCGTCGAAGCTCTTCGGGTTGAGACCGCGGAAGTCGCGCACGCGGGGCAGAGCGATGTTGATCAGGCGATCAAGGAACTCATACATGCGCTCGCGGCGCAGCGTGACCTTGGCGCCGATCGGCATGCCTTCACGCAGCTTGAACTGCGCGATCGACTTGCGGGCCTTGGTGATGACCGGCTTCTGGCCGGCGATCAGTTCCATTTCCTCGGCGGCCGAAGTGACCTTCTTCTTGTCCTGCGTGGCTTCGCCAACGCCCATGTTGAGCGTGATCTTCTCGATCTTCGGCACTTCCATGACGTTCTTGTAACCGAACTTCTCGGTCATCGCCTTGGCGATTTCGGCGTCATAGAGCGCCTTCGAGCGCGGGATGTACTTGTCGCTCATTACAGCACCTCACCGGACTTGACGGCGACACGGACCTTCTTGCCGTCGCGATCCTCGAAGCGGACGCGGGTCGGCTTGCCATCCTTGTCAGCGACAGCGACGTTCGAAATGTGGAGCGGCGCGGGCTTGCGCTCGATGCCGCCCTGCGGGTTCGCCTGGTCGGGCTTGCGGTGACGCGCATGCACGTTGATGCCTTCGACGAGGACCTTGTCCTCCTTCGGCAGCACCTGCAGGACGGCGCCGGTGCGGCCCTTGTCCTTGCCGGCCAGGATGACGACCTTGTCGCCCTTCTTGATCTTGGCAGCGCTCATTACAGCACCTCGGGGGCGAGCGAGATGATCTTCATGTGCTTCTTGGCGCGCAGTTCGCGAACGACCGGGCCAAAGATACGGGTGCCGATCGGCTCCTCGTTCTTGTTGATCAGCACGGCGGCATTGCCGTCGAAGCGAATCACGCTGCCGTCAGCGCGACGCACGTCCTTGGCGGTGCGCACGATGACGGCGCGGTGCACGTCACCCTTCTTCACCTTGCCACGAGGCGCAGCTTCCTTGATCGAGACGACGATGATGTCGCCCACGCTCGCGAAGCGACGCTTCGAGCCGCCCAGCACCTTGATGCACTGGACGCGCTTGGCGCCGCTGTTGTCAGCGACGTCAAGATTGGATTGCATCTGGATCATGGATCCGGTTCCTTCTTATTTGGCCTACCGGGACAATTCCCGGCGGTTCCGAATTTCACTGCACTAGAGCCCTTGGCGAACCATCTGACTCTACCTTTGAGGAGCCATCTGACTCTACGCGAAGCGCGGGCCTGTACCCTTTCCAGGCGGAAAAGGCCAGCCCCGCGCGACACTTTTCTTCAAAGGCTCAGCGAGCCTCCCTCAGGCCGCCGTTTCCGGCGACTTGTGGGTGTCCACGCGCTCGATGACCTTCCAGGTCTTGAGCTTGGAAATCGGAGCGGTCTCCTCGATGCGGACCGTTTCGCCTTCCTTGTAGACATTGCCCTCGTCATGGGCATGGTACTTCTTCGAACGGCGGATGATCTTGCCGTAGAGCGCATGCTTAACCTTGCGCTCCACGCGAACCACCACCGTCTTGTCGGTCTTGTCGGAAACCACCGTTCCCGTCAGCACGCGCTTGGGCATCGTGTGATTTCCTTCTTACTTCGCAGCCGAGCGCGAACGCTCGGACTGAAGGGTCTTGATCTGCGCGATCGACCGGCGGACTTCACGCACGCGGCTGGGCTTTTCCAGCTGGTTGGTGGCCGCCTGGAAGCGCAGGTTGAACTGCTCGCGCTTCAGGTTGTTGAGTTCGGTCGACAGTTCGTCGTCCGTCTTGGTCTTGAGGTCGGCAACGTTCGCCACGGCTTAGCCCTCCAGGTGCGAGGTGTCGCCGAGGCGGGCAACGACCTTGGTCTTGATGGGCAGCTTCATCGCGGCGCGCGAGAAGGCCTCTGCTGCGAGCGGGCCGGGAACGCCGTCCAGTTCGAACAGGATGCGGCCGGGCTTGACGCGCGCCGCCCAATATTCGACCGAACCCTTGCCCTTGCCCTGACGGACTTCGGCGGGCTTCTTCGACACCGGCACGTCAGGGAACACGCGGATCCACAGACGGCCCTGACGGCGAAGGTGACGCTGGATCGCGCGGCGGGCCGCCTCGATCTGGCGGGCGGTGACGCGCTCGGGTTCCAGAGCCTTCAGACCGTAAGCGCCGAAGTTCAGGGCCGAACCGCCCTTGGCGTCGCCCTTGATCCGGCCCTTGAAGGTCTTGCGGAACTTCATTTTCTTCGGTTGCAGCATGACGCTATACCTACCTTATTCTCAGCGCGCCGGGCGCACGCCGGAGGTCTGAGCCTCCAGCATCAGCCGGTCGGTAGCCATCGGATCGTGACCAAGGATTTCGCCCTTGAAGATCCAGACCTTGATGCCGCAAACGCCATAAGCGGTGTGCGCTTCGGCTTCGGCATAATCGACATTCGCGCGCAGCGTGTGCAGCGGAACGCGGCCTTCGCGATACCATTCCACGCGGGCGATCTCCGCGCCGCCCAGACGGCCGCCGCAGGTGATCTTGATGCCTTCGGCGCCGAGACGCAGGGCGCTCTGCACCGCGCGCTTCATCGCACGGCGGAACGCCACGCGGCGCTCCAGCTGGTCGGCAATGCCCTGCGCGACGAGCTTGGAGTCGATTTCCGGCTTGCGGATCTCGACGATGTTCAGGCTGACGTCCGAAGAGGTCAGGCTGCCCAGCTTCTTGCGCAGCTTCTCAATGTCCGCGCCCTTCTTGCCGATGATGACACCGGGGCGGGCAGCGTAGATCGACACGCGGCACAACTTGGCGGGACGCTCTATCACGACCTTGGAGATCGCGGCCTGCGGCAGGTTCTTCATGATATACTGGCGAATCTTCAGATCCTCCAGCAGCAGGCGGCCATAGTCGGCGCCTTCCGCGAACCAGCGGCTGTCCCAGGTACGGTTGATCTGCAGACGCAGACCGATCGGATTGCTCTTGTGACCCATGTCTCTTACGCCTCCGCTTCTTCAGCTGCTTCGCGAACGACGATGCGCACGCGGCTGAAGGGCTTCAGGATCCGGGTCGACTTGCCGCGGCCGCGAGCGTGGAAGCGCTTCATGGTGAAGCTCTTGCCCACCGATGCTTCCGCGACGACCAGCGAGTCGACGTCCAGATTATGATTGTTTTCCGCATTGGCGATGGCCGAAGCCAGCACCTTGCGCACGTCGACCGCCATCGCCTTCTTCGAGAAGGCGAGGATGTTCAGCGCATCCTCGACCTTGCGGCCGCGGATGAGCGTGGCGACCAGGTTCAGCTTCTGGGCCGAACCGCGGATCTGCGTGCCGACGGCCAGCGCCTCATTGTCGGCGACGCGACGGGGAGCCTTTTCCTTGCTCATTAGCGCTTGCCCTTCTTGTCGGCGGCGTGGCCGGGGAAGTAGCGGGTCGGGGCGAATTCGCCCAGCTTGTGACCCACCATGTCCTCGTTCACCGAGACCGGCACATGCTTGCGGCCGTTATAGACGTTGAAAGTCAGGCCGACGAACTGCGGCAGGATGGTGGAACGGCGCGACCAGGTCTTGATCGGACCCGAACGGCCACCGGCGTCCTGCGCCACTTCCGCCTTCTTCAGAAGGCTGAGGTCCACGAACGGACCTTTCCAGACGGAACGAGCCATCTCGCTTACCTCTTCTTCTTCGCGTGGCGGCTACGGATGATGAACTTGTCCGTCGCCTTGTTGTGGCGGGTGCGCGCACCCTTGGTCGGCTTGCCCCAGGGGGTGACCGGATGACGGCCGCCCGAGGTCCGGCCTTCACCGCCGCCATGCGGGTGGTCGACCGGGTTCTTCGCCACACCGCGCGTCAGCGGACGCTTGCCGAGCCAGCGGTTGCGGCCGGCCTTGGCGAGATTGGTGTTGGCGTTGTCCGGGTTCGACACGGCACCGACGGTGCCCATGCAGTCCGAACGGATGTAGCGCTGCTCGCCCGAGGACAGGCGGACCATCACCATGCCACGATCGCGGCCGACGAGCTGGGCGTAGGTGCCCGCCGAACGGCAGAGCTGACCGCCCTTGCCGGGCTTCATCTCGATATTGTGGATGATGGTGCCGACCGGCATCTGGCCGAGTTCCATCGCATTGCCCGGCTTCACGTCGGTCTTCTTGCCCGCGACGACCTTGTCGCCGGGAGCCAGACGCTGCGGCGCCAGGATATAGGCCTGGGTGCCGTCGGGATAGTTGACCAGCGCGATGAAGGCGGTGCGGTTGGGGTCATATTCCAGACGCTCGACCGTGCCCTCGACGTCCCACAGGCGACGCTTGAAGTCGATGATGCGGTAGCGCTGCTTGTGACCGCCGGCGATGCCGCGCGAGGTCACATGACCCTTGTTGTTGCGGCCGCCGGTCTTGCGCTTGCCTTCGGTCAGCGCCTTGACGGGCTTGCCCTTGTGCAGCGCGCTGCGGTCGACGAGGATCAGGCCGCGCTGGGCGGGGCTGGTCGGGTTGTAGCTCTTAAGCGCCATGGTCAGCGCACTCCTTCGGTGATGTCGATCGACTGGCCATCGGCCAGGCGAACGATCGCCTTCTTGACGTCGGACCGCGTATAGGGCTTGCCCTTCCACTTCTTGGTCTTGCCCTTGGCGACCAGCGTGTTCACGCTCTTGACCGTCACGCCCCAAATGGCTTCGACGGCGGCCTTGATCTCCGGCTTCGACGCATCGTTGGCGACCTTGAAGACCACGGCGTTGTTCTCGGAGAGAAGGGTCGACTTCTCGGTGATGACCGGCGCGACAACGACGTCATAATGACGGTTGTCGACGGTCGCGGCTTCTTTCTTAGCCATTGAAACGCGCCTCCAGCTTTTCGACCGCGGCGCGCGTCAGCACCAGCGAATCCGCCTTAAGGATGTCGTAGACATTGGCGCCGACGGCCGGCAGCAGGTCCACGCCGACAATGTTCGCCGAAGCCTTCGCGAAGCTGACGTTCACCGCGTCGCCGTCGATGAACAGAGCCTTGTTGAGGTTCAGCTTGGCGAGGTGCGCGACCAGAGCCTTGGTCTTGCCTTCCGCCACGTCGAGATTGTCGAGAACGATCAGCGATCCGTCCTTGGCCTTCGACGACAGGGCCATTTTCAGGCCGAGCGCACGAACCTTCTTGTTGAGGTCGTGGCCGAAGGTGCGGGCGCGGGCGCCGTGCGCCTTACCACCGCCGATGAACACGGGCGCCTTGCGGTCGCCGTGACGGGCGGTGCCGCCGCCCTTCTGACGGCCGAACTTCTTGCCGGTGCGGGCAACGTCCGAACGCTCGCGGGTGGCGCGGGCCGGGGCGCGACGCTTTTCGAGCTGCCAGGTGACGACGCGGTGCAGAATGTCGGTGCGGGGTTCGACGCCGAACACGGCATCGTTCAGTTCCACTTCACCGGCGGCTGCGGCATCGAGGGTCTGTACCTTGACCTTCATGATTAGCCCTCCTGGCCTTCGGTCGCTTCGGGAGCGGCCGCTTCTTCAGCGGGCGTTTCGGCCGGAGCGTTGTTGCTGTTGGCAGCCTGCTTCAGGCTCGCCGGATAGGGAACGTCGGCTGGACGCTTCACCTTGACGGCGTCGCAGACGGTCAGCCAGGTGCCCTTGGCGCCGGGGACGCTGCCCTTGACGAACAGCAGGCCGCGCTCGACGTCCGTGCGGACGATTTCGAGATTCTGCTGGGTGCGCTCGCGGTCACCCATGTGACCGGCCATCTTCTTGTTCTTGAAGACGCGGCCCGGGTCCTGACGGTTACCGGTCGAACCATGGGCACGGTGGCTGATCGAGACGCCGTGGGTGGCGCGCATACCGCCGAAGCCCCAGCGCTTCATGGCGCCGGCGAAACCCTTACCCTGGGTGTGGCCGGCAACGTCGACCAGCTGGCCGGCGATGAAGTGGTCGGCCGCGATCTCGGCGCCGACATCGAGGAGCGCATCCTCGGCGACGCGGAATTCGACCAGGCGCGCTTTCGGCTCCACTTCCGCCTTGGCGAAGTGGCCGCGCTGCGGCTTGGCGACATTCTTGACCTTCGCGACGCCCGCACCGAGCTGAACCGCGACATAGCCGTCGCGATCGGTTTCCTTGCGGGCCACGACCTGATTGCCCTCAAGGGCCAGAACCGTAACCGGAATATGACGTCCGTCCTCCTGGAACAGACGGGTCATCCCGACTTTCTTAGCGATCACGCCTGTGCGCATCACCGATTACTCCCATAGAGGCCCGCCTTAGCAGCGGGCGTATCCAACGAAAAAACCGCTCAGGATTTCTCCCTCGCGGCCCAACCCCAATATAGATCACCCCGTCCGGGTTGGATGCCGACCCCTATTCGGGACCAGCGACGGGGGACCAGGACCACGAGCCCTTTCCGGTTCACCGGAGAGGCCGTGCGGTATCCCTGTGTCTTTTGAGCTTCCGGCCAGCGGAATGCCCGATACCCTGCCCACCTTGCGGGTTGGCAGGGACTTGCCGGCTTCAGGCCAGCTTGATTTCGACGTTCACGCCGGCAGCCAGATCCAGCTTCATCAGCGCGTCGACCGTCTGCGGCGTCGGCTGCACAATGTCAAGCATGCGCTTGTAGGTGCGGACCTCGAACTGCTCGCGCGACTTCTTGTCGATGTGCGGACCACGGTTGACCGTGAACTTTTCGATGCGCGTCGGAAGGGGAATCGGACCGCGGATAAGGGCGCCGGTGCGGCGGGCGGTGTCGGCGATGTCGCCGGTCGCCTGATCGAGCACGCGATGATCGAACGCCTTGAGGCGAATGCGGATGTTGCTGTCCATTGTTCCTGTACCGATGCGAAAGAGCCAAAACCCGGAGCATTTTCAGAAATCAGCCGGAGCAGCCGATGATTTATGAAAATGCGCCAACCAAAAAATATCCGCCCCGTTCCTTGCCCTTCTAGCTCGACTGGAGCCGGAGAAAGGCGATCCGGGGCGGTAAAAAACTCAGCGGCGCGAATCAGGCGATTCGCGCCGCTGCGGTCCTATATTACTTCGAGATCGTGCCGACAACCCCTGCGCCGACGGTGCGGCCGCCTTCGCGGATGGCGAAGCGGAGACCCGCGTCCATCGCGATCGGGGCGATCAGCTTCACGCCGAGCTTCACGTTATCGCCGGGCATGACCATCTCGGTGCCCTCGGGCAGGATCACTTCGCCGGTCACGTCGGTGGTGCGGAAGTAGAACTGCGGACGATAGTTGGCGAAGAACGGAGTGTGACGGCCACCTTCTTCCTTCGACAAGACGTAGACTTCCGCGTCGAACTCAGTGTGCGGGGTGATGGTGCCGGGCTTGGCCAGAACCTGACCGCGCTCGACTTCTTCACGGCCCACGCCACGGATCAGCGCGCCGATGTTGTCGCCGGCCTCACCCTGATCGAGCAGCTTGCGGAACATTTCGACGCCGGTCACGGTGGTCTTGCGGGTATCCTTCAGACCGACGATCTCGACTTCCTCGCCAACCTTGACGATGCCGGTCTCGACGCGGCCGGTCACGACGGTGCCGCGACCCGAGATCGAGAACACGTCTTCGATCGGCATCAGGAACGGACGATCGACCGGACGCTCCGGCTGCGGGATGAACGAGTCGACAGCAGCCATCAGCTTCAGAACGGCGTTCTTGCCGATTTCGTCGTTCGAACCGTCCAGAGCCTTGACGGCCGAACCGGGGATGACGGGGATGTTGTCGCCGTCGAAGTCGTAGGACGACAGCAGCTCGCGGATTTCCAGCTCCACCAGTTCCAGGATTTCCGGATCGTCGACGAGGTCGACCTTGTTCATGAACACGACGAGCTGCGGCACGCCGACCTGGCGGGCGAGCAGGATGTGCTCGCGGGTCTGCGGCATCGGGCCGTCGGTGGCCGAAACGACGAGGATCGCGCCGTCCATCTGGGCCGCGCCGGTGATCATGTTCTTGACGTAGTCGGCGTGACCCGGGCAGTCGACATGCGCGTAGTGACGGGCTTCGGTCTCATATTCGACGTGGGCGGTCGAGATGGTGATGCCGCGCTCGCGCTCTTCGGGCGCCTTGTCGATATTGGCATAGTCGACGAAGGTCGCGCCACCGGTTTCGGCGAGCACCTTGGTGATCGCCGCGGTCAGCGAGGTCTTGCCATGGTCGACGTGACCGATGGTGCCGATGTTGCAGTGCGGCTTGTTCCGCTCAAACTTAGCCTTAGCCATTTTATCCTACCTTCTAATCAAATCAGCTTTGGTCTGACCGCTCGGCCGCGCCTCGCGAAGGCGCGTCCATAGCAGCAAATTTAGAGAATGCCAGCCCAAAACCGAGCCGCTTGCGCGGCCCGGCCCGGGAAATTCATCAGGCCATCTTCGCCTTGACCTCGTCCGCCACATTCTGCGGCACTTCGTCATAGTGCGAGAAGATCATCGAGTAGTTCGCGCGCCCCTGGGTGAACGAGCGAAGCTGGTTCACATAGCCGAACATGTTGGCCAGCGGGACCATCGCCTCGACCACCTGCGCGTTGCCGCGGCTGTCGGTGCCCTGGATCTGGCCGCGGCGGCTGTTCATGTCGCCGATGACGTCGCCCAGATATTCCTCCGGGGTCACGACCTCGACCTTCATGATCGGTTCAAGCAGCTTGATGCCCGACTTGGCGGCCGCCTCGCGCATGGCGCCGCGGGCGCAGATTTCGAAGGCCAGGGCCGACGAGTCGACGTCGTGATAGGCGCCGTCCGTCAGGTGGACTTCGAAGTCGATGATCGGGAAGCCGATGAGATGACCGGTCTCGGCCGTCTCGCGGAAGCCCTTTTCCACCGACGGGATATATTCGCGCGGGATGTTGCCGCCCTTGATCTCGTCGAAGAACTGGTAGCCCGAACCGCGCTCGCCGGGGATGACGGTGACCTTGACGCGGCCGAACTGGCCCGAGCCGCCCGACTGCTTCTTGTGGGTGTAGTCGATGTCGACCTTCTTCGCGAGATATTCGCGATAGGCGACCTGCGGCGCGCCGACATTGGCCTCGACCTTGAACTCGCGCTTCATGCGGTCGACGAGGATTTCGAGGTGCAGTTCGCCCATGCCCTTGATGATGGTCTGGCCCGATTCGTGGTCGGTCGAGACGCGGAAGGACGGGTCCTCGGCGGCCAGGCGGTTGAGCGCGATGCCCATCTTTTCCTGGTCGGCCTTGGTCTTGGGTTCGACCGACAGCTCGATCACCGGCTCGGGGAATTCCATCCGCTCCAGGATGATCGGCTGGCGCTCGGCGCACAGCGTATCGCCGGTGGTGGTTTCCTTGAGGCCCGCCAGGGCGACGATGTCGCCGGCATAGGCGGTGTCGATGTCCTCACGCGAGTTGGCGTGCATGAGGAGCATGCGGCCGATCTTTTCCTTCTTGTCCTTGACCGAGTTCAGATAGCTGCCCTTGGTCAGCGTGCCCGAATAGACGCGCAGGAAGGTGAGCGAACCCACGAACGGGTCGTTCATGATCTTGAACGCCAGGCCCGAGAAGGGCGCGTCGTCGGCCGTCTTGCGGCTGTCGGGCTCGTCGGTGTCGGGGTTGATGCCCTGAACGTCGGGAATGTCGAGCGGCGAGGGCAGATAGTCGACCACCGCGTCGAGCAGCGGCTGCACGCCCTTGTTCTTGAACGCCGAACCGCACAGCACCGGCACGAAGGCATGGCCCAGCGTGCCCTTGCGGATCAGCTTCTTGAGCGTGGCGACGTCGGGCAGATTGCCTTCCAGATAGGCTTCCATCGCGTCGTCGTCCTGTTCGACGGCGAGCTCGATCAGCTTCTCGCGATATTCGGCGGCCTTGTCGGCGAGGTCGGCCGGAATCTCCTCATAGGTGAACTCGGCGCCCAGATTCTCATCCTTCCAGATGATGGCGCGGTTCTCGACCAGGTCGACCAGGCCCTTGAAGTCCGATTCCGCACCGATGGGCAGATAGAGGACGGCCGGGGTGGCGCCCAGACGGTCGATGATCGTCTGCACGCAATAATAGAAGTTGGCGCCGGTGCGGTCGAGCTTGTTGATGAAGCACATCCGCGGAACCTTGTACTTGTCCGCCTGGCGCCACACGGTTTCCGACTGCGGCTCAACGCCCGCGACGCCGTCGAACGCGGCGACCGCGCCGTCGAGCACGCGCAGCGAACGCTCGACTTCGATGGTGAAGTCGACGTGGCCGGGGGTGTCGATGATGTTCAGGCGATGATCGTTCCAGAAGCAGGTCGTCGCAGCCGACGTGATGGTGATCCCACGCTCCTGCTCCTGCTCCATCCAGTCCATGGTGGCGGCGCCGTCATGGACTTCGCCGATCTTGTAGGACTTGCCGGTATAGTAAAGGATACGCTCGGTCGTGGTGGTCTTGCCGGCGTCGATATGCGCCATGATACCGAAATTGCGATAGCGTTCGAGCGGATGGCTGCGGGCCATGATGCTTCTCCGTTGCCGGCGCGCCGGCGGTTGGGGATTCGTTAAATCTGCGCGTGGCCCCTAAACCAATCCGTCCGCCATGGGTAGCCACCCGTGGCGAACGGACCGATTTTTCGAAACCATGAGAGGAAGCGGACGATATGGGCGCCCGCTTCGCCTTTTTCCAGCGCCGAATTACCAGCGATAGTGCGAGAAGGCGCGGTTCGCTTCCGCCATGCGGTGCGTGTCTTCGCGCTTCTTGACGGCATTGCCGCGGTTGTTGGCGGCGTCCAGCAGTTCACCCGACAGGCGGGCGGCCATGGTGGTTTCGCTGCGGTTGCGCGACGCGGTGATCAGCCAGCGGATCGCCAGCGCCTGGGCGCGCTCCGGGCGCACTTCGACGGGGACCTGGTAGGTCGCACCACCGACGCGGCGGCTGCGGACCTCGATGCCGGGCTTCACATTGTTCAGCGCGTCATGGAACATGGCGATCGGGTCCTTCTTGGACTTCGCCTCAACAGTGTCGAGAGCGCCGTACACGATGGACTCGGCGACGGCCTTCTTGCCGTCCTGCATGATGCTGTTCATGAACTTCGACAGCACGACATCACCGAATTTGGGATCGGGCAGGATGACGCGCTTTTCGGGGCGACGACGACGTGACATATTACTGGTCTCCCCTTACTTCGGACGCTTGGCGCCGTACTTCGAACGGCTCTGCTTGCGGTCCTTGACGCCCTGGGTATCCAGAACGCCGCGCAGCACGTGATAGCGCACACCGGGAAGGTCGCGCACGCGGCCGCCGCGGATCAGCACGACGCTGTGCTCCTGAAGGTTGTGGCCTTCACCCGGAATGTAGGTGATGACTTCGCGCTGGTTGACCAGGCGCACCTTCGCCACCTTGCGGAGAGCCGAGTTCGGCTTCTTCGGGGTCGTCGTGTAGACACGGGTGCAAACGCCGCGCTTCTGCGGGTTCGCTTCCATTGCAGGGACCTTCGACTTGGTCTTCTGCAGTTCGCGGCCCTTGCGGACCAGCTGGTTGATCGTTGGCATGAAGCCCTTCACCTTTTTCAGTTACTTTACCGCATGCATTCCCGCGTTCCTTGCGGCCTGGAAAACGAATCGCCTCCAAACAGCAAAGGCTCCGGCGGAAACCCGCCCGGAGCCGCAAGAGCACCGGCAATGTTCAGCTCTGATGCCCTGAGGACCGGGGTTCGGCGCGAACGAATCCGTCCATTCCGGCCTTTGGGCAGGCGCGCCTATAGCCATGTGGCGGCCGCCGGTCAAGAACAGGCCCGACGATCCGCCCCGTCCCGATCCGACGTGGCGGGGACGCCAGGAGATGACGCCTTTCTATCCAGCGCCGCAGAGGTTGGCGAGGCCGGTTTGCGAAGGGCGGAGAGCGCCGGCAAAAATTTCGCGGGGGACCGGAACCCTTTGCCTGGTTCCACGTTTCACCCCGTTCATCTTTCGACTCGTCACGACTCCGCTCCCCCGGATTCGCGCGACTCGATTCCTTTTGTTAGCGCCCCGTTCACTAAAAAAGCACGCGGGGTCGCAATTGTCGCAATGGAGCAAGATGGGGGCAGCCGCCCTCTGGGCCGGCATGACCGCCCGGTGTTCGAAGCTGTGTCCGGAACGGGAGATTTTCCTGCGTTCCGGCGGCCAGGTGAAGTTCATCCGTATTTCGCGCAGGGCGCAGCTCGCCACGGTCGGCCTGCTCTCTTCCGCCTTGATCGGTGGGCTTGGGCTATCCCTGTCCATGGCCGCCAACAGCGCGGAGATCGAGCAGGAGCGCGCCGCCCGTGACAAGGCCGTTGCCAACAGCGCCAGCCAGGTCGAGCGCTACCGCAAGTCGGTCGACCAGCTCGCGCAGGAGTTGCAGGAACGCCAGGATTTCATGGACGACCTCTACCGAACGCATTTCGGTCAGGAGGGCGCGGCCCCGGCCGGCGATGTGGTCGGCAAGGCCGACAGCGGAACCAGGAACGGCACGTCCAAGCTCGACACCAAGATCAGCGTCGCGCCCGAAGCGGCGCCGTTGTTCCGGATCGACGCGCGGCAGCGCCGTTTTGCCGCCCTGCTGACCGACGCCGTCCGGCATCGTGCCGACAAGGCAGCCGCCGCGATCCGCAGCTTCGGCCTCAATCCCGACAGCCTCGCCCGCACGGCGGCGCGCGCGCAGGGCGGCCCCTTCGTGCCATGGGAAGGGCAGGACGTCCTGCCGGACGAGTTCGAAAAGCTCGCCCAGGCGCTGTCCCGCATGGAATTTCTGGAAGGGAGCCTGCTCGCCATCCCCTCCGGCAAGCCCACGGCGACGCCGATGCTGAGCAGCAGCTATGGCTATCGGAGCGATCCGTTCAACGGCCATGCGGCCTTTCACGCGGGTCTGGATTTCCCCGGCAGCATGGGCCAGCCGATCCTGGCGGCCGCATCGGGCAAGGTCAGCTTCGTGGGCCAGCGCAGCGGCTATGGCAATGTGGTCGAGGTCACCCATGGCAATGGCATCCTGACCCGATATGCCCATCTTTCGGGCTTCAGCGCGCGGGTCGGCCAGCAGGTGGCGCGCGGCGACGCCATTGCGCGGATGGGATCGACGGGCCGCTCCACGGGGCCGCATCTTCATTTCGAGGTGCGGGTGAACGGCAATGCCATCAATCCCCGACGCTTCCTGGAGGCGCGCAAGGATGTCCTCCAGATCCAGCAGATCGCCACGGCGCGCCTGGCGGATGTCGGCGGCCGCGGTTAGCGCTTTTGCTTTCGGCTGATCCGGATTTCCAGCTCCGCCTGATCCGCGCGCCCTGCCTGTCGGGGGTTCATCTGCCCCAAAAGGAAAAGGGGCCGGAAACCCGACCCCTTCCCTTGCATTCGTAACGGTCGAACCGATCAGCGCTTCGAGAACTGGAAGCTGCGGCGGGCCTTGGCCTTGCCGTACTTCTTGCGCTCGACGGCGCGGCTGTCGCGGGTCAGGAAGCCTTCGGCCTTGACCGCGCTGCGCAGCGCCGGCTCGTACTTGGCGAGCGCCTGGGCGATGCCGTGCTTGACTGCGCCGGCCTGGCCGGACAGGCCGCCGCCCTTGACGGTGGCGATCACGTCATACTGGCCTTCGCGCTCGGTGACGCCGAAGGGCTGGTTGATCACCAGACGCAGGGTCGGGCGGGCGAAGTAGATTTCCTGATCGCGGCCGTTGACCGTGATCTTGCCGGTGCCGGGCTTCACCCAGACGCGGGCGACGGCATCCTTGCGGCGGCCGGTCGCATAGGCGCGGCCGAGGCTGTCGATTTCCTGGGCGCGCAGCGGAGCCGAGGGCTGGACCGGAGCGATCGGCGCGTCGGCGGCGACGGTTTCGGCAGCGGCCGGAGCGTTGGCGGTCAGCGACGCGAGGTCGGACAGGGACTGGCGGTTATCGGACATTATGCACCCACCTTGTTCTTGCGGTTGCGCGACGCGAAGTCGAGCACTTCGGGGTTCTGCGCGGCGTGCGGATGTTCGGCGCCGGCGAAGATGCGCAGGTTGCGCATCTGCTGACGGCCCAGCGGACCGCGGGGGATCATGCGCTCGACGGCCTTTTCCAGGACGCGTTCGGGGAAACGGCCTTCCAGAACCTTCTGGGGGGTGGTTTCCTTGATGCCGCCGGCATAGCCGGTGTGCTTGTAATAGACCTTGTCGGTCAGCTTGCGGCCGGTGAACTTCACCTTTTCCGCGTTGATGATGATGACATTGTCACCGCAATCGACATGGGGGGTGAAGCTCGGCTTGTGCTTGCCGCGCAGGATGTTCGCGACGGTCGAGGCGAGGCGGCCGACGACGAGGCCTTCCGCGTCGATCAGGACCCACTTCTTTTCGACCGTGGCCGGGGTCGCCGGCTTGGTGGTCTTCATCAGCGCCTTCATGGTGCCAATACTCCAAGAATGAAACAGTGAATTGAAGGCTGTTTCCAGCTTTCGGAAGATGCGCGCTAATGACGGGTGGAAGGGCGCAAGTCAAGAGATTCGGCGGCTTTGCTGACGGGTAAAATAATACCTTCCGATCAGCCCGTCCGATCGTCCACCCACCGGGCGAAGGCGGCGTGGGCCGCGTCGACGGGCAGAGCGAGGATCGCCGGAACCCGATAATCGTGCAGTTCCGCGATGCGCGCCATCAGCGCGTCGCGGCGGGCGGGCGCGGTCTTGAAGAGGACGGGCACCTCCGCCGCGGTATCGACCGCGCCGTTCCATTCGTAGATGGAGGTCGCCTCCCCCAGCAGGTTCGCGCAGGCGGCCAGCCTTTCCTCCACCAGCTGGCGGGCGATGCGGGTCGCGGCCTCCCGCGAGCCGAACAGCGTGTAGACGAGCGCGACGGCGCTCATCCCCGACGTTCCCCCAGCGCATGGGCGCCCCAGGTCGCGGACGCCACCACCAGCGCGCCGACCGCCTGGTGCAGCACCGCCAGCGGCAGGGCGATGCCGCTGACGACCGTGGCGATGCCGAGCGCGACCTGCGTGCCCACCGCCGCGTTGATCGCGATGGAGGGGCCGCGCTGCCCCGCCTGCTTCGCCATGCGCGCCAGCATGACCAGCAGGATCGCGGCGACCCAGGCCCACCAGCGATGGATGAAATGGACGAGATAGGGATCGCTGGAAAGGGTGGCCCAGAGCGAACCCAGCCATTCGATCCCCTCCGGCACCAGATGGTCGTTCATCAGCGGCCAGGTGCTGGAGACATAGCCCGCGTCCAGACCGGCGGTGAAGGCGCCGAACATGAGTTGCACCAGCAGCGCCAGCAGCGCGACCACCGCGAAGGGATGGAGCATGGCGGGCCTGGCGAAGGGGGTCTTCGCACGGGTCAGCAGGTCGAGCGCGGTCCAGATCAGCCCGCCCATGATGAACAGCGCCGTCAGCAGATGCACCGCCAGCCGGTAATGGCTGACGTCGGTGCGCACCGACAGGCCCGATTCCACCATCCACCAGCCGATCGCGCCCTGCAGCCCGCCAAGAGCCAGCAGCGCGACGAGACGGAAGCCATAGCCCTGCGGGATCGCGCGTTTCCACGCGAACCAGAGCAGCGGCAGCGCGAAGGCGACGCCGATCAGCCGCCCGAGCAGACGGTGCACCCATTCCCAGAAGAAGATGAACTGGAAATCGCCCAGCGTCATGCCCTGCCGCAACTGCCGATATTCGGGAATCTGCTGATAGGCGCGAAACGCATCCATCCACTGGTCGTGGGTCAGCGGCGGGATGGCGCCGCTGATCGGTTTCCATTGCGTGATCGACAGGCCGGATTCGGTCAGGCGGGTGATGCCGCCGACCACCACCATGCAGAAGACGAGGGCGGCGACCGTCAGCAGCCAGCGCGCGATCGGCGCGGGGCGTGGGACGGCGGTGGCGGGGCGGCTCAGGGTCGTCGCGGTCATGGCGCCGATCCATGCGCGCTTGTTTCGCCTGTTGCAAGGATAACCCTGACCGGTGGACAAAAGGTCGTAACGCCTTCTGCCTGAACGGATACAAAGCGCCGGACAGGCGTATCTCGCCCTATGAACAGGCTGACCGAGGATAATCGATGAGCGGCGCGCCGGGCATAGCGGAGATGATCGCCGCGCAGGGGCCGCTGGGCGCCCTGACCGCGCGCATCGACGCCGGATCGCCGCTGGGGCCGGTGCACGGCTGGTCCCCGGCGCTGGTGTCGACCGTCCGGCTGATGCTGTCGTCGCAGGCGGAGATCGTGCTGTTCTGGGGCCCCGATCTCTGCGCGCTCTACAACGAAGCCTATGCGCCCACCATCGGGGACAAGCATCCCCGCGTGCTGGGCCGCCCGGCGCGGGAGGGGTGGACGGAACTGTGGGACGATCTGGAGCCGCTGCTGCGTTCCGTCGTCGACCAGGGGCAGTCCGTGCATGCCAAGGACCGCCCCTTCTATATCGAGCGGGACGGCGGACAGGGCGAACAGGTGTTCTTCGACATCAACTATTCCCCGGTGTTCGAGACGGACGGCTCCGTCGGCGGCGCGCTGTGCATCGTCAGCGAGACGACCAAGAGGGTGGTCGCGGAAAAGGAGATGCGCGCCGATCGCGCCCGCCTCTGGGCATTGGCGCGCGACCCGTTCCTGGTCGCCGACCGGGACGGCACCTGGCTGGCCGCCAGCCCCGCCTGGACCGAAATATTGGGATGGAGCGAGGCGGACCTGATCGGGCGCACGTCCGAATGGATGGAGCATCCCGACGATCTGGAGAAGACGAAGGGGGAGATCGCCGGGCTGGCGCGGGGCATGCCGACGGTGCGATTCGAAAACCGGTTCCGGGCGAAGGACGGCAGCTACCGCAATTTCAGCTGGACGGCGGTGCCGGAAAACGACCTTATCTATTGCGTCGCCCGCGACGAGACCGAGCAGCGCGCCCATGCCCGGGCGCTGGCGGAGGCGGAAGAGGCGCTGCGGCAGGCGCAGAAGATGGAGACGCTGGGCCAGTTGACCGGCGGCGTCGCGCATGACTTCAACAATCTGCTGCAGATCGTCACCGGCAATCTGGAACTGCTGCAACGCGGCCTTCACGAGGATCAGGCGCGGCTGCGGCGGGCCGCCGACAATGCCATGGCGGGCGCGGAGCGCGCCGCGCTGCTGACGCAGCGGCTGCTCGCCTTTTCCCGCCGCCAGCCGCTGGCGCCCGAGCGGATCGACCCCAACCGGCTGGTCAGCGGCATGTCCGACCTGCTCAACCGCACATTGGGCGAGACGATAGAGGTGGAGACGATCCAGAGCGCGCGCATCTGGCCGATCGAGATCGACGTCAACCAGATGGAGAATGCGCTGCTGAACCTGGCGGTGAATGCGCGCGACGCCATGCCGGACGGCGGCAAGCTGACCATAGAGGTGGCCAATACCCATATCGACGAGGATTATGCCGCGCAGGAGGCGGAGGTAAAGCCCGGCCAATATGTGCTGATCAGCGTGTCCGATACGGGCGAGGGCATGGACGAGGAGGTGCTGAGCCACGCCATCGAACCCTTCTTCACCACCAAGGAGGTCGGGCGGGGCACCGGCCTTGGCCTGTCGATGGTCTATGGCTTCATCAAGCAGTCCGGCGGCCATATCCGCGTCTATTCCGAAAGCGGCCATGGCACGACGGTCAAGATCTACCTTCCCCGCTTCTACGGTCCGCTGCCGGACAACGACACCGGGTCGGTGGACCGCGCCGCGCCGATATGCGGCGGCGACGAGACGGTGCTGGTGTGCGAGGATGACGAGAAGGTGCGCGCCTATACCGTCGATGTGCTGAAGGAACTGGGCTATCGGGTGATCGAGGCGAATGACGGCGCGGCGGCCTTGCAGGCGCTGGACAGCGCTTCGCAGTCCATCGACCTGCTGTTCACCGACGTCATCCTGCCCGGCGGCATGACCGGGGCCGACATCGCGCAACAGGCGCGCGCGGAGCGGCCGGGGCTGAGGGTGCTGTTCGCCACCGGCTATGCGCGCAACGCCATCATCCATCACGGGCGGCTCGATCCGGGCGTGGAACTGCTGACCAAGCCGTTCACCTATGCCGAACTGGCCGCCAAGGTGCGCGACATGCTGGACCGGAACGGAGCGCGGCAGGTGGGGTGAAGCCCGAGTTGAAGGGAAGTTCGAGAATGCGGATGCCCGCCCCTATCAGGGCGGCGCCGACTGCAAGCGCTTCCTCCGGCCCGATGCCGCGCAGGATCGCGCAAATGGGCGGCGCGCCTTTGGCCAGCAGGTCGTCCAGGGTCATGAGGGGTCTCCGTGAGATGGGGCATTGGAGGGATGGGGCGTTGGCGGATGGGGCGGCGGGAACAGCCTCTCTCCTCCCCGGTCCTCGTCGGGACAGCCCCCCATCAGGACAGGCCCCCATCAGGACAGGCCGGCGAGCGAGCAGGCGTCGCCGTCCAGCGTCTCGCTCGGCACGCCGCGCCTGCCCAGCGCCTGGGCGTAGCGCACCGAGAGTCGGGCGTCCCCGATCAGCCATATGTCGTCCGCCTGTCCGGACGTGGCGAGTCCGGGCGTGGCGAGCATTTCCGCGATCTCCGTCCCGATCAGCAGGCCGGACAGATAGCCTGCCGACCAGTCCGCCGAACGTCCGGCGCGCAGCCGCATGCTGCGCGCGGCGAACAGGGAGGAGAGCAGACGCCCCTCCTCCTCCGCCCGGCGCAGGCCGTCCGCGAAGCCCTGCGCCTCCTGCGCCGGATCGGGCCGGTCGGTCCGCGCGCCCAGGGTGGAACGGTCCCGCAGCAGGGCGAAAAGCTCCCCCGTCGGCATGGTGCGGAAGGAGGTGACGCGGCCATCCTGCACCACCGCCCATTTATTGTGGGTGCCGGGCAGGACGATGAGCCGGCGGCCCTGCCCCAGCGCCGGATCGCGCGCGATGGCGCCGAATATCTGCGTTTCCTCTCCGCGCATGAGGTCGGGCGCGCCGGCCGTTCCGGTGCAGGCGAGGCCCGCCATGATCGCGACGGGCACGCCGCGCCAGTCGAACCGCGCCGCCGCCGCACGCCAGGTCGCGGCGTCGGCGGGGCAATCCGCATAGGGCGCCTCCACCCAGCCGTCGCGGGCGCCGGCCATGCCGCAAAGGCGTATTTCCGTCGGCGCGGCTTCCTCCAGCCAAGGGGCGATGGTGGCGGCGAAGGCCGCTTCCGCCTGCCCGGCCGCCGCAGCGATGCCGGGGCCGTCATGGCGGGCGGTGACGCGGCCCTGCTCGATACGGAACAGCCGCAGGCGGCTGGTGCCCCAGTCCCCGACGACCTCGTAGCGGCTCAGCAAATTCGTCACCTGGCCCGAACCATCCTTGAATTTCTATTTGTATGAGTATATCGGAGAGGCAAGCGCGTCAACGTGCCCGAGAATCCATTGACCATTTTCTTCGACAGGGTGCCTTCTCAATGAGCGATTCGTCCAAGCCCGCCAACAAGCTGCGCAGCCGCGCCTGGTTCGACAACCCAGACAATATAGACATGACCGCGCTCTATCTGGAGCGTTATCTGAATTTCGGCCTGAGCCTGGACGAACTGCGCAGCGGCAAGCCGATCATCGGCATCGCCCAGACCGGCAGCGACCTGTCGCCCTGCAACCGCCATCATATGGTGCTGGCCGAGCGCGTGCGCGAGGGCATTCGGGAGATGGGCGGCATCGCGCTGGAGTTTCCGGTCCACCCGATCCAGGAAACCGGCAAGCGGCCGACGGCGGGGCTGGACCGCAACCTTGCCTATCTGGGGCTGGTCGAGGCGATCTACGGCTATCCGCTGGACGGGGTGGTGCTGACCACGGGCTGCGACAAGACGACGCCCGCGCTGCTGATGGCGGCGGCGACGGTCAACATCCCCGCCATCGCCCTGTCGGTCGGGCCGATGCTGAACGGCTGGTTCAAGGGCGAGCGGACGGGTTCGGGCACCATCGTCTGGCATGCGCGGCAATTGCTGGCCGCGGGCAAGATCGACGATGAAGGCTTCATCAAGCTGGTGGCGTCCTCCGCGCCGTCGACCGGCTATTGCAACACCATGGGCACGGCGACGACGATGAACTCGCTGGCCGAGGCGCTGGGCATGATGCTGCCGGGATCGGCGGCGATCCCCGCGCCCTATCGCGACCGGCAGGAGGTCGCCTACCTCACCGGCAAGCGCATCGTCGAGATGGTGGCGGAGGACCTGAAGCCGTCCGACATCCTGACGCTGGACGCGTTCCACAACGCCATCGTGGTGAACTCCGCCATTGGCGGGTCGACCAATGCGCCGATCCACCTGGCGGCGATCGCGCGCCATGTCGGGGTGGAGCTGCCGCTCAAGGACTGGGAGACGGTGGGGCACAAGGTGCCGCTGCTGGTGAACCTCCAGCCCGCGGGCGAATATCTGGGCGAGGATTATTATCGCGCCGGCGGCGTGCCGGCGGTGGTGGGCCAGCTGATCGAACAGGGCCTGATCCGCGAGGGCGCGATGACCGTCAACGGCAAGACCATAAGCGAGAATTGCCGGGGCGCGGAGATCGAGGACGAGAAGGTCATCCGTCCCTTCGCCCGGCCGCTGAAGGAGGAGGCCGGGTTCCTCGTGCTGTCGGGCAATCTGTTCGACGCGGCGGTGATGAAGACCAGCGTGATTTCGGACGAGTTCCGCCAGCGCTACCTGTCCAACCCCGAAGATCCCAACGCCTTTGAAGGCCCGGCGGTCGTGTTCGACGGGCCGGAGGATTATCATGCGCGGATCGACGATCCGGCCGTCGGCATCACGCCCGATACGCTGCTGTTCATGCGCGGCGCCGGCCCGGTCGGCTATCCCGGCGCGGCGGAGGTGGTGAACATGCGGCCGCCCGCCTACCTCATCACCGAGGGCGTGTCCGCCCTGCCCTGCATCGGGGACGGGCGGCAGTCGGGGACTTCGGGCAGTCCCTCCATCCTCAATGCCTCGCCCGAAGCGGCGGCCATGGGCGGCCTGGCGCTGCTGCGGACCGGCGACCGGGTGCGGATGGACCTGAACAGGGGCACGGTGAACGTCCTCATTTCCGACGAGGAACTGGCCGGCCGCCGGGCGGCGCTGGAGGCGGAGGGCGGCTATCCCTATCCCGCCTCGCAGACGCCGTGGCAGGAAATCCAGCGCTCCGTCGTCGGCCAGCTGAACAGCGGCGCGATCCTGGAGGGCGCGGAGAAATATCAGCGCATTGCCCAGACCATGGGCCTGCCGCGCGACAATCATTAATCCCCCATTTCGGAGTTTATCCCCATGTTCAACGGAGCCATTCTTGTCGGCGCGAGCGAGCGCCAGGGCGGCGAGCCCTTCTTCGCCATCGACCCGTCGACCGGCGCGAAGGGCGGGATCGCCTTTCACAACGCCTCGGCCGCCGATGTCGCGGACGCCTGCGCGCTGGCCGATGCCGCGTTCGAGAGCTTCTCCACGCTGACGCCCGACGCCCGCGCCGCCTTTCTGGAGGCGGTGGCCGACGGGATCATGGCCATTGGCGACCTGCTGATCACCACCGCCATGAGCGAGACCGGCCTGCCGCGCGGGCGGCTGGAAGGCGAGCGGGGCCGCACCGTCGGCCAGCTTCGCCTGTTCGCAGGCTATGTCCGCCAGGGCGACTGGCTGGACGCCACCATCGACAAGGCCTTGCCGGAGCGGCAGCCGCTGCCGCGCAGCGACCTGCGCCGCGTCAACCAGCCGGTCGGACCGGTCGCCGTGTTCGGCGCGTCCAACTTCCCGCTCGCCTTCTCGGTGGCGGGCGGCGACACCGCATCGGCCTTCGCGGCGGGTTGCCCGGTGGTGGTGAAGGGCCATCCGGCCCATCCCGGCACCGGCGAACTGGTCGCCCGCGCCATCGCCGCGGCGGTCGAGGCAAGCGGCTTGCATGAAGGCGTGTTTTCCTACCTGCCCGGCACGACCAACGACCTGGGCGGCGCGCTGGTGGCCGATCCGCGCATCAAGGCGGTGGGCTTCACCGGGTCGCGCGGCGGAGGCCTTGCCCTCATGAAGATCGCAGCCGGGCGCAAGGAGCCGATCCCGGTCTATGCCGAAATGTCGAGCATCAACCCGGTCGTGCTGCTGCCCGGCGCGCTGGCCGCCCGGGCCGAAGCGCTGGGCGCCGCCTTCGTCGGATCGCTGACGCTGTTTTCGGGCCAGTTCTGCACCAATCCCGGGCTGGTGATCGCGCTCGACAGCCCCGATCTGGACCGTTTCGTCGCTGCGGCGGCCCAGGCGCTGTCGGCCAATGCGGCGCAGGTCATGCTGACGCCCGGCATCCATGCCGCCTATGAAAAGGGCGTCGCGGCGCTGGCCGGGGCGGAGGGCGTCACCACCATCGCGCGCGGCGCGGCGGCGGACGGCGTCAATCGCGGCCAGCACGCGCTGTTCGCCGCCAGCGGCGAGCAGTTCCGCGCCAATCCGGCGCTGGCGCATGAAGTGTTCGGTTCCTCCTCCATCCTCGTCAAATGCGCGACGATCGAGGAGGTCATCGACACCATCGCCCGGATGGAGGGCCAGTTGACCGCGACGCTCCAGATGGACGACAGCGACCGGGCCGATGCCGCGAAGCTGTTGCCCACCCTGTCCCGCAAGGTCGGACGCGTGCTGGCGAATGGCTGGCCGACCGGGGTGGAAGTCACCCATGCCATGGTGCATGGCGGCCCCTTCCCCTCGACCTCCGACGGCCGTTCGACGTCCGTGGGCACGCTGGCGATGATGCGCTTCCTGCGCCCGGTCTGCTATCAGGACGTGGCCGACGCGGTGCTGCCGCCCGCCTTGCAGGCCGCCAATCCGTGGAAGCTCAACCGCCGTATCGAGGGCAGGCTGGAGATCGCCCGGTGATGCCGTCCGTGGATGAATCCATGATCCGGTCGCTGGTCCAGTTTGAGGAAGGCGGCCGCCGCGGCGTCGCCGCCCTCGACCGGACCGGCGCGGCCCGGCGCGTGGAGGCCGCAAGCTCCACCCGCGCGCTGGCGCTGGAGGCGATCGCGGCTGGGCAGGGCCTGGCCGCCATGGCGGAAGCGCGGCTGGGCGGGGCGGTGGACCTTTCCGCCGTCCGGCTGCTCTGCCCCATCGACCATGAGGATGCCGCGCACCTGCTGGTCGCGGGCACCGGCCTCACCCATCTCGGTTCGGCGGAAGGCCGCGACAAGATGCACAAGGCGGCCGCGTCGGGCGATCTGACCGACAGCATGCGCATGTTCCTGATGGGCGTGGAGGGCGGCAAGCCCGCCGACGGCGGAATCGGCGCGCAGCCCGAATGGTTCTACAAGGGCGACGGCCAGATACTGGTCCATCCCGGCGAGGATTTCACCATGCCGGCCTTCGCGGAGGATGGCGGGGAGGAGCCGGAGGTCGCCGGCATCTACCTGATCGACGGGGACGGCGCGCCGGTTCGCCTCGGCTTTGCCATCGGCAATGAATTTTCCGATCATGTGACCGAACGCGGCAATTATCTGTGGCTTGCGCACAGCAAGCTGCGTCAGGCCGCGCTGGGCCCCGAACTGCTGCTGGGCGACCTGCCGGAGGACCTGCGCGGCACCAGCCGCATCGTCCGCAATGGCGTGACGGTGTGGGAAAAGCCCTTCCTTTCCGGCGAGACCAACATGTCCCACCGGATCGACAATCTGGAACATCATCATTTCAAATATGGCCTGTTCCGCCGTCCGGGCGACATCCATGTCCATTTCTTCGGCACCGCCACCCTTTCCTTTTCGGAAGGCTTCGCCGCGCAGGAAGGCGATGTGTTCGAGGTGGAGGCCGCGCCCTTCACCCTGCCCGTGCGCAACGGCCTGCGCCGCGCGGCGGACGAGGGCAAGACGAAGGTGAAAGTCCTATGACCATCAGGGCAGGCCTTGTGGGCCTGGGCAAGATCGCCCGCGACCAGCACCTTCCCGCCATCGCGAAGACCGGCGGCATAGACCTTGTCGCCGTCGCCAGCCGCAATGCGCGGGGCGACGGCGTGAACAACTATCCCGATCTGGACGCGATGCTGGCGGGGGAGCCGGACATGGACGCCGTGATCCTCTGCCAGCCGCCGCAGGTCCGATACCAGGCGGCGCGGCAGGCGATCTTGGCGGGCAAGCATGTCTTCCTGGAAAAGCCGCCGGGCGCCACCGTGTCGGAAGTGGAGGCGCTGGTCGCCCTCGCCCGCGCGCAGGGCGTCACCCTTTATGCAAGCTGGCACAGCCGCTATGCCGCCGCGGTCGCGCAGGCGAAGGCGTGGGTGGCGGAGCGCCCGATCCGGCACATCGACATCCAGTGGCGCGAGGATGTCCGCCACTGGCATCCGGGCCAGCCGTGGATCTGGGAAGCGGGCGGGTTCGGCGTGTTCGATCCGGGCATCAACGCCCTGTCGATCCTGACGGAGATCGTGCCGGAGCCGGTGACGATGCTGTCGGCCAGCCTGGAAGTGCCGGAGAACAGGGACGCGCCCATCGGCGCCGCGCTGAGCATGGCGACGGCGTCGGGCGCGACGGTCGAGGCCGTGTTCGACTGGCGCCAGACGGGCCCGCAGACATGGGACATCGCGGTCGAGACGGCGAATGGCAGCCTGCTGCTGTCGGAGGGCGGCAATATGCTGCGCCTGGACGGGGAAATCCAGATCAAGGCGCCGGACGAGGAATATCCGGCCATGTATCGCCGCTTCGTGGGGCTGGTCGAGGACCGGGCGATCGACGCCGACATCGCGCCGCTGCGTTTGGTGGCGGACGCCTTCCTTTGTGGGCGGCATTGCCCTACGACGGCCTTCGAGGACTGAACCGGGGGGGCCTGAACATTGGGAAGCGAGCGCAAGGACGTAACGGAACGCAAATTCGCGACGGACGAAGGCTCGCTTCGCATCCATCAGGCCATCGCCCGGCAATTGGGCACGGCGATCCTGATGGGCGTCCACAAGCCCGGCGACCTGTTCGAGGGGGAGATCGAGGCGTCGGAGCGGCTTCACGTATCCCGCACCGCCTATCGCGAGGCGGTGCGCATCCTGATCGCCAAGGGGATGCTGGAAAGCCGGCCCAAGGCCGGTACCCGCGTGCTGCCGCGCAGCCGATGGAATGTGCTGGACCCGGAAATGCTCGCCTGGATGTTCGCGGGGGAGCCGGACCGCGACTTCATCCGCGACCTGTTCGAACTGCGCGGCGTGATCGAACCGGCGGCGGCCGAATTCGCGGCGCGGCGGCGGACCGACGAGCAACTGGCCATCATGGCGCAGGCGCTGGACGAGATGGAAAAGCACGGCCTTTCGACGCCGGAAGGGCGGGCGGCGGACCAGCGTTTCCATCATGCGGTGCTGGCGGCGACGCATAATGACGCGCTCGCCGCGCTGGCCAGTTCGGTGGGGGCGGCGGTGAGTTGGACCACCACCTTCAAGCATCGCAAGAAGCTGCTGCCGCGCGATCCCCTGCCCGATCACAAGGCGGTCTATCGCGCCATCGCCACCCGCGACACGGCCGCCGCGCGCAACGGCATGGTGGAGTTGCTGCGGCTGGCCATGGCCGACATGGACGTGGTCATGACGGAACCCGGCAAGCTTTAACAGGGCGTAGAAAAGCGGGCGCCGGCTTTCCGGGCGATGCCGTGGAGGGCCGACCCGGCCGGGTCGGGCGCCGTCAGTTCACCGGGGCCCGCCGCCTGTAGCTGAGCGCTTCGGCCACATGGACGCGCCCGACGCGATCCGCCCCCGCCAGATCGGCGATGGTCCGCGCCACGCGCAGCACGCGGGTATAGCCCCGCGCCGACAGCTTCATCGCCGCAGCCGCCTGCGCCAGCAGTTCGCGCCCGGCCTGATCCGGCCCGGCGACATCCTCCAGCCGCTCTCCATCGACCTCCGCATTGGTGCGCAGCGACGTCCCTTCATAGCGGCGCGTCTGCACAGCCCGCGCGGCGGCGACCCGGACCGCGACCTCCGCCGATCCTTCGGCGGGCGGGGGCAGGACCAGGTCCGCCGCCGTCACCGCCTGCACCTCCACATGCAGGTCGATGCGGTCGAGCAGCGGTCCCGACACCTTGGCCTGATAGTCCGCCGCGCAGCGGGGGGCGCGGGAACAGGCCAGCGCCGGATCGCCCAGATGGCCGCAGCGGCAGGGGTTCATCGCCGCCACCAGCTGCACCCGCGCCGGGAAGGTGACATGCGCATTGGCCCGCGCCACGGTGACTTCCCCCGTCTCCAGGGGCTGCCGCAGCGAATCGAGCACCGTCCGCTGGAATTCGGGCAGTTCGTCGAGGAACAGCACGCCCAGATGCGCCATGCTGACCTCGCCCGGCCGCGCCTTGTGCCCGCCGCCGACCAGCGCCGCCATGGAGGCGCTGTGATGCGGATTGCGGAAGGGACGGGCGCGGCTGATCCGGCCGCCCTCCAGCGTGCCGGCGACGCTGGCCACCATGGAGGTTTCCAGCGCCTCGCCCGGCGTCAGTTCGGGCAGGATGCCGGGCAGGCAGCTCGCCATCAGCGACTTGCCCGCGCCGGGCGGGCCGACCATCAGCAGATTATGGCCGCCCGCCGCCGCGATCTCCAGCGCGCGCTTGGCGCTTTCCTGACCCTTGACCTGCCTGAGGTCCGCGGCACGGATCGGCGGCTCCACCTGCCCGGGCTGCGGCGGCGAGAGGGCGGCGGCGCCCTTGAAATGGTTGAGGATGGCCAGCAGGTCGGGCGCGGCGATCACCTCCACCTGACCGGCCCAGGCGGCTTCCGCGCCCTGCGCCACCGGGCAGACGAGGCCCAGTTCCCGCTCCCCCGCATGGAGCGCGGCGAGCAGCACGCCGGGCGTCGGGGCGATGCGGCCGTCCAGACCCAGCTCGCCCACGACGACATAGCCCGCCAGCGTCTCGGCATCGATCACGCCCATGGCGCCGAGCAGGGCCAGCGCGATGGGGAGGTCGAAATGCGACCCCTCCTTGGGAAGGTCGGCGGGCGAGAGGTTCACGGTGATCCGCTTGGGCGGCAGCGAAAGGCCGATGGCGGCGATGGCGTTGCGCACCCGCTCCCGGCTTTCCGCGACCGCCTTGTCCGGCAGGCCGACGACGATGAAATTGGGAAGGCCGGGAACGAGCTGGCACTGAACCTCCACGCCGCGCGCTTCCAGCCCCAGATAGGCGACCGTCGATACCGTCGAAACCAATGATGTTCCCCCATGCCCCGGACGGCCTCCATGGCGCTCCCGCGAGGGCAGGAGTGCCGCGTCAGGGGCCGAACCGGGTTCCTGCCTTCGCAGGAACAGGGAGGCATTTCAATCTCCTGGTGATGGTGGACGGATCAGCCCTCTTCCGGGCGGCCCTTGAAGCCCTGCGCCACGACATACCATTCGACGCTGCCCTTGCGGCTGGCGGGCGGCTTGGCATGCTTGATCGTGGTGAAATGCCTTTTGAGGATGGCGAGCAGGTCGGCGTCGGTGCCGCCCGCGAACACCTTGGCCACGAAGGTGCCGCCCTTGCGCAGATTCTCCACCGCGAACATGGCCGCCGCCTCGACCAGCCCCATGGTGCGCAGATGGTCGGTCGCGGCATGGCCGACGGTGTTCGCCGCCATGTCGGAAATGACCAGATCGGGCGCGTCGCCCAGCGCCTCCGCCAGCAGGGCGGGCGCGCTGTCGTCCATGAAGTCCATCTGGAACAGGGTGACGCCCGGAATGGGATCGGTCGGCAGCAGGTCGATGCCCACCACCTTCGCCTTGGGGCAGAGTTTCCGCACCACCTGCGCCCAGCCGCCAGGCGCCACGCCCAGGTCGACCACCGCGCGGGACCCCTTTACGAAATGGAACTTCTCGTCCAGTTCGATCAGCTTGAAGGCGGCGCGGCTGCGCCACCCCTCCGCCTTGGCGCGGCGGACATAGGGGTCGTTCAACTGGCGTTCGAGCCAGCGGGTGGACTGTGCCGTCCGCCCCTTCGCCGTCTTGACCCGCACCTTGCCGGCACCGGTACCTCTCACAGGGGGCCTCTCACATCTTCACTCCGTCGCGGTCCATCAGGCCGCGCAATATGCCCTCGCGAATGCCGCGATCGGCCACGCCCAGGCGCTGGGCGGGCCAGATGTCGAGGATGGATTCCAGGATGGCGCAGCCCGCAACGACCAGATCGGCCCGCTCCGTCCCGATGCAGGGCAGCTTCTGCCGCTCCGCCAGGGGCATGGAGGACAGCCGCGCCGAAATCGCCCGCATCGACGTCGACGGCACGATCAGACCGTCGATCGCCTGCCGGTCGTAGCGCGGCAGGTCGAGATGCAGGCTGGCCAGCGTCGTCACCGTGCCCGACGTGCCGAGCAGGCGGATATCCGCCTGCGGAGCCGGCAGGCGGCGGGCCAGCGGCGCGAAGGCATCCGCCACGCGGGCGCGCATCCGGGCATAGGCGGACAGCCGGTCCATGGGATCGGCATGGTCGAAAGGCTCGCTCTCCGTCAGGGAGACCACGCCCCAGGGGGCGCTCACCCAATCGACGATATGCGGCGCGCCGGCGCGATTGGCGTCCACCAGCACCAGCTCGGTCGAGCCGCCGCCAATGTCGAAGATGAGCGCGGGGCCGTCGCCCGGCTCCAGCAGCGCGTGGCAGCCGAGCACCGCCAGCCGCGCCTCTTCCTGCGCGCTGATGATGTCGAGGGCGATGCCGGTTTCCCGATAGACGCGCTGGATGAATTCGGCCCCGTTGGAGGCGCGGCGGCACGCCTCCGTCGCGACCGAGCGGGCCAGGGTGACGTGCCGGCGGCGCAGCTTGTCGGCGCAGACCGACAGGGCGGAAATCGCGCGCTCTATGGCGGCGTCGCTGATCCGGCCGGAAGCGGCAAGCCCCTCCCCCAGCCGCACGATTCGCGAAAAGGCGTCGACGACGATGAAGCCGTCCGCCGATGGCTTGGCGATCAGCAGGCGGCAATTATTGGTGCCAAGGTCGATGGCCGCGTAGGAGCGGCGTCCGCGCAGCGGATGAGGCAAAAGGCCCCGCGATTTCGACGGGGGAGTGAGGGCCGCAGCCTTGCTCCCATTGCCCTGACCGGAACGGACCCCCTTGCCCGAAATTCCGCCGGCCGGGCCGGAACTCTGCGGCGATGGGCGGCTGTGCTGCACCATGGCCGTATCTCTTTTCTTCTTCGCCAGCGCCGAAAAGCGCCGGAACTTGGCGACAAGAGTAGGCAAAGGAACAGGAAAGCGCAAGGCGGGGCGGACAGCCCCCTCAGACAAGCGGCATGAGGGCCGCGACGATCCACCGTTCCTCGGCGCGCAGCACGCCCCAGGCGCGGGCGGCGGCGCGGCTGTCCATCACCTCCACGCCGATGCCGCGCCCCTCCAGTTCGCGCACGAAGGCGCGCGGCGGCTGGCGCAGGGCGGCGCCCGTGCCGACCAGCAGGAATTCCGGCTGGACGTCGAGGTCGAACAGGTCGCCCAGATGCGCCACCGTCAGCGCATCGACGGGCGGCGCATCCTGCCAGGCGAGCGCCCGCACCGGGGAGAGCAGCAGGCCTTCGGGAAAGACATCGTCGCGGACCCGAAAACCCCGCCCCTGAAAGCCGGTGACGATCGGCCCCTGCCCCGATTCATCGCGGCGCAGCTCTATGCCGGAGCGGTTCCCGTTCAGGGTCGCGCCCCGTCGTCGCGCGGGCCCATCCGCTCGGCCTGGGCGGCGATATTGACCTTGCTCGCCTTCTTCTCCGCCGTGGCAGGCGACAGGCCCAGGCTGATGAGCAGCGAGGAGGAGACATAGACCGACGAATAGGTGCCGACGATGATGCCCAGCATCATGGCCGCGGTGAAGCCGCGCAGCACATGGCCGCCCAGCAGCAGCAGCGCGCCCAGCGCCAGCAGCACCGTGACCGAGGTCATGACCGTGCGCGGCAGCGTTTCGTTGACCGACAGGTCGATCAGCGACTTCATGTCCATCTTGCGATATTTGCGCATATTTTCGCGGATGCGGTCGTCGATCACCATCTTGTCGTTGATCGAATAGCCCACGATGGTCAGCACGGCGGCGACGATGTTGAGGTCGAATTCGAGCTGGGTGATGGCGAAGAAGCCCAGCGTCATCAGCACGTCGTGCATGATCGCGACGAAGGTCGAGACGCCGAACTGCCATTCATAGCGGAACCAGGAGAAGATCGCGATGCCGATCACCGCCAGCATCACCGCCAGCACGCCGTTCTGGATCAGTTCGCCCGACACCTTGCCCGACACCGTGTCGTAGCGGGAGAAGGTGACGCCGGGGAATTCCGCCGTCATCGCCTTGCGCGCCTTTTCGACGATGGCGTTGGCCGCGCCCGCGCCGCCCTGTTCCGGCAGAGGGAGGCGGATCTGCACCGTTTTCGGATCGCCGAACTGCTGGAGCGAACCGTCGCCCACCCCCAGGCGGTCGATTACCGTGCGCACCTTGTCGGTCTGCGGCGGCGTTTCGAACTTCGCCTCTATCATCAGGCCGCCGACGAAGTCGACGCCGAGGTTCAGCCCCTTGTAGAAGGTCGCGCCGACCGCCAGCACCGTCAGCAGCGCCGTCAGGGCGAAGGCCCAGTGGCGCAGCTTGACGAAGCCGATATTGGTGTTGTCCGGGACGAGCTTAAGCAGTTTCATGTTTCTCTCCGCCCGTCAGATGTGGATTTCGGTCGGGCGCTTGGCGCGGACCCAACGCGACACCAGCAGGCGCGTGAAGGTGACGGCGGTGAACACGCTGGTCGCGATGCCGATCAGCAGCACGATCGCGAAGCCCTTGACCGGTCCCGACCCCAGAGCGAGCATGATGCCGCCGGCGATGGCGTGGGTCACGTTCGCTTCGAAGATCGTGCGGCTGGCTTCCTTATAGCCATGTTCGATGGCCTGCACGACCCCGCGTCCCCTCCGCCTTTCCTCACGGATGCGCTCGTAGATCAGCACGTTGGCGTCGACCGCCGTGCCGATGGTCAGCACGAAGCCGGCAATGCCCGGCAGCGTCAGCGTCGCGCCCAATATGCCCATGACGCCCAGGATCACCAGCACGTTGATGGCGACGGCGAGGTTGGCGTACATGCCGAAGCGGCCATAGCTCATGAACATGAAGGCCGCGACCGCCGCCACCGCGATCACCGAGGCGAGCAGGCCCGCGCGGATCGAATCGGCGCCGAGTTGCGGGCCGACCGTGCGTTCCTCCACCACGGTCAGCGCGACGGGCAGCTTGCCCGAACGCAGCGCGATCGCAAGCTGGTTGGCGCTTTCGACGGTGAAGCTGCCGCTGATCTGCGCGCTGCCGCCCAGGATCGGCTCGTTGATGTTCGGGGCGGACAGCACCTTGCCATCCAGGATGATGGCGAAGGGACGGTTGACGTTCTGCGACGTCACCTGGCCGAATTTGCGCCCGCCCGCACCGTTGAAGCGGATGTTGACGATCGGCTCGTTGCCCTGCTGGTTATAGCCCTGCTGCGCGTCGGTCAGGTCCTCGCCCGACACCATGACCTGCCGGTAGACGGCGATCACCGGCGGGCCGGCGGGATTTGTGGGATAGGGCAGCACTTCGCTGCCGACCGGCGCGCGGCCCTGCGCCACCTCGGCGGGGTTGGCGTTGACGTCGACCAGCTTGAATTCCAGCTTGGCGGTCTGGCCCAGCAGGTCCTTCAGCGCCCTGGGGTCCTGAAGGCCGGGCACCTGCACGACGATGCGGTTGTCGCCCTGCTGCTGGATGGTCGGTTCGCGCGTGCCCATCTCGTCGATGCGCTTGCGGATCACCTCGGTCGCGACTTCCATCGCGCCCTTCACCGCATTGTCGATGCCCGCCTTGGTCGGGGTGATGACGATGGTGGAGCTGTTCACCACCTCCACATTGAAATCGCGCTGGCCGGTGAGGCCCGCCCCCTGGGTCAGCGGCCGGATGCGCTCCACGGCGGCATCGACCTGCGACGGGTTGCGCACCATGAAGCTCAATTTCCCGTCGCGGCTGGAAATATCCCCGATCGCGATCTTCGTGTCGCCCCGGCGCAGTTCCGTGCGGACCTGCTCCTCCATATTGGCGATGCGCTGCTTCGCCACGTCCTGGGTCGAGGCTTCGAGCAGCAGGTGGCTGCCGCCCGACAGGTCGAGGCCCAGGTTCACGCGGGTCTGCATGAATTTGGGCAGTTGCCCGACCACCGTGTCCGGCAGGAAGCTCGGCACGGCGCAGGCTATGCCGATCAGCAGCGGCAGCAGGATCGCGACGACCGCCCAGCGAGGGAAATTCAGCATGGGTGGGGCTCAGTCGTTCGCGGGCTTGGCGGTGGCGGGATCGATCACGTCGGTCAGGGTGGACTTCACCGCCTTCACCTTCATGCCCGGCGCCAGTTCGACTTCGGCGTAGAATTCGTCGACGCGCACCACCTTGCCGACCAGACCGCCGCCGGTCACGACCTGATCGCCCTTCTTCACGGCGTCGATCTTGGCCTTGTGCTCCTTCATCTTCTTTTGCTGCGGACGGATCAGCAGGAAATAGAAGACGACGAAGATGAGGACCAGCGGGGCCATCTGAACCAGCATGGAGGCGCCGGACGATTCCCCGCCCGCAGTCTGGGCAAAGGCTGGAGATATGAACATGCTTGGGACTTTCGCCTTATTCTCTTGTCCAGTCGCGGGCGCCGATAAACGCCCACAGATCAAGGGCGCGCGGCTAACACAGATGGGCGGGGTGAGGCAACATGATTAGGGTTTCCGACGAATGCGCAAAAAGCCTGCATCGAATGGCTTGCATATTCCCCAAACTGCTTCTAATTGCGCCGCTCCGGTCGGGACGTAGCGCAGCCTGGTAGCGCATCACACTGGGGGTGTGGGGGTCGGAGGTTCGAATCCTCTCGTCCCGACCAAATTTCCGGCCGGACCTTTTCCGGCCTGCCTGCCTTCTTCCCATTTTTATCCATTTCGCCTGCGCCAGCGCTTTTCCGCTGTCCTACAGCTAACCAAATGGGATAAATGACCCGCCTTTCCGGAACAGGAGGGCGTTTTCATGGATATTGCGGCTCTGATCGATGAAGTCATCGCGCGGGAGGGTGGCTACGGCAACCATCCGGCGGATCGCGGCGGACCGACCAATTTCGGCATCACCCAGGCCGTAGCGCGGGCCAACGGCTATGGCGGCGACATGCGGGCGATGCCCCGGACGGTGGCCGAGGCGATCTATCGCAGGCTCTATTGGGAGAAGCCGGGCTTCGCCTTCGTCGCGGAACTGGCGCCGGCGGTGGCGGAGGAACTATTCGACACGGCGGTCAACATGGGGCCGGGCACGGCCGGCGGTTTCCTGCAGCGGGCGTTGAACGCGCTCAATCGCAACGGGCGGGACTATGCCGACCTGAAGGTGGATCAGGCGGTGGGGGCGAAGACGCTTTCCGCGCTGGGCGCCTTTCTGGCCGTTCGCGGGCGGGCGGGCGAGAAGGTGCTGCTGAAAGCCCTCGAAGCGCTTCAGGGCGAGCGCTACCTGGCGCTGGCCGAGAGCAGGCCGGCCAATGAGGCCTTTCTCTATGGCTGGCTCGCCAACCGGATCGGATAGGAGGCAGGGATGACGTCTTCACGCAGGCGAGTCGCGGGGGACCGGTGGACGCTGCGGGCGCGGCCGGCCTTTCTCTACATGATGTACGGGTTGCTGCTGTGGTCGGTGCCGCTGGGGCTGGTCGGCGGGGTGCGGCCCGATGTGGCGGCGGGGATCATCCGGGCGATGCGGGCCTATTTCAACGCCCTGCCGGAGCCGCTCTATGCGCTCTTCGGGACGGGCTATCTGGGCTATACGGCGGCGCGGGCCTGGGGGAAGGCGAAGGGTGTGGAGCGGTAAGAGGCGCCCCTTGCCCCTTATCCTGTTCCTGCGAAGGCGCTCGAATGAGCGCGGCGGGTCTTCAGGCCAGAGCATCCTGCGCAAAAGTGGGAACCGGTTTTGCGTTCAAAAGGATGCGACAACAAAAGCTTGGAGCGCGCGGCCGCCTATGATTTGACGCAGCGCTCTAGGGCCGTTCGCCGGGGAAATTCTCCTTGAGGAAGTCCAGCACCACCCGCGCTCTTGGCGGCAGGCGTTTGTGGGACGGGTGGACGGCCCAGATGTCGAGCGGGGCGATGTGGCTTTCCGGCAGGACCGGGACCAGCCGTCCCGCCGCGATGTCGCCCTGCACCCGGATGGCGGGGAGCAGGGCGATGCCGAGGCCGCTGAGGGCGGCGCGATGGACGGCTTCGCTGCTGTCGCTGCGGAAGGTGCCGCCCACCACCCTCTCCCGCCCGTCGATGGTCCAGCGGGCGGGCACGTCGCCATAAGCGTAGGCGATGCACTGATGCCCCGGAAGGTCTTCGGCGGACGAGGGCATGCCGCGGCCGGCAAGATAGGCGGGATGCGCGACCAGCAGGCGGGGCAGCGCGCCCAGCGGATGAACCACCAGGCTGTCGTCGCCCACGGGGCCGACGCGCAGGGCAAGGTCGAGGCGGTCCTCCACCACGTCGCGTTGCCAGTCCGTCATCGCGCAATCGAGCTGGAGCGCGGGGTAGCGCGCGGTCAGATCGCCCAGGCGCTCGACATAATAGAGGCCGAGCGCGGTGGTGAAGCCGATGCGCACCAGGCCGCCCGGTTGATCGCGGACCGGGCCGAATTCCTGTTCCGCCCCATCCAGCGCGTCCAGCATCGCGCGGGCGTGGACCAGCAGGCGGTCAGCCTCCGGCGTGGCGATCAGCCGGCGGGTGGTGCGATGGAACAGGATGGCGCCGAAATGCGATTCCACCTGATCCAGCCGGCGGGCTATGGTCGTATGGCTGGCGTGCATCTCTCCAGCCACGCGGGAGAAGTTGGGTTTTTCGCATAGCCGGACGAATGTCCGCAGGGCGATCAACAGATCGGACATTTGCACGATACTCGCACAGATATTGTGCGGCTTATCCTTATTGTCTGATCGGCCGAAAAGCCAGATGCCAGCGCGCAAGGAATGATGGAAGAGGATAGCCATGACCGATCGCATCGCCCATGCCGGGCTGGCCGCCAAATGCCGGACGGCGGAGGAGGCCGCGGCGCTGATCCGCAACGGGATGGCCGTGGGGATGAGCGGCTTTACCGGGTCGGGCTATCCCAAGGCGGTGCCGCTGGCGCTGGCGAAGCGGATCACCGAGGCGCATGCGGCGGGCGAGCCCTTCCGGGTCAGGGTGTGGACCGGCGCGTCGACCGGGCCGGAGCTGGACGGGGCGCTGGCGCAGGCCGACGGCGTGGAGTTCCGCCTGCCCTATAATAGCGACCCCATTGCCCGGGAGCGGATCAACAAGGGCCAGATGCAATATTTCGACATGCATCTGAGTCAGGTCGCGCCGATGGCGTGGCAGGGTTTCCTGGGCGATCTGGACATTGCCGTGGTCGAGGTGACGGGGATCACCGCCGGGGGCGAGTTGATCCCCTCCGCCTCCGTGGGCAACAACAAGACCTGGATCGACCGGGCCAAGGGCGTGATACTGGAGGTCAATCGCTGGCAGAACCCCGCGCTGGAGGGGATGCACGACATTTATTACGGCACGGCGCTGCCGCCGCATCGCCAGCCGATCCCGCTGGTGCGGGCGGACCAGCGCATCGGCCAGCCGACCTTCCGCTGCGATCCGGACAAGGTGATCGCGGTGGTCGAGACGGATGCGCCGGACCGCAACGCGCCCTTCAAGGCGCCGGACGACAAGGCGCGGGCGATTGCCGGGCATTTGCTGGAATTCCTGCGTCATGAGGTGAAGAAGGGGCGGTTGCCCGCTTCGCTGCTGCCGTTGCAGTCGGGGGTCGGCAATATCGCCAATGCGGTGCTGACCGGCCTGATCGATGCGCCGTTCGAGGACATGGTCGCCTTTACCGAGGTGATCCAGGACGGGATGCTGGACCTGCTCGACGCGGGCAAGCTGCGGATGGCGAGCGCGACGGCCTTTTCCCTGAGCCCGGAGGCGGCGGCGCGGATGAATGCCGATATGGGGCGCTATCGGGACCGGATGATCCTGCGGCCGCAGGAGATCAGCAACCATCCCGAGCTGGTGCGGCGGCTGGGCTGCATCGCGATGAACGGGCTGATCGAGGCGGACATCTATGGCAACGTCAATTCGACCCATCTGATGGGATCGCGCATCCAGAACGGCATTGGCGGGTCGGGGGACTTTGCGCGCAATGCCTATCTGTCGATCTTCATGACGCCGTCGACGGCCAAGGGTGGGGCGATCTCCGCCATCGTGCCGCATTGCAGCCATGTCGACCATATCAACCAGGATGTGCAGGTGATCGTGACCGAGCAGGGGCTGGCGGACCTGCGCGGGCTGGCGCCCCGGCAGCGGGCGGAGGTCATCATGGAGAATTGCGCGCATCCGGACTTCCGGCCGATGCTGAAGGATTATTTCCGGCGGGCGCTGGCGGGGTCATACGGGTTGCAGTCGCCCATGCTGCCGGGGGAGGCGCTGGCGTGGCACCAGCGCTTCATCGATACGGGGACGATGCGGGGGTAGGGATTGGGGAGATGGGGATGAGGTGGCCGGGCTGGCTCGATTTGGCCAATGGCGGACGTCAATGCTTCCCCTCCCCTTCAGGGGAGGGGACTGAGGGGTGGGGGCGTGCCCCAAAGGAAAACCAAGCCTGTAGAGGCACGCCCCCACCCCAACCCCTCCCCTGAAGGGGAGGGGTTTAATGGCAAGAAACCAACCATCAAACCGCCATCAAAAATGAGAGGGGCCGCCGGGTAGATTAAACCCCGACGGCCCATCATTGACATGGTCAGCGGCCGGAAGCGCCGCCCAAGGGAAACGTTGATCGCGCTATTTTCCAGATACGGCGCCTCGATCGCGAAACCGCGGTCGACAGTCACCCTATTCTGGAAAACCGACGCATAAGGCGTCGCTCAGCGGCGCGTTCCCCGAATGGACTTGACCGACCCCATTGCTGAACCATGAGACATCGGATCACCTCCTTTCGCTAGTTGAAGCCCCTATAGCCGTTCCCGGTACTGGTCCTTCGCCGTCTATGAAATGATATGTGAATCAGACCGGCCGCCACTTCAAGGCTTGTAAAATTCTTTTTTCGAATCATACTTTTGCGTCCGCCTTTTGCAGGCGATTTGCGTTGAAACCAGCGCCTTTCGCCTGAAATCAAGGGCTTAGGCGCGGCAGTCCTCCACGACGCGGCCGACCTCCGCCCAGCTTGGCAGGACCAGCATCTCCAGACCCTGCACCTCGACCGCGAAACGGCCCCGGCTGTAGGCGATCTGATCGAGCGTGGCGTCGCTGGCGGCGCGGGTCGCCTGGGTCGCGGCGATGGCGCCGGTGGCGGGGCCGGCCGGCCAGTTGACCGCGCCATAGCTGGTCCGCACCGTCATCGTCGCCTGCGCCGGGCCGGGCCGCAAAAGGCTGACGCGGCGCGTCGTCCGGTCGCAGCGGATGACGAACAGGCTGCCTTGCGCATCCGGGCCGAACAGGGCGGCCGATCCGGCGCCGTCGACCTGATAGCGCCAGTCGCCCGCGGTCGTCGCGCGGTCCTGCCAGTCGGCCGGCGGCGGCGGAGGGGGCGCGGGCTGGGCCGCGGGAGCCGGCCGGGGCGCAGGTGCGGGAACAGGCGCGCGCTGCTGGGGCGCGCCCACGCAGGAAGCCAGCAGGACGAAGGCGGCCGCCGGCATGGCGGAGGGCAGAGTGAAGCGCATCCCGCCTCCATGCCTTAGGCACGGGGATGGCATCAACCCGAAAAGGGCGGGACGACATGCCGGACCGGTCGAAAGAAAGGGCGGCGGAAGCGCCGGATTTCGCCGCTTTCGCGCCTGCCCGTCATTGACAGCCGAAGGCCGAATCGCTAAGGGCACCCCTTCCCGACACGCTGACGAGCGGCAGTGCAGTGGCACTGGCCGTCTTTTTTGCGTCTTGGGGCCTATCGAATCGGCTGTCGTCTCCTTAAGGACTTCAGCCCTGACGCTTTGAGATGGGGCGGCGCCAACCGCCCCGTGGAGCAGGAGTACAGAATACCATGGCACGTATTGCGGGTGTCAACATCCCGACCAACAAGCGCGTGATCATCGCGCTCACCTACATCCACGGCATCGGCCGCAAGACCGCCGTCGACATCGCCGACAAGCTGGGCATCGATCACAGCCGCCGCGTGCAGGACCTGTCCGACGCCGAAGTGCTGCAGATCCGCGAAGCCATCGACGCCGACCACACGGTCGAGGGCGACCTGCGCCGCGAAACCGCGATGAACATCAAGCGCCTGATGGACCTGGCCTGCTATCGCGGCCTGCGTCACCGCAAGGGCCTGCCGGTCCGCGGCCAGCGCACGCACACCAATGCGCGCACCCGCAAGGGCAAGGCGAAGCCGATTGCCGGCAAGAAGAAGTAAGAAATAGTCCGGGGGACTATTTCATCTTCTTCTCCGCCGGAGGCAGCCCTTCCTGGGCGCAGCCTCCCGGAACACAAGATTTCAGTAGGATAGAGCAAAAATGGCACGCGAACCCCAGCGCATCAAGCGCCGCGAACGCAAGAACATCTCGGCCGGCGTCGCGCACGTCAACGCCAGCTTCAACAACACCATGGTGACCATCACCGACGCCCAGGGCAATGCGATCAGCTGGTCCTCGGCGGGCATGATGGGCTTCAAGGGCAGCCGCAAGTCGACGCCCTATGCCGCGCAGGTCTGCGCCGAAGACGCCGGCCGCAAGGCGGCCGAACATGGCGTGCGCACCCTGGAAGTCGAAGTGAAGGGTCCGGGTTCGGGCCGTGAATCGGCCCTGCGCGCGCTGCAGGCCGTCGGCTTCCACATCACCTCCATCCGCGACGTGACGCCGATCCCGCACAACGGCGTGCGTCCTTCCAAGCGCCGCCGCGTCTAACAACGACGCGCGGCTTGTCGGCGGGCGGCGGACGCGTCGCCCGCTCACCCATCTGCATCGGTCGGAACGTCCTGTCGGGTCAGGATTTTTGAACGTTTCGGCCTCATCCCCAGGGGAAATACATGACTGTCAACATGAAGAACTGGCAGGAATTGAAGAAGCCCAACAGCCTTGAGATCAAGGTCGCGGGCGACGGCAAGCGCAAGGCGACCTTCGTCGCCGAACCTCTGGAGCGCGGCTTCGGCCTGACGCTTGGCAACGCGCTGCGCCGGGTTCTTCTGTCCTCGCTCCAGGGCGCGGCGGTCACCTCGATCAAGATCGAGAACGTCCTCCACGAATTCTCCTCGCTCGCGGGCGTGCGTGAGGACGTCACGGACATCGTCCTCAACATCAAGCAGGTTGCGCTGAAAATGGAAGGCGACGGTCCGCGCCGTCTCCAGCTTTCCGCCACCGGCCCCGCCGAAGTGCGCGCGGGCGACATCACCACCGTGGGCGACATCGAAGTGATGAACCCCGACCTGGTGATCTGCCACCTGGACCAGGGCGCGACGCTGAACATGGAACTGACCGCCGACGTCGGCAAGGGCTATGTCCCCGCCGTCGCCAACCGTCCGGCCGACGCCCCGATCGGCCTGATCCCGGTCGACGCGCTCTATTCGCCGGTGCGTCAGGTCGCCTACAAGGTCGACAATACCCGCGTCGGCCAGGAACTGGACTATGACAAGCTGTCGCTGACCGTCGAGACCGACGGCACCGTCACGCCGGAAGACGCGGTGGCCTATGCCGCCCGCATCCTGCAGGACCAGCTCCAGCTGTTCGTCCACTTCGAGGACGCGCTGCCCGTCGCCGCTCCGGCCGCCGGCGCCGCTGCCGGTGGTTCGGCCAGCGAGGGCGAGAGCGACGCGAACCAGATCAACCGCTACCTGCTCAAGAAGGTGGACGAGCTGGAACTGTCGGTCCGCAGCGCCAACTGCCTCAAGAACGACAACATCATCTATATCGGCGATCTGGTCCAGAAGACCGAGGCCGAGATGCTGCGCACCCCCAATTTCGGCCGCAAGTCGCTGAACGAGATCAAGGAAGTGCTGTCGTCCATGGGCCTGCGCCTGGGCATGGACATCCCCGGCTGGCCGCCGGAGAATATCGAGGAAATGGCCAAGAAGCTCGAACAGGAGCTGCTGGGCTGATCCGCCTTCCCTCCGGTCCGCCCGGAGGGATGCTGGACACCGGAAAGCACGGATTCGCGTCCGCTTTGAACGGTGTGAACTTCGCCCCTTTTTAAGGGGCAGGGCAAAGGGGCGGCGGCCCTGAAACGCCGCCTGGTCTGGGGTACCTGAAACGGCCCCTTAACGAACGGAAGGAAAGACATATGCGTCACAAGGTTGGTCATCGTAAGCTGCAGCGCAGCGCCGGGCATCGCAACTCGCTGCTCCGCAACCTCGCCGCCTCGCTCATCAAGCATGAGCAGATCCTGACGACCACGCCCAAGGCGAAGGAACTGCGTCCCTATGTCGAGAAGCTGATCACCCTCGCCAAGAAGGGTGGCCTGTCCAATCGTCGTCTGGCCCATGCCCGCCTGCAGGACGACGCGCAGCTCACCAAGCTGTTCGACGTTCTGGCCGAGCGCTACAAGGACCGCAATGGCGGCTACACCCGCGTGATCAAGGCCGGCATCCGCGCTTCGGACGCAGCGCCGATCGCGATCATCGAACTGGTGGACCGCGACGTCGACGCCAAGGGTCAGGATTCCGGTCCGGTCCAGGGTGCGGACGCCGACGAGCTGGAAGCGGCGTGATCCGCTGACGGCTCGCGCAAGCGGGCAGATGAAGAGGGCCGCGGCTTCCGGAAGGGGGCGCGGCCCTTTTTCTTTTTTGGGGCGTGGATGCGCGGGGCGTCGAGCCATTCGGTTGGCCCCCACCCCCGGCCCTCCCCTGAAGGGAGGGGAGATAGGAAATATTCCTTGTTTTCTTGCTTTTCCGCGCCATGAGACGCCAGAGAATGAGAATGGGATTTCGGGGGGATCGGATGCGCGCCTTTGGCCGCTTTGCTTTGGCGGCGCTGTTGTTCGCGGCGCTCCCCGCGCAGGCGGAGCCGGATGCGGCGGTCGCTGGCGCTTCAGGACTGCGCTATCCCGCCGCCAAGCGGCTGGACCTGGTGGAGGATCATTTCGGGGTCAAGGTGACCGATCCCTATCGCTGGCTGGAAAACGACCTGCGCGCTGATCCCGCCGTCCGAGACTGGGTGGGACAGGAAAACCGCCTCACGCGCCGCCATATCGACGGGCTGCCCGGTCGCGAGGCGCTCAAGAAACGCATGCAGGCGCTGTTCGCCCATGGCCGCTACACCATCCCGCGCAAGGCGGGCGGGCGCTATTTCTACGGCTATAACAAGGGGCTCCAGAACCAGACCCCGCTCTATGTGCGCGACGGCCTGAACGGTGCGCAGCGGCTGCTGATCGACCCGAATGACTGGGCGGAGGACGGGTCGGACGCGCTGGCGGAATGGGCGCCCTCCCCCGACGGCCGGTTCCTGCTTTATGCCGTGCAGGAGGCGGGGAGCGACTGGCGCACGCTGAAGGTTCTGGACGTCGCCACCGCCCGGCCGCTCGACGATGTCGTGCAATGGGTGAAATTCTCCCAGCTTGCCTGGGACGGGCAAGGACAGGGTTTCTTCTATTCGCGCTTCGCCGCGCCGCAGGAAGGCGCCGGCCTGCAATCCTCCACGGTGGGGCAGGAACTTCATTATCACCGCCTCGGCACGCCGCAGGCGCAGGATCAGCTTATCTACGCGACCCCGGACCAGCCGCGCCTCAGCCACACGGCGCAGGTGACGCAGGACGGGCGCTGGCTGGTCATCAGCAGCTTCCAGGGCACCGACCCGCGCCGCGAACTGCATCTGGCCGAACTGACCGGCGGCAAGGTGAAGGTCCGCCCGCTGGTGAAGGGCATGACCAACGACTGGCGGCTGATCGGCAGCCGCGGGCCGACGCTCTATTTCATCACCGACCAATATGCCCCGCATCTGCGCGTCGTCAGCATCGACGCCCGCTTCCCCCGGCGCGGCGCCAGGCAGGTGGTGGCGGAGCGCATGGACACGCTGGCGGGCGGGTCGCTGGTCGGGGACCGGCTGATCCTGGCCTATCTGTCCGATGCGGAAAGCGTGGCGGAGCTGATCGACCTCAACGGGCGAAAGGTCAGCGACGTGCCGCTGCCCGGCCTGGGCACTGCGGCCGGTTTCGGCGGGCGCGACGGCGATCCGGAAACCTTCTTCAGCTTTTCGGGATTCACCACGCCGTCGAGCATCTACCGCTTCGACACGGCGACGCTGCGTTACGAGCTGTTCGCGCGGCCGGAGCTGCCCTTCAATCCCGACGATTACGGCATAGAGCAGGTCAGCTATCCGTCGAAGGACGGCACGATGATCCCGATGACGGTGATCCGCAAGAAGGCGCTGGCCCTTTCCAAAGCGCCCGCGCCCACCATCCTGTACGGCTATGGCGGCTTCAACATCGCGCTGACGCCCGGCTATTCGGCGACGCGCATGGCGTGGCTGGAGCAGGGCGGCGTCTATGCCATCGCCAATCTGCGCGGCGGCGGCGAGTTCGGCAAGGCATGGCACGATGCGGGGCGGCTCGCCAACAAGCAGAATGTGTTCGACGATTTCATCGCGGCGGGCGAATATCTGAAGGCCAATGGCTATACGACGAAGGACGGCCTTGCCATCGAGGGGCGGTCCAATGGCGGGTTGCTGGTCGGCGCGGTGGTGAACCAGCGGCCCGATCTGTTCGCCGCCGCCCTGCCCGCCGTGGGCGTGATGGACATGCTGCGCTTCGACCGTTTCACCGCCGGCCGCTACTGGATCGACGACTATGGATCGCCCGACCGGGAGGAGGATTTCCGCCTGCTCTACGCCTATTCGCCCTATCACAACATCGCGGGCGGGAAGGACTATCCGGCGATCCTCGTCACCACGGGCGACACCGACGACCGGGTGGTGCCGGCGCACAGCTTCAAATATGCCGCGGCCTTGCAGGCGGCGGAACTGGGGCCGAAACCCCGCCTGATCCGGATCGACACCAAGGCCGGGCATGGGGCGGGCAAGCCGGTGGACAAGCTGATCGACGAATATGCCGACAGCTATGCCTTTGCGGCCTATTATACCGGGCTGAAACTGGACGCGCAGCCGCGATAGCCGGGCAGCAGGGCGGGCGCTTTCCGGTTCGGGAGGGATGCGTCCATGGCCGCCGGTGGCGGCGCATCCGCGTTCAGGCCTCCGACAGCCATGATCGCCTAGCCATCGGCAAATTTCGGCTGAGGGACGAGGGTCATGAACAAGATGAGGTGGATGACGGGATCGCTGATCGCGACGGCCCTGCTGGCGGGCGGCGTCGCGTCGGCACAGGCCTATCAGCCGCGGCAAGGCGCGCCGCAGGAACAGGATGACCTGTCGGACGAAGCGCAGCCGCCCGCCGACGACGCCGCCCCGGACGACCGAGCGAGCCCTACGCGCGCCGACGATGATTTTTCCGATGTCGTGGCGGCGGATCAGGACCATGCCGGCGCCCGATCCCCTGACAGCGACGGCGGGCGGGGCGATCTGGCCGAGGCGCCCGCCGATCGGGATGGCGAGGATGCGATCACCTATTGCGCCCTCGCCGCCCGCGACGAGGCCGAGCGGGAGGGCGGCTATGCCGAGGTGCGGCAGGTGCAGGAGCCCCGCGAGACCCGCAACGGCTATGATGTGGAGGGCGATGTCGAGGTCCGGTCCGGCTGGCGGGCGCAGGATGGACGGTCGCGCCACTTCACCTGTTCGGTGCAGAATGGCCGGATCGCGGACCTTTATTTCCGGCGGGATCGCGCCGCCCGCTAGGCGCGCTCCGTCCGCCGCATCGCGGCCACGCTTTGCCCTATCCTGTTTTACGTCAATCCATTAGCATCGGCGCGAATCAGGGGAGTCAGGGGTGGCCGCGTTCCTTTTCGCGACCGAGAATGTCGTTTTCGTCTCAGCGATCGTCCTGATGCTGCTCATCGGGGCGGTGCAGGCCATCGGCATCGCGGGCGACTTCGATCTCGACATTGACGGCGATGCGGATCTGCTGGGCTGGCTGGGCGTCGGTCGCCTGCCGCTGTTGATGCTGCTGGCGATATTCCTGGCGCTGTTCGGCATGATCGGGCTGATCGGGCAGCATCTGCTGCTCGATCTGACCGGTGCGATGCTGCCGCCGTTGATCGCCGCACCCGCCGCCCTGATCGCCAGCCTGCCTGCGACCGGCCTTGCCGCGCGACGGCTCGCCCCCCTGCTTCCCCGCGACCAGAGCAGCGCCGTTCCGCTGGACGCGCTGACCGGCAGCTTCGCCCGCATCGTCACCGGCGTCGCGCGCAGCGGCTCCCCTGCCCGCGCCCGCGTCGAGGATGCCTATGGCCAGGCGCATTATGTCATGGTCGAACCCGACAATGCCGGCCAGACGCTGGAAGAGGGCGAAACCATCCTGCTGGTCCGCCGGGAGGACCATGTCTTCCGCGCCATATCGCATGGCGACCATTATCTTCCCCGCCTTTAGGAGTTTCCCATGAATCTGCCCGCCGTGCAGGAGAGCTTTTCGCTCATGCCCTATCTGATCATCTCCGGGACCGGGCTTCTCCTCCTGATCGTGCTCGGCGTCGTGCTGGCGCGGCTCTACAAGCGGGCGTCGAAGGAGATCGGCTTCGTGCGGACCGGCTTCGGCGGGGAGAAGGTGGTGATGAACGGCGGCGCGCTGGTGCTGCCGATCTTCCATGAAACGATGCCGGTGAACATGAATACGGTGCGGCTGGCCGTGGAACGCAAGAACAGCGACGCGCTGATCACGCTGGACCGCCTGCGCATCGACGTGAAGGCGGAATTCTACGTCCGCGTGAAGCCCGACGCGCAGTCCATCGCCACCGCCGCGCAGACGCTGGGCGCGCGGACGATGAATCCGGAGGCGTTGAAGGAACTGGTCGAGGGCAAGTTCGTCGATGCGCTGCGTTCCGTCGCTGCGGGGATGACGATGAACCAGTTGCATGAGCAGCGCAGCGAGTTCGTGCAGAAGGTGCAGCAGGTGTCTTCCGTGGATCTCGCCATGAACGGGCTGGAACTGGAGAGCGTGTCGCTGACCGGGCTGGACCAGACGTCGATCGAGCATTTCAACGCCAACAACGCCTTCGACGCCGAGGGGCTGACCAAGCTGACCGAGCAGATCGAACTGCGCAAGAAGTCGCGCAACGACATCGAGCAGGAAACCCGCGTCCAGATCGAGACCAAGAATCTGGAGGCGGAGCGCCAGTCGCTGCTGATCGCCCGCGACACCGAATTCGCCCGGCTGGAGCAGGAGCGGGAGGTCGAGATGCGCCGCGCCGTTCAGGCGGCGGAGGTGGCCCGCGAACAGTCGCTGCGCCAACAGGAGGCCGACCAGGCGCGGATCGAGGCGAAGAAGCTGGTCGACAGCCAGCAGATCGAGGCTGACCGCGCCGTGCAGCAGGCGCGCATCGCGCAGGAACAGGCGCTCGAACTCGCCCGGCAGGAACAGCAGATCGCGGTGCAGAACAAGAGCCGCGAGGAAAGCCAGGCCAAGGCGCAGGCCGACGAGGCGCGCGCCAAGGCGGTGGCCGCCGAGGAGCAGGTCCAGACGTCGCGCCAGACGGAGATTGCCGAGCGGACCAAGCGCATCGAACTGATCGACGCGGCGCGGGAGGCGGAGCGCGCCGCCATCCAGGTGCGGGTCGAGGCGGAAGCGGAGAAGCAGGCCGCGGCGGACCGTGCCGAAGCGCTGCGCCTGGCGGCGGAGGGCGAGGCCGAAGCCGCCAAGCTGCGCGCCGAGGCGGACCGGGTGCGTTTCGAGGTCGAGGCGGCGGGTCAGCGCGCGGTCAATGAGGCGGCGAACATCCTGTCGTCGGACCAGATGTCGCTGCAGACGAAGATGGCGCTGCTCAAGGTGCTGCCCGACCTGGTGCGGGAGGCGGCGAAGCCGATGGAAGCGATCGATTCGATCAGGATCGTGCAGGTCGACGGCATCACCGGATCGCATTCGGATGGCGCGGCGGTGATCGGCGGCGGCGAGCAGAACCTGGCCAATGCCGCGGTGTCCGCCGCCCTGCGTTACCGGGCGCAGGCGCCGGTGATCGATGGCCTGATGAAGGAATTGGGGTTGGATGGCGCAAGCCTCGATTCGCTGGTGAAGGGCGCTGTGGAGCCTGCCGCGGCCTCATTCGCCCCGATCGTCGTCGAACCTGTGGACGGCGCGCGCAAGGCACCGCCGCAGGCCTGATGGTGCGAGGGCCCGTCCATGCGCGGATATGATGCTTCCCGCCACATGCTGGCCATCGGACTGGCGGCGCAGGCGGGGTTCATCGATGCGCTGGGGTTCCTGAAGCTGGGCGGGCTGTTCGTTTCCTTCATGAGCGGCAATTCCACCCGGCTGGGCGTGGGGCTGGCCAAGGGCGCGGCGGTCGCCGGGATGGCGGCGGGACTGGTCGGGGCCTTTGTCGGCGGCGTGCTGGCCGGTGCGCTGGTCGCGCGCCGGGCGGGCCGCTGGCGCAAGCAGGCGGTGCTGGGCCTTGCGACCGCGCTGCTGTTCTGCGCCGCGTTGCTGGCCCTGCCGGACCGGCCGGGCTCCGGGCTGACGCTGCTGATGGCGGCGGCGATGGGCGCGGTGAACAACGTCTTCCAGCGCGACGGCGAAGTCAGCATCGGCGTCACCTATATGACCGGCGCGCTGGTGAAGCTGGGCCAGCAACTGGCGGTGGCGCTGACCGGCGGGCCGCGATGGAACTGGCTGCCCTATCTGCTGCTGTGGCTGGGGCTGGTGGCGGGCGCGGTGGCGGGGGGTGGCCTCTTCGCGCTGATGGGCCTGCATGCGCTGTGGATCGCCCTGGCCTTTTCCGGGCTGTTGCTGCTGTGGAGCGGCCGCCTGGGACCGTTGGACTTGGCATGACCGGGCGCAGCGCCTAGAGCCCTTTGCAAGCAGAAGGAATCATCTGCCGGCTCGAAAAACGCGGTAGACATCAGGCTGTGGCATTCGATCCGATGCAGTCGGCTCGGAACAAGCTCTGTCCGGATCGACACCCAGGAGTCCATCATGTCACCGCGCCCATCCCATCGCCGCAAGGCCGCGATCGCCTTCATATTGGTGACGGCGCTGCTCGACGTGATGTCGATGGGGATCGTCATCCCGGTGCTGCCGCAACTGGTCGAGACGCTGTCGGGTTCCGGCAGGGCGGCGGGGATGTGGAACGGGTTGTTCGTCGCGCTGTGGGCCGGGATGCAGTTCCTCTGTTCGCCGGTCATCGGATCGCTGTCCGACCGGTTCGGGCGGCGGCCAGTGATCCTGGTCTCGGTCGCGGGACTCGCGCTCGATTTCCTGCTGATGGCGATCGCGCCCAATCTGTGGTGGCTGGCGGTGGGGCGGATGCTGGGGGGCGTGACGTCGTCCAGCTTCACCTCCACCTTCGCCTATATGGCCGACATCACCCCGCCCGAAGAGCGGGCGCGGGGTTATGGGCTGATCGGGGCGGCGTTCAGCGGCGGCTTCGTCGCCGGGCCACTGCTGGGCGGGGTGCTGGGGGAGATTTCGCTGCGGGCGCCCTTCTGGGCGGCGGCGGGGCTGTCGGGGCTGGCCTTTTTCTACGGGCTGTTCGTGCTGCCGGAATCGCTGGCCGGCGACAAGCGGATGGATTTTTCGTGGAAGCGGGCCAATCCGTTCGGGGCGCTGCGGCTGCTGCGGTCGCATCCCGAGCTGTCGAGCCTGGCGGTGGTCAATTTCCTGCTTTATTTCGCGCATCACCTCTTCTCCGCCGTGTTCGTGCTTTATGCGGGGGACCGCTATGGCTGGGGGGCGTGGCAGGTGGGGACGCTGCTGGCGCTGGTGGGCCTGATGGACATGGGCGTGCAGGGGATATTGGTCGGGCCGGTGGTGAAGCGGCTGGGCGACCGCACGACCATGGTGATCGGGCTTGGCTTCGGCGCGGTCGGGATTTTCGCGATGGGGATGGCGCCGACCGGCTGGCTGTTCGTCGCGGCGATGTTCCCCAACGCGCTCTGGGGCCTTGCCATGCCGACCATCCAGTCGCTGATGACGCAGCGCGTGTCGGAATCCGAACAGGGCCAGTTGCAGGGCGCGAACAACAGCGTCGGGTCGATCGCGGGCATCGTGTCGCCGCTGTTCTTCGGCACGGTCTATTCCCTGTCCGTCGGCGCGAAGCCGCTGCTGCCCTTCATCGGCAGCGCCTTCCTGATCGCCGCGGCGGTGCTGGCGGGCGGGGCCGCGCTGGGATGGGCGGCGGGGCGGCGCGGGGACGCGGCTTCGCTGGACAAGGGGGCGCAAGCGCACTAACCGGGCGCGAATCCCTTCCTCTGGACATATAAAGGCGATTCGATGACGCTGCCCCTTCAGGATTCCATCCTTATCGTGGATTTCGGCAGCCAGGTGACGCAGCTCATCGCCCGGCGGGTGCGCGAGGCGGGCGTCTATTCCGAGATCGCGCCGTTCAACAGCGCCGCCGAAGCCTTCGAACGGCTGAAACCCAAGGGCATCATCCTTTCCGGCGGCCCCTCCTCCGTCATGTGGGAGGACAGCCCCCGCGCGCCCCAGCATTTCTTCGAGGCGGGCATTCCGATCCTGGGCATATGCTACGGCCAGCAGACGATGATGCAGCAGCTTGGCGGCCATGTCGAAGGCGGCGAGAGCGGCGAGTTCGGCCGCGCCTTCATCGAGGTGAAGAAAGGCTGCGCGCTGTTCGACGGCCTCTGGACGGAGGGCGAGCGCCATCAGGTGTGGATGAGCCATGGCGACAAGGTGACGCGGCTCGCCCCCGGTTTCGAGGTGGTGGCGGTGAGCGAGGGTGCGCCCTATGCGATCACGGCGAATGAGGAAAAGCGTTTCTACGCGACGCAATTCCACCCTGAGGTCGTGCATACGCCGGATGGCGCGAAGCTGCTCGCCAATTTCGTGCGCCATGTCTGCGGCCTCAAGGGCGACTGGACCATGGCGGAATTCCGCGCGACCAAGATTGCCGACATCCGGGCGCAGGTGGGCGAAGGCCGGGTGATCTGCGGTCTGTCCGGCGGCGTCGACAGCGCCGTCGCGGCGGTGCTGATCCATGAGGCGATCGGCGATCAGTTGACCTGCGTGTTCGTCGACCATGGCCTGATGCGGCTGGGCGAGGCGGAGCAGGTGGTGAGCCTGTTCCGCGAGCATTATGGCATCAAGCTGGTCCATGTGAATGCCGAGGAACGCTTCCTGGGCGGGCTGGCGGGCCTGACCGACCCCGAGAAGAAGCGGAAATTCATCGGCGGCGAGTTCATCGCCGTGTTCGAGGAGGAAGCGAAGAAGATCGGCGGGGCGGACTTCCTGGCGCAGGGGACGCTTTATCCGGACGTGATCGAGTCCGTGTCCTTCACCGGCGGGCCTTCGGTGACGATCAAGTCGCACCATAATGTCGGCGGCCTGCCCGAGCGCATGAACATGAAGCTGGTCGAGCCGCTGCGCGAACTGTTCAAGGATGAGGTGCGCGTGCTGGGCCGCGAACTGGGGCTGCCGGAGATTTTCGTCGGGCGGCATCCTTTCCCCGGTCCCGGCCTCGCCATCCGCATTCCGGGCGAAGTGTCGAAGGAGCGCTGCGACATTCTGCGCAAGGCCGACGCCATCTATCTGGAGGAAATCCGGAGCGCCGGGCTGTACGATGCGATCTGGCAGGCCTTCGCCGTGCTGCTGCCCGTCCGCACCGTGGGCGTGATGGGCGATCACCGCACCTATGACAGCGTGTGCGCCCTGCGGGCGGTGACGTCGACCGACGGCATGACGGCGGACATCTATCCCTTCGACGCCGCTTTCCTGAGCCGGGTGGCGACGCGGATCATCAATGAGGTGAAGGGCATCAACCGGGTGGTTTACGACTACACCTCGAAGCCGCCGGGGACGATCGAATGGGAGTAAAGCCGGAAAAGCGAATGTTCGGGGGACATTCGCCGGCTTTACTTGGCGCCGTGCGGCGCCGGGGAAATAGATGCAACTGCGCCTGCGAAGGGCGGAGCCAGTCCAAGCGTCGGCGTTTTAGCGCACCGTCAGGACTGGGCTCCCGCCTTGGCAGGAGCGCGTCGCCCTATAAGCGAAGCCGCACCCTGCCGGTCGCCTTCTACCTTCAAATCTCATATTCCGGGCGCCATTTCGGGTTGAGATAAGCGGGTTCGGGAAGGTCCGGCTGGCGTTGGCGCATTTCATCGTACAGCCGCTTCACCGTTGCGCTGCCGGTGCGGGTGAAGAAAGCCGGGACCAGTCCGTGGATCATGCAGGCAAGCCCCGCCCGCACCATCAGGAAGCCGAAGCGCGTCGCCACCTCCAAATGCTCGCCATAGCTTTCATTGACCTCTCTGGGATGCTTCAGGAACAGGCGGTCGATCATGTCTGCTCGCTCATGGCCATGGGAAAGCGGCATCCTAATGCAAAAGCGGGCCGAAGCAGAGGGCCGATTGCACGGAACTTGACCCCCCACCCCGAAAACCGGCATGTCCACCGGCATGAGCGAACGCGATCCTCTCGGCCATCCCGTCTATCGGGACATGCCCACCACCATCTTCGAGAAAATGTCCGGCCGTGCGCGGGAGACCGGTGCGATCAACCTGGGGCAGGGCTTTCCCGACGCCCAGGGACCGGAGGAGATACTCCGCGCCGCCGCCGACGCGCTGCTGACCCTGTCCAACCAATATCCGCCCATGGCGGGCCTTGCCGAACTGCGCGAGGCGGTGGCGGCGCATTATGCGCGGCATCAGGGGCTGGACCTGTCGCCGCAGGAGGTGATCGTCACCTCCGGCGCGACGGAGGCGATCGCGGCCAGCCTGCTGGCGCTGGTCCGGCCCGGCGACGAAGTGCTGGTGCTGGCGCCGCTCTACGACGCCTATCTGCCGCTGATCGAGCGGGCGGGCGGGGTGGCGCGGGTGCTGCGGCTCACCCCGCCCGAATGGCGGATCGGGCGGCAGGCGCTGGCGGCGGCGGTCACGCCAAAAACCCGGTTCCTGCTGATGAACAATCCGGTGAACCCGACGGGCATCGCCCTGCGCGAAGAGGAACTGGCGCTGCTGGCCGAATTTTGCGTGGAAAACGACCTGATCGCCATTTGCGACGAGGTGTGGGAGCATATCGCCTATGACGGCATCGCCCACAGGCCGCTGATCGGCTTTCCCGGCATGCGGGATCGGACGGTGAAGATCGGGTCGGCGGGCAAGATCTTCTCCGTCACCGGATGGAAGGTCGGATGGATGTGCGCCGCCCCGCCGCTGGCGACGCTGCTTGCCCGCGCGCACCAGTTCATCACCTTCACCACCCCGCCCCATCTGCAATGGGCGGTGGCCGAGGGGCTGGCCAAGCCGGAAAGCTGGTTCGACGCGATGCGCGCCGCCTATCAGGCTTCGCGCGATCGCCTCGTCGCCGGGCTGCGCGGGGCAGGCTATGTCGTCAATTCCAGCGCGGCGACATGGTTCGTGACCGTCGACCTGCCCGCTTCCGGCATCGACATGGACGACGTCGCCTTTTGCGAGCGGATCATCGATGAAGCGGGCGTGGCGGCCATCCCGATTTCCGCCTTCTATCCCGCAGAGCCGGTGACGCATCTCGTCCGCCTGTGCTTTTCCAAGGCGGATGAAATATTGGACGAGGCGGTGGCGCGGCTGGCGGCTTTCCGAGCGTCCCTGACCTGAAACGCCTGCCGGCGGATGCCGCATGCCGCTTGCGGCGGTGACGTCATGCGACTAGGTTCACCTTTCGTTCTGTAAAGGGGCATATATGGACAGCCTGGCCGCCATTCTCATCATTATCGCTCTGGTCGCGGGGCTGGCGATCGGCTGGCTGGCGCGGGGCCGGTCCGTGGCGCCGCTGCTGACGGAAAAGGCCGATCTGGCGGGCAAGCTCGACATGGCGGCGGCCCAGCGCAACGCCGCGATCCAGGAGCTGGTGGTGGCGCAGGAGCGCGCGGCGCAGGCGGCGAATCTGGCGCAGAAGCTGGAGGCGGAGCGCGCGGCGCGCGAAGCGGCGGCGCGGGAACTGGCGGCCTTGCGATCCGACACGCAGGCGCGGGCGGAAGCCTTCGAAGCGCAGATCGCCGCGCTCAAGGACGCGAAGGAGCAGCTTTCGGCCCAGTTCAGCGAGATTGGCGGCAAGCTGCTGCACCAGGCGCAGAGCCATTTCCTGGAACGCGCCGACCAGCGCATGATGCAGGCCCATGAGAAGAGTGAGGCGCAGCTGAGGCAATTGCTGCATCCGGTCAACGAGACGATCCAGCGTTACGACCAGAAGATCACCCAGATCGAGCAGCAGCGGACGGAGGCCTATGGCATACTGCGCGGCGAGATCGAATCGATGAAGTCGGGGCAGGAGGCGGTGCGGGCCGAGGCGCAGCGGCTGGTCGATTCGCTGCGCCATGCGCCCAAGGCGCGGGGCCGCTGGGGCGAGCAGCAATTGCGCAATGTCCTGGAGACATGCGGCCTTTCCGAGCATGTGGATTTCCGGACCGAGGTGAGCGTGGAGGGCGAGGACGGCCGGCTGCGCCCCGACGCGATCCTGCGCGTGCCGGGCGGGCGGGCGCTGGTGATTGACGCCAAGGTGTCGTTGAATGCCTATCAGGACGCCTATGGCGCGGAGGGCGAGGAGGAGAGGAAGCGGCTCCTGTCCGCCCATGCGGCTGCGATGCGCGCGCATGTCGAGACGCTGGGGCGGAAAAGCTATGCCGACCAGTTCGACGAAGCGCCCGATTATGTGATCATGTTCGTGCCCGGCGAACATTTCCTCTCCGCCGCGCTGGAGCATGATCCGCAGCTTTGGGACCATGCCTTCGGGAAGCGGGTGCTGCTGGCCACGCCGACCAACCTCATCGCCATTGCCCGGACCGTCGCGGCGGTTTGGCGGCAGGAGAAAATGGCGGATGAGGCCAAGCGGATCGGCATGCTGGGCAAGGAACTTTACGAGCGGCTGGCCGGAGCGGCGGCGTCGCTCAAGAAGCTGGGCAACCGGCTGAACGGGGCCGTTGCGGATTATAACAGCTTCGTCGGCAGCTTCGAGGGTCGCGTGCTGGTGACGGGCCGCAAGCTGCGCGACCTGAATATCGAGACGGGGGGCAAGGAACTGGAAGAACTGGAGCCCGTGGAGGCGCTGGTTCGCGAACCGTCCTCGGCTGAGGCCGTGCGGGCTTTGCCGGAGGCGCTGCCGGATGCGGCGGAGTAGATTTCCTGCGCATGAGGTTAGGATGCTAATTATTTCGGGATGAAGCGGGATTCGGGAACCGGGCTCCTGCCGTCTCAGGAGCGTGGATCGGAGGAGACCTGTTTGTCGCTCGATCTATCTATTAGCTGGCTAAGCATCATGCCCGCTCGGCAGGAAATTTGCTCCCTGCCCCGCCAACTGGCATGGGCGAATCATGAAACGCATCGGCCTTCTCGGCGGCTCCTTCAATCCGGCGCATGACGGGCATCGGGATATTTCCCGGTTCGCGATCCACGCCTTGCGGCTGGATGAAGTCTGGTGGCTGGTTTCGCCGGGCAATCCGCTGAAGCCGCGGGCCGGCATGGCGCCCCTCCCCGCCCGTCTCGCCCACGCCCGAAAAGTCGCGCGGCGCAACCTCATCCGGCCCACGGCCATAGAAACGCAGCTTCGCACCCGCTACACCATCGACACGGTGAAAGCCTTGCGAAGGCGCTATCCGCGCCACCGGTTCCTTTGGCTGATGGGGGCGGACAATCTCGCGCAATTCGGCCAGTGGAGGGACTGGCGCGGCATAGCCCGGATTATGCCCATTGCCGTGATCGCCCGGCCCGGCTATGATGAGGCCGCCCGTGGCTCACCGGCCATGGGCTGGCTGCGGCGCTTCGTCCGGCCCGCACGCCAGAGTGCAGCATGGACGGATTGGAGACCGCCGGCGCTTGTGCTTCTGCGCTTTCGCCCTGATCCAAGATCGGCGACCCTGCTGCGGCAGGCAGACCCCCTCTGGCATCGCGAATATGAACACAAACGCGTGCGCGACCCGCTCACGCGCCGGTTGATTGTCTAGAATGGAGCATCTTTGACCAGACCGCATCCCGCCAACGACACGGCTCATAATGCCGACAGCGTTGCCGCCCTGCATGACCTTGTCTTGAAGTCGCTTGACGACGACCAGGCGCAGGAAACCATCTCCATCCCCCTTGAAGGCAAGAGCAGCATCGCCGATCACATGGTGATCGCCAGCGGGCGTTCGTCCCGTCAGGTGGCGTCGATGGCGCAGAAGCTGGCCGAGCGGATCAAGCAGGCGACCGGGCGCTCCGCCCGCATAGAGGGCCTGCCCGTGGCCGATTGGGTGTTGATCGATGCCGGCGACGTGATCGTCCATCTGTTCCGGCCGGAGGTGCGCAGCTTCTACAATCTGGAGCGGATGTGGGGCTTCGTCGACGCGCCGGTGGCGGGAACCGCCTGACCCGCCGCTTCGACAAGCGCGTCCGGCGTTGTTAGAGCGCGCTGCGTTCCATCGGGCGCAGGTCGCGCGCTATAAGTTTTCGTCGTCGCATCATTTTGAGCGGAAAACCGGTTCCCACTTTTCTGCACGATTTTTCTGCACGATGCTCTAAGGGGGCAGACCATGCTCCTCCACATCATCGCGCGCGGAAAGATCGGGCGCTCGCCCGAGGCGGAACTGGTCGACCGTTATGCGAAGCGGCTGACCATGCCGTTCAGGATCACCGAACTGCCCGATCGGGGCGGCAAGCTGCCGCCGGCTCCGCCGGGCACCGTCACCGTCATGCTGGACGAAAAGGGCCGGCAGCTCAGTTCCATCGATTTCGCCCGCCGCATCGAGGGGTGGCGCGATTCCGGCAAGCGCGAATGCCGCTTCCTGATCGGCGCGGCGGACGGCTTCGACGATGCGGATCGGCACAATGCGGACCTGCTGATTGCCTTTGGCGCGATGACATGGCCCCATATGATGGCCCGCGCCATGCTGGCCGAGCAATTGTGGCGGGCCTGCTCGATCCTGGCCGGGCATCCCTATCATCGCGAAGGGTAGGGTCTGAAGTTTCTCCTGCTCTGAACAGGGAGTGCAAGAGCCGGGTTCCTGCCTGCGCAGGAACCTGTGGGAATGGAGGTTCTTTCATTCCGCCGGAACACAGCCTAGTCAGGGACGGTCGGCGCCGAACCGCGGAACCGGCAGGGGGTTTTGGTTGAAACGGACGGCGATCATCGCGGCCTTTCTTGCCGGCGCGGCAGCGCTCGCCGGATCGCGCCTGACAGCCGCCGAGGGGCAGGCCATCATCCTGACCGGCACTGGCGGCACCAGCCTCAGCGAGGAACAGGCCGCCCTGAAGGCCGCGCGCCGCCAGTCGGAAGAAGCGCGGTCGCGCTCCGAACGGCTGGAACAGCAGGCCGCCGCCGCCCGCAACGAAGCCGACCAGGCCCGCCGCCGCGCCGCCGCCATGGCCGCCCGCATCCAGCAGGCGGAGGCGGACATACAGGCCGCGCAGGCCCGCATCGCCATCGTCGCCCGGCTCCAGCGGGCACAGGCCGTTCGCCTGGCCGCGAGGCAGGAGCCGGTCGTCCGCCTGACCGCCGCCTTGCAGATGATGGCGCAGCGGCCGCTGGCGCTGGCGCTGGTCCAGCCGGGATCGATCGACGACGCCATCCATATGCGCGCCGTGCTGGGGCAGGTGCTGCCGGTCATCCGGGAGCGGACCGCCGGCCTGCGCGCGGAACTGGAGCGCAGCCGCGCCCTGCGCGCGACGGCCGAGCAGGCGGCGGATTCGCTTGCGCAAAGCCAGCGGGACCTGAAGCAGCGGCAGGCGGCCCTGCAAAGGCTGGAAACGCAAAAGCGGCTGGCAGCGCAGGATTACAGGGCCAATGCCGATCTGGAAAGCGACCGCGCGCTTGCCCTTGGCGAGCGGGCGCGCGACATCGTCGACCTGATGGACAGGCTGGAGGAGGCGGGCGACCTGCGCGACCGGCTGGCTGCCCTGCCCGGTCCCCTGCTGCGCCCCGCCCGGCCCGATCAGGCGCGCGCGTCCGCACCGGCCCGTCCGCGCAGCCCTGGCGCGCCGCCGCCCTATCGCCTGCCGGTCGTCGGCCAGCTGGTGACGGGCATGGGCGAAGTGTCGGAAGGCGGCGTCCGCTCACGCGGCCTGACCATCGCCACGCGCCCCGATGCTCTGGCCGTGGCGCCGACGGCCGGCCGCGTCGTCTTTGCCGGCCCCTATCGCGGCTATGGGCAGATCGTCATCATCGACCATGGCGGCGGCTGGACGACGCTGATCACCGGCCTGCTGCGCCTCAACGCCGCCGTGGGGGATGTGGTGCGGCAAGGCGATCCGCTCGGCAATGCCGGGCCCGGGCGGCCCAGCATCACCGTCGAACTGCGACGGAACGGCCGCCCTGTCGACATCGTGCCGCTGGTTGGCGCTGGCTGATCCGTCGCGCAAGTCGGGAGGTGATCCCTTGTCCCGGAATGGCGGCGCCTGAGCGCGCTGCGTTAAATCGGACCCAGGCCGCGCGTTCCCACGGGACAAGCGGCTCGTGGGAATGGGGTGCAAGGATGCCAGCGGCGTGCGATACTTAATCGCGGCGCAGCGGATCGAGCGCGCTCGACTTGCGGGCTCGGGTCGCTGCCGGAAACTGGGCTGACGGGGATAGGGCGGATGCGCGCGGCGGCAGGGATGGGCCGCCCGCCATCTCCTCCAGCGCGGCGATGCGCTTTTCCGTTGCCGGGTGGGTGGAGAAAAGCTCGCTGACATGCACCGGCACGATATAGAGTTGGGCCGCGGCGGGATTGCGTTCGGCCACCGGATTGGGAATCGCCTCCGCACGGCCGGAAATCTTGGCGAGGGCGGAGGCGAGCGCGCGGGGATTGCCGCTGATCTCCGCGCCGGCGCGGTCGGCGCCATATTCGCGCGTGCGGCTGATCGCCATCTGCACGATCATCGCGGCGAAAGGCGCGACGATCACCGCCAGCAGCGTCGCGGCGACATTGCCATGGCTGTTGTCATGATTGCCGCCGCGGAAGAACAGGCCGAAATTGGCGAGCATGGAGATCGCGCCCGCAATGGTCGCCACCATCGTCATGATCAGCGTGTCGCGGTTGCGCACATGGCCCAGTTCATGCGCCATGACGCCCGCCACTTCGTCCCGGCTGAGCATCGACAGCAGGCCGGTGGTGGCGGCGACGGCCGCATGCTTCGGGTCGCGGCCTGTCGCGAAGGCATTGGGGTGCGGCTCATCGATCAGATAGACGCGCGGCATGGGGAGATCGGCGCGCCGGGCGAGGTCCGCGACGAGGCTGTAGAATTCGGGCGCGCTCCGCGCATCCACCTCCCGCGCATGATGCATCGACAGCACGATCCTGTCGGCGTTCCAGAAGGTGAACAGGTTCATGCCCGCCGCCACCAGCAGCGCGATCGCCGCGCCGCCGCCGCCGCCCAGCGTGTAGCCCAATGCCATGAACAGCGCCGTCAGCGCCGACAGCAGCATCACCGTCTTCATCCCACTCACTTGCGAAAGTCTCCTTTACGGCCCAGATAGCGGCCTTACTCTGAATATGGGGCGCCCCTGAATATGGGGTGGCGATGACGCCCCCGCAATCGAAAGGATGGACCGATGGGAACCTTCAACGGCAAGCGCCCCGCGCATGTGAAGCCACCCGCGCACCTTTCCAAGAGCCCGCCGGTGCCGCAGCCCGACCCGATCGACAGTCCCTCCCGCCATGACGAGTTATTGAGCCCCGTTCGCTACGGCGACTGGGAACGCAAGGGAATCGCTATCGATTTCTGATCCGACCGCCAAAGACGGTTAACGGTTCATCGCTGTTTGGGCACAGTTGGCGATGGCCTGTGCCGCGGATGCGGGCGGCACCGAACGCCCCCCTAGCCTTTTGCGCTGCAAAACGGGCAGGCTTTTATCCGAGCGGAAAGCATAACATACCGGGGCGCGGATGAAGTGAACGTGGTTGCCGAAGTCAATGTGAGGTCAGTGTCGGATTACGCGCCAGAGGATGCGGCGCTTCTGTGTGCAGTGGGTCGTCTGGTCTGTGCCTGGACGATGCTGGAACAGAGCCTGGAGGCGAAGATCGCGATGATGCGGGAAGCCATGGGGGATGTGCGGACCGTGGGTGCCCGGACCCGTCCGGGCATGACGAAGCTGATGACCGAACTGCGGACCATGGTGTCGATGCGGGACAGGCGCAATGCCGGCGCATTGACGGAAATAGCGGATATCGAGCGCGACATGCAGAGGATCGACCGGTTCCGGTCGCTCATCATCGGCGGCTTTCAGCAGCCCGCGCCCGGCGGCTTCACATGCCGCGATGCGCGGAACAATCAGACGCATGTCTCGCTTGAGCAACTCGAAGCGGAAATTGCTTCCCTCGAAAGGGTGGCGCAGCGCCTGCTGGCTGTCTGAACGGGTTAAGTAATCTTCCACGCTTGATCTTTATGCGGCGGAGGGCGAAGCCTTCATTCCGCGCGCGAGCCAAGAAACAGGAGCCTCATGTCCTACAAACCGATTCGCAAAGCCGTTTTCCCTGTCGCAGGTCTTGGCACGCGCTTTCTTCCGGCGACCAAGTCGGTGCCCAAGGAATTGCTGCCGGTGGTCGACCGTCCGCTGATCCAATATGCGGTGGACGAAGCGCGGGAAGCGGGGATCGAGCAGATGATCTTCGTGACCGGCCGCGGCAAGGGCGCGATCGAGGATTATTTCGACATGGCCTTCGAGGCCGAGGCGACGCAGCGCGAGCGGGGCAAGGACCTGTCCGCGCTGGACGGCACGCGGCTGTCGCCGGGCAATGCGGTGTTCCTGCGCCAGCAGGAGCCGCTGGGCCTGGGCCACGCCATCTGGTGTGCGCGGGACATTGTCGGCGATGAGCCTTTCGCGATCCTGCTGCCCGACGAATTCATGAAGGGCGCGCCCGGCCGGGGATGCCTGAAGCAGATGGTCGATGCCTATGACAGGGTCGGCGGCAATCTGGTCTGCGCGCTGGAAGTGCCGATGGCCGACACGCCGAGCTATGGCGTGATCGATCCGGGCCAGCGCGACGGCGCGCTGACCGAGGTGAAGGGACTGGTGGAAAAGCCCGCGCCGGGCACGGCGCCGTCCAACCTGATCCTGCCGGGCCGCTATATCCTCCAGCCCGAAGTGATGAAGATCCTGGAGACGCAGGAGAAGGGCGCCGGCGGCGAGATTCAGCTTACCGATGCCATGGCGTCGATGATCGGCACCCAGCCCTTCCATGGCGTGACCTTCGATGGACGCCGCTTCGACTGCGGATCGAAGGCAGGATATATCGAGGCGAACCTCGCCCTTGCGCTGGACCGCGAGGATATGGGCGAGCATATCCGCAAGTTCGCATTGGCCGAACTGGGCGTCAGCGGGATCGCCGCCGCGGCCTGACAGGGCGATGGAGAGGAAAGGCGTGGCCGGCCGCCACGCCTTTCCCGTTTCTGCGGCGCGCGGCAACAGCGCCGGGCGGTCTTGCCTCTGCCGCCGATTCATCCTATGGGCCCCTGCGTCATCTGGGGAGTAGCCAGCCGTTCCCGAGGGAGCGGGCCGTTCGTCAACATATTTGGCCGAGAGGCCATGGCGGGCGGGATGCGGGAGACCTTCAGCGTCCTTCCGCATCGGGCGAGACCAATGGCATCATCTTCTCCGTCCAGCCGGGCGGGAGGGGATGGTGGCATTGCGTCTTCACCTTCGCCCGGCCCGGACAGACCCTGATGGAAGCATTTCTCACCTCCACCGCCCTCGTCGCGCTCGCGGAAATGGGGGACAAGACGCAATTGCTGGCGATGCTGCTCGCCACCCGCTTTCGCAAGCCGGCGCCCATCATAGCGGGCATATTCGCCGCCACCCTGGCCAATCATTTCCTCGCCGCGCTGGTGGGCCATTCGGTCGCCGGCGTGCTGACGGAGCCATGGTTCCGCTATGCCGTCGCCGCCAGCTTCGTCGCGATGGCCGCGTGGACGCTGATCCCCGACAGGATCGACGAGGATGAGCCGTTGCGCGCGCCGTCGAAGGCGGGCGTCTTCCTGACCACGCTGGTCGCCTTCTTCCTGGTGGAGATGGGGGACAAGACGCAGGTGGCGACGGTGATGCTGGGCGCGCGGTTCGACAATGTGCTGGCGGTCACTGCGGGCACGACGCTGGGCATGATGATCGCCAACGTGCCCGCCGTGCTGTTCGGCGAGGTGCTGGCGAAGAAGGTGCCGATGCGCGCGCTCCAGATCGGGGCGGCCCTGCTGTTCCTGGGCCTGGGCCTGTGGATGATTGCTGATTTGCGGGGCTGGATCGGGTAAAGCAGTTGTCAGCGGGCCGCGGCTGTTGCAAGGGGATGGCGGAAAGCCATTCCTTATCGGATGACAGGGGATGCGCAGAGTCATTCCCTTTGAACAGACAGGCATGGGACGCGTGATGAAGGACAGTCTGGTTACGGTGTTCGGCGGCGGCGGCTTTGTGGGGCGGCAGGTCGCCCAGGCGCTGATGGCGCGCGGCGCCCGGGTGCGCGTGGCGCAGCGCGATCTGTCGACCGCCGTGCGCGTCAAGCCGCTGGGCGCCCTTGGCCAGACGCAGTTCGTCGCGGCGGACATCCGCAAGCCCGAAAGCGTCGCCCGCGCCATTGCCGGCAGCGACATCGTCATCAATCTGGTGGGGGTGCTCTCCGGCGATTTCCAGGGTTCGCACCATGACGGCGCGGCGAACGTCGCCAGGGCGGCGGCGGAGGCGGGCGTCCAGGCGCTCGTCCACATCTCCGCCATCGGCGCGGATGCGCAGAGCCCCTCCGCCTATGGCCGGTCGAAGGCCGAAGGCGAGGCGGCGGTCAAGGCCGCCTTCCCCAATGCGACCATCCTGCGCCCCTCGATCATTTTCGGACCGGAGGACCGGTTCCTCAATCGCTTTGCGGAGATCGTCCGCATCGCCCCGGTGGTGCCGGTGATCGCCGCCGACACCCGGTTCCAGCCGGTCTATGTCGCGGACGTGGCGCAGGCCGTCGCCAACGCCGCCGAAAATCCCGGCGAGCATGGCGGCAAGACCTATGAACTGGGCGGGCCGCAGACCTATACGATGCGGGAACTCAACGCCTGGATCGCCAGGACCATCGGCCGCGATCGCAGCCTGTGCGCCGTTCCCGCTTCGGTCGCCTCGCTGATCGCCATGCTGCCGGGCGGACCGATCACGCGGGACCAGTTGTCCATGCTGGCCAAGGACAATGTCGTCGCGCCCGGCGCGGACGGGCTGGCCGAACTGGGCGTCGCGCCCACGCCGATGCCGGCTGTCGCGGAGAAATGGCTGGTCCGCTACCGCAAGCATGGCCGTTTCGCGGGCCGGGTTCAGGCCTGATCCGCCGGAATCCGATCAGCCGGACCGACATCGGACCGCGACGGGCCGTCTTGCGCGGGCCATTCGCTTCTGCACAATGGCCGCAACGCACCCAATGCCCTCTCCCGCCCCGGGGGAGGGTTTCCCTTTGTTCGCCCCATAAGGACTGCATCCCTCCATGGACCTGCATTATCTGACAGTCATCCTGCTTGGCATCGTCGAGGGGTTGACCGAGTTCCTGCCCGTATCCTCGACCGGCCACCTGATCCTGGCGAGCGAATTGCTGGGCTATGACGCGTCCACCTGGGCGATGTTCAACGTCATCATCCAGTTGGGCGCGATCCTGGCGGTGGTGGTGCTGTACTGGCGCACATTCTGGGCGGTGGGCATGGGCCTGCTGCGCAGGGAGCCGACGAGCTGGCGTTTCCTGCGCAATCTGCTGGTCGCCTTCATTCCGGCGGCGGTGATCGGCCTTGCCCTGCATAATCATATCGAGGAACTGCTGGGCGCGCCGCGGGTCGTCGCCTGGGCGCTGATCGTCGGCGGCGTGGCGATCCTGGCGATCGAGCGGATGGTGAAGGAAAACCGGTTCCACGGCATAGCCGACATTCCCTTCGTGCGGGTGGTGGGCATCGGCTTCATCCAGTGCCTGGCCATGATCCCGGGCGTCAGCCGGTCGGGCGCGACGATCATGGGCGCGCTGACGCTGGGGGTGGAGCGGCGCACGGCGGCGGAGTTCAGCTTCTTCCTCGCCATCCCGACCATGCTGGGCGCGTCCGCGCTGGAACTGCTGAAGAATGGCGACAAGATCACCTCCGGCGCGGTGGGATGGGACAGCATCGCGCTGGGATTCGTGGTGTCCTTCATCGTCGCCGTGCTGGTCATCAAATGGTTTGTGGGGCTGGTGTCGCGCCATGGGTTCGCGCCGTTCGCCTGGTACCGAATCGTCGCGGGAATAGCCGCCCTGCTGTGGCTTTCCCTGCGATAAGCCCGAAACGGACCTATTTAACGCAAGATTATTTCAGGAGCGGAGAAGTTCCGGAGGCATTTCCCGGAAAATAGGTCAATCATGCTGACATAATTCGCAGAATCCGCGTGACTCTGCGGGTTTTTCTGCTATGCGCTCCCTGCAAATTCATTTCAGGGACTCATCATGGCAGATAATCCAATGCTGAAATTCGTGGGAACGGGCCAAGCCTATCCCGAGAAGCGTTCGGCCGACGATCGCGCCGACGATTTTCTGGAAATCAGCCGCAGCTTCATATTGGATCGGGCGGAGGAACAGGCGTCGCGCTGCTCGCAATGCGGCGTGCCTTATTGCTCGACCCATTGCCCGCTGCACAACCATATCCCCGACTGGCTGCGCCTGACCGCCGAAGGGCGGCTGCGCGAAGCCTATGAACTCAGCAACCTGACCAGCACCATGCCGGAAATCTGCGGCCGCATCTGCCCGCAGGACCGGCTGTGCGAGGGCAATTGCGTCATCGAATTTTCGGGTCACGGCTCCGTCACCATCGGTTCGGTCGAAAAGTTCATCACCGACACCGCCTGGAAGGAAGGCTGGGTCGAACCGCTGGTCCCCGGCGCGCCCACCGGCCAGTCGGTCGGCGTGATCGGCGCGGGTCCGGCGGGTCTGACGACCGCCGAATATCTGCGGGTCGCAGGCTATGAGGTGCATGTCTATGACCGGCACGACCGGGCGGGCGGGCTGCTGACCTATGGCATTCCCGGCTTCAAGCTGGAGAAGGATGTGGTCATGCGCCGCATCCAACGGCTGAAGGACGGCGGCATTGTCTTCCACGAAAGCTTCGAGGTCGGCCGCGACGCGACCATGGAGGAGCTGCGCGGCCGCCATGACGCCATCCTGATCGCGACCGGCGTGTACAAGCCGCGCGACATCAAGGCGCCGGGCGTCGGCGCGCCGGGCGTGGTCAAGGCGCTCGACTTCCTGATCGCCTCCAACAAGGCCGGTTTCGGCGACGCCGTGCCGGAACATGAGGACGGTTCGCTGCACGCCAATGGCAAGAAGGTCGTCGTCATCGGCGGCGGCGATACGGCCATGGACTGCGTCCGCACCGCCGTGCGTCAGGGCGCGACTTCGGTGAAGTGCCTCTATCGCCGCGACCGCGACAATATGCCCGGATCGCAGCGCGAGGTCGCCAATGCCGAGGAAGAGGGCGTTGAATTCGTCTGGCTTTCCGCGCCCATCGCCTTTGAAGGCACGGAGCATGTGACCGGTGTCAAGGTCACGAAGATGCGCCTTGGCCAGCCCGACGCATCGGGCCGCCGTGCGCCGGAACCCGATCCCGGCACGGAGCACACGCTGGACGCGGACCTCGTCATCAAGGCGCTGGGTTACGATCCGGAGGAATTGCCCAGGCTGTTCGGCGCGGAGGACCTGTCCGTCACCCGCTGGGGCACGCTGCGCGTCGATCACAAGACGATGATGACCAGCATGGACGGCGTGTTCGCGGCGGGCGACATCGTGCGCGGCGCTTCGCTGGTGGTCTGGGCGATCCGCGACGGCCGCGACGTGACCGAACATATGCACCGCTATCTCAAGGCCAAGGCGAAAGCGGCGGCCGGGGAAAGGCAGGCGGCCTGATGCGCGCCGCCCTCCTCCTCCTCCTGCTGGCGACGCCGATCGCGGCTGAGGCGCAGACCCCGGTTCAGGCGGCAGCCGTCCAGTCTGTCGATCCGGCACTGCTGACCAAGGCTCAGCCGATTGCCGCCGTCATCCTGCCCAACGGCACCATGGAAAAGATGATGGGGCCGATGATGCAGAAGATGATGGGACCGATGATCGACGGCATGACCAGGATGCCGATCCGCGAGTTCCTGAAGGTCGGCGGCCTCGACCCGGAGCGGGCGGAACATCTGGGTGAAGGCACGATCGAGGAAATGATGGCGATCATCGATCCCAATTTCCGCAAGCGGATGGACGTGATCGTCAACAGCATGATGCCGGCCATGGGTCGTTTCATGGGACGTTATGAACCGGACATGCGGGAAGGCATGGCGGAAGCGTTCGCCCATCGCTACAGCGCGGCCGAGCTTGATCAGATCGGTGCGTTCCTGAAAACGCCCGTCGGCGCCAAGTTCGGCGCGGGCTTCATGGAGCTGGCCGCCGACCCGCATTATATCGGGCGGATGCAGAAGATCATGCCTGAAATGATGCAGGCCATGCCGGAGATCATGAAATCCTCCACGGCGGAACTCGCCAAGCTGCCCAAGCCGCGAACCTATAATGATCTGACGAAGGCTGAACGCGAGCGTCTCACCGCATTGCTCGGCGCGGACGCCAAGAAGGCCCACTGACAAAAGCGCCGGCGATGCCGGAAACCAACGGAATGACAGCGGCCTTACCCAAAGACAGGGACGGCCACAGGCAAGGGTAAGTCATCATGACCGACACCAATTTCATGGCCAGCCCCGAAGAACGCGCACGGATCGCGGCCGAGGGCATGTATCACCCGGAAATGGAAGGCGATGCCTGCGGCGTCGGACTGGTCGCCGCGACGGACGGCCGCCCGAGCCGTCGCGTGGTCGCCAGCGCCATCGACGCGCTGAAGGCCGTCTGGCATCGCGGCGCGGTCGACGCCGACGGCAAGACCGGCGACGGCGCGGGCATCCATGTCGACCTGCCGGTGCGTTTCTTCGATGACGCCATTGCCGACTCCGGCCACAAGCCGCTGCCCAACCGCCTTGCCGTCGGCATGATCTTCCTGCCGCGCACGGATTTGAGCGCGCAGGAAACCTGCCGCACCATCGTCGAGGCGGAGATCATCGACGCGGGCTACACCATCTATGGCTGGCGCCAGGTGCCCGTCGACGTCTCCGTCATCGGGGAGAAGGCGCAGCGCACCCGTCCGGAAATCGAGCAGATCATGATCGCCGGTCCCATGCCGGAAGAACGCGATCAGGCCGAGTTCGAAAAGGACCTCTACCTCATCCGCCGCCGGATCGAGAAGAAGGTGATCGCCGCGCAGATTCAGGATTTCTACATCTGCTCGCTGTCGTGCCGCTCGATCATCTACAAGGGGCTGTTCCTCGCGGAATCGCTGTCGGTCTTCTATCCGGACCTTCAGGACGAGCGGTTCGAGAGCCGGGTCGCGATCTTCCACCAGCGCTATTCGACCAACACCTTCCCGCAATGGTGGCTGGCCCAGCCGTTCCGCACGCTCGCGCATAATGGTGAGATCAACACCATCCGCGGCAACAAGAACTGGATGAAGAGCCACGAGATCAAGATGGCTTCGCTCGCCTTCGGTGAGCAGTCGGAGGACATCAAGCCGGTGATACCGGCGGGCGCGTCCGATACCGCCGCGCTCGACGCCGTGTTCGAAGCCATCTGCCGTTCGGGCCGCGACGCGCCGACCGCGAAGCTGATGCTGGTGCCCGAAGCCTATCAGTCGGCCAGCGCCGAACTGCCCCAGGCGCATGCGGACATGTATGAATATCTCGCCTCCGTGATGGAGCCGTGGGACGGCCCCGCCGCGCTGGCGATGACCGACGGCCGCTGGGTCGTGGCGGGCGTCGACCGCAATGCGCTGCGCCCGCTGCGCTACACGCTGACCGGCGACAATCTGCTGATCGTGGGATCGGAAACCGGCATGGTCGTTGTTCCCGAAACCACCATCGTGCGGAAGGGCCGCATGGGTCCGGGCCAGATGATCGCCGTCGACCTGCAGGAAGGCACGATCTACGACGATCATGAGATCAAGGACCAGATTGCGGGCGAGCGCCCCTATTCTGAACTGATCAAGGACTTCATGACGGTCAATGATCTGGGCGATGTGCCCAGTGCCCTGCCTTCATGGGACAAGGCCGAACTGACGCGCCGTCAGGTCGCCGCCAACCTGACGCTTGAGGACATGGAGCTGATCCTCGCGCCGATGGTCGAGGATGCGAAGGAAGCCGTCGGATCGATGGGCGACGACACGCCGCTCGCCGTCATTTCCGACAAGCCGCGCACGGTCAGCCATTTCTTCCGCCAGAATTTCAGCCAGGTCACCAACCCGCCGATCGATCCGCTGCGGGAACGCTATGTCATGAGCCTGAAGACGCGCTTTTCCAACCTCCACAACATATTGGAGCAGGACGCGCAGAACAGCCATGTGCTGGTGCTGGATTCGCCGGTGCTGACCTCTTCCGAATGGGCGAAGCTGAAGGGGCATTTCGGCCCTGCGGTGGCCGAGATCGACTGCACCTTCCCGGCCGAGGGCGGGCAGGAGCAGTTGCGCGCCGCCATCGCCCGCATCCGGGAGGAAGCGGAACAGGCCGTGCGCGAAGGCCGCACCGAAATCTTCCTGACCGACGAGCATGTCAGCGCCGATCGCGTCGCCATAGCGGGCGTGCTGGCGGCGGCGGCTGTCCACACCCATCTCGTCCGCAAGGGCCTGCGCAGCTACGCCTCGATCAACGTGCGCTGCGCCGAAGCGCTCGACACCCATTATTTCGCGGTGCTGATCGGCGTCGGCGCGACCACGGTGAACGCCTATCTGGCCGAAGCCAGCATCGCCGACCGCCATGCGCGGGGGCTGTTCGGCGATCTGACGCTGGACGCCTGCTTCGAACGCTATCGCATCGCCATCAACGAAGGCCTGCTGAAGATCATGTCCAAAATGGGCATCGCGGTCATCAGCAGCTATCGCGGCGGCTATAATTTCGAAGCGGTGGGCCTCAGCCGCGCGCTGGTCAACGACCTGTTCCCCGGAATGCCCGCGAAGATTTCGGGCGAGGGCTATCAGTCGCTCCACTACAGCGCGAAGCTGCGCCACGACACCGCCTATGACAGCGCCATCGTGCGCCTGCCGGTCGGCGGCTTCTACCGCCAGCGCAATGGCGGCGAGACGCACGCCTATTCGGCGCAGCTCATGCACCTGTTGCAGACCTCGGTCGCGACCGACAGCTATTCGACCTATCTGCAATTCTCGCGCGGCGTGCGCGACCTGCCGCCGGTCTATCTGCGCGACCTGCTGGAGTTCAACTTCGCCCGCGAGGCGGTGCCGATCGATGAGGTCGAGGCGACCACGGAAATCCGCAAGCGCTTCGTGACGCCCGGCATGTCGCTCGGCGCGCTCTCTCCGGAGGCGCATGAGACGCTGGCCATCGCCATGAACCGCATCGGCGCCAAGGCCGTGTCGGGCGAAGGGGGCGAGGATGCGAACCGCTTCAAGCCCTATGAGAATGGCGACAACGCCAATTCGGTGATCAAGCAGATCGCGTCGGGCCGCTTCGGCGTCCATGCGGAGTATCTGGGGTCGGCCGAGGAAATCGAGATCAAGGTCGCGCAGGGCGCCAAGCCCGGCGAGGGCGGCCAGCTCCCCGGCTTCAAGGTGACGGAGTTCATCGCCAAGCTGCGCCATGCGACGCCCGGCGTGACGCTGATCTCGCCGCCGCCGCACCATGACATCTACTCGATCGAGGATCTGGCGCAGCTCATCTACGACTGCAAGATGATCAATCCCCGCGCCCGCGTCTGCGTGAAGCTGGTCAGCCAGGCGGGCATCGGCACCGTGGCGGCGGGCGTGGCAAAAGCCCACGCAGACGTCATCCTGGTCGCGGGCCATGTCGGCGGCACCGGCGCTTCGCCGCAGACCTCCGTCAAATATGCGGGCACGCCGTGGGAAATGGGCCTCAGCGAAGCCAATCAGGTGCTGACCCTCAACGGCCTGCGCCATCGCGTGAAGCTGCGCACCGACGGCGGGCTCAAGACCGGCCGCGACATCGTGATCGCGGCGATATTGGGCGCGGAAGAGTTCGGCATCGGCACGCTGTCGCTGGTCGCCATGGGCTGCATCATGGTGCGCCAGTGCCACAGCAACACCTGCCCCGTCGGCGTCTGCGTGCAGGACGAGCGCCTGCGCGAGAAGTTCACCGGGACGCCAGAGAAGGTCATCAACCTCATGACCTTCATCGCGGAGGAAGTGCGCGAGATTCTGGCGCGTCTGGGCTATCGCAGCCTGGACGAGGTGATCGGCCGCACCGAACTGCTGAAGCAGGTCAATCGCGGCGCCGAGCATCTGGACGATCTGGACCTCAACCCGATCCTCGCCAAGGTGGATGCGCCCGACGACCAGCGCCGTTTCAGCCTGACGGAATGGCGCAACCCGGTGCCCGACAGCCTTGACGCGCAGATGATGAAGGATGCCCGCGCGGTGTTCGAACGCGGCGAGAAGATGCAGCTCACCTATACGGTGCGCAACACGCATCGCGCCGTGGGCACCCGCCTGTCGGCCGCCGTCACGGAGAAGTTCGGCATGTCGACGCTGGCGGACGGCCATCTGACCGTGCGGCTGCGCGGTTCGGCCGGCCAGTCGCTGGGCGCCTTCCTGTGCAAGGGCATCAAGCTGGAGGTCTTCGGCGACGCCAACGACTATGTCGGCAAGGGTCTGTCGGGCGGCATCATCACGGTGCGCACCACGGTGTCCTCGCCTCTGTCGAGCAAGGACAACACCATCATCGGCAACACCGTGCTCTACGGCGCGACCAGCGGGAAGCTGTTCGCGGCGGGACAGGCCGGGGAACGCTTCGCCGTCCGCAATTCGGGCGCGCAGGTGGTGGTCGAGGGCTGCGGCGCGAACGGCTGCGAATATATGACCGGCGGCACCGCGGTCATCCTGGGCAGGACCGGCGCCAATTTCGGCGCGGGCATGACGGGCGGCATGGCCTTCATCCTGGACGAGGACGGCAGCTTCCCGACGCGCGCCAATCCGGAAAGCATCGTCTGGCAGCGGCTGGAAAGCGCCCATTGGGAGGCGGAGCTGAAGGCGCTGATCGCCCAGCATGCGGTGGCGACCGACAGCAAATGGTCGAACACGATCCTGGACGATTGGGACCGCTGGCGCCGCTACTTCTGGCAGGTCTGCCCGAAGGAAATGGTGGGCCGCCTCGCCCATCCGCTGAGCGATGCGCCGACGCAGGTCGTTGCCGCCGAATAAGCGGCCGGTTCAGTAAGACAGGGCAGCGTCCGCCGGGGCTTCCTCGGCGGACGTTCTGCTTTCGGGCGCCTGCGCGATCCGGACCGGCTGGAAACTGCCTTCGCTCTCGCCATTGGCGAATCTTTCGATGGAGACCGGCAACGTTCCGTCCCAGCCAGCCATGTCGGCCGCCATCTGCCTGTCCGCAAGCGTCGGACCGCAGCCGTCGCAGCGAACGATGGCGGGGCCGGTCAGATCGGCAGACCCCATGTCGTAACCGGTCCCGTCGGGGCTGACCGCCTGCGGCAAGGAGGTTTCGGTTCCAGGCCTGGGCTGTGTCGTGGCGTATAGGCCCAGACCGAAGCCGCCGGTCAGCGCCACCCCGGCACATGCACATGAAAACAACCAGAAACGCGCGGACATGGGGCAACCCTTCCTCTATCCTTCACCCGCCCCCTGACTTTCTCCTACCAAAACAACGCAAATGAAGATCGGTTGTTGCATGAGGAAAAAGCCTTTGCTAAGGGCCGCCTCCTACCAAGGCACCGGCCCCGCCGGTTCCCGGAAAATGTGCGGTCGTGGCGGAATTGGTAGACGCGCAACGTTGAGGTCGTTGTGGCCGAAAGGCCGTGGAAGTTCGAGTCTTCTCGACCGCACCATTTTCCTTGAGATCCAATAGTCCCATCATCGCCAAGTTCGGGGACGCAGCGATGCGGACGCGGGCGGCATATGGTTGGCTGGTTGGAAAATCTGGCCGGGCGCGCTCGCCAACCGAGGATGCTTCCCGCCATCGTCATTGAAAGCGCCACCGCCAGTCCCAATCTTGCGGCCTTTCACAGCCCTAAAAGGCGCATGGAACCATTTTCCCCTTGCCCCGGCGGCGATCCCATGCACAAAGCTTGCCAATTGCCGCGCGGGTCATGGATTCAACCCGCAAGAAGCATGCGGCAGCAAGGATGACGTGATGGACGACGTGATGATGCAGGACCGCTCAGCCCCGGCATCGCCCCTTCCCCCGCAGGAAGTGGGAGAAGGCCTGTCCGTCATCTCCATCGCCAAAAGCTATGACAAGCGCGTCGTGCTGGCCGATGTGTCGCTGACCGTCGGCAAGGGCGAGGTGGTCGGCCTGCTCGGCCCCAATGGCGCGGGCAAGACGACCTGCTTCTATTCGGTGATGGGGCTGGTGCGGCCGGACCATGGCCGCATCGTGCTGGACGGGCAGGACATCACCGGCCTGCCCATGTACCGCCGGTCGATATTGGGGCTGGGCTATCTGCCGCAGGAAACATCGATCTTCCGGGGCCTGACCGTGGCGCAGAATATCGGCGCGGTGCTGGAACTGGCGGAACCGGACAGGGCGGCGCGGCAGGCGCGGCTGGAACAGTTGCTGGAGGAATTTGGCCTGACCCGGCTGCGCGATTCCTCCGCCATGGCGCTGTCGGGCGGCGAGCGGCGGCGGTGCGAGATCGCCCGCGCCTTGGCGGCCAATCCTTCGATCGTGCTGCTGGACGAGCCGTTCGCGGGCATCGATCCGCTGTCCATCGCGGATATTCGCGACCTGGTGAAGCAGTTGAAGACGCGCGGCATCGGCGTCCTCATCACCGACCATAATGTCCGCGAGACGCTGGAGATCGTGGACCGCGCCTGCATCATTTATGACGGCAAGGTGCTGTTCGCGGGCAGCCCGACGGAGCTGGTCGCCAATGCCGATGTGCGTCGGCTCTATCTGGGCGAGAATTTCTCGCTCTGACATGGGCGGCGGGCGGGTCCTTCCTGACGGCGGCGAGGGGGAAGGCTGATGGCGCTCGCGCCCCGTCTCGACCTGCGGCAGAGCCAGTCGCTGGTGATGACGCCGCAGCTTCAGCAGGCGATCAAGCTGCTGGCGCTGTCCAATCTGGAGATCGAGGCGTTCGTCGCGGGTGAACTGGAAAAGAACCCGTTATTGGAATCCGGCGGAGCGGATGATTTCGCGCCGCCCGCCGACGGCGTGGACCGGGCGGCGGAACAGCATGACCTGCGCGCCGAGACCGGCGATGCCGACCAGTTGATCGGCCAGGGTCTGGGCGGCGCGGATTCGCCGCTGGACGTCGACTATGGCGCGGAGACCTTCATCGACGATGGGCCGGGCGACCGGATGGCGACGGCGGCCATCGGTTCCGGCGGCATGGACCTGCTGTCCGGCGGCAGCGGCGAGGCGCCGGATTTCGACAGCTTCGCCAATCCGGAGCAGGGCCTTCAGGAACATCTGATGGATCAGGCCCGCAGTGCGCTGTCGGGCATGGACCTGATGATCGCCGCGCAACTGATCGGGCAGATCGACGAGGCCGGCTATCTGGAGGCCAATCTGCTGGAGACCGCCCATGGCATGGGGGTGCCGCTCTTTCAGGTCGAACAGGTGCTGGCGGTGATCCAGGGTTTCGATCCGACCGGGGTTGGCGCGCGGTCGCTGTCGGAATGCCTGGCGTTGCAGGCGAAAGAGGTCGATCGCTACGATCCCTGCATGGCGAAGCTGCTCGCCAATCTGGACCTGCTCGCCAAGGGAGCGCTGCCGCAGCTACGCCGGATCTGCGGCGTGGACGAGGAGGATATGGCGGACATGATCCGCGAGCTGCGCGGCTATGACCCCAAGCCCGGCCTGCGCTTTTCCACCGAGAGCGCGGCGCCGGTGACGCCCGACCTGTTCGTGCGGCCGACGCGGGAGGGCTGGGCGATCGAGGTCAACAGCGCCACCCTGCCCCGCGTGCTGATCAACCGGACCTATTATGTCGAGCTGGCGTCCGGTCCGCAGGACAAGACGTCCAAGGCCTGGCTGGCCGATTGCCTCGCCAGCGCCAACTGGCTGGTCAAGGCGCTCGACCAGCGGCAGAAAACCATCATCAAGGTCGCGAGCGAGATCGTCCGCCAGCAGGAGGATTTCTTCCGCAAGGGCGTGGAGCATCTGAAGCCGCTGACGCTGAAGGCCGTGGCGGATGCGATCCAGATGCATGAATCGACCGTCAGCCGGGTGACGTCGAACAAATATCTGTCCTGCCCGCGCGGGCTTTACGAACTCAAATATTTCTTCACCAGCGGCGTTTCTGCGGCCGGGGGCGACGGCGCGGTGTCGGCTGAGGCAGTCAAGAGCCACATCAAGGCGCTGATCGCGGCGGAGACGCCCGACGCCATCTTGTCCGACGACACGCTGGTCGACCTGCTGCGCGCCAAGGGCATGGACATCGCCCGCCGCACCGTCGCCAAATATCGCGAGGCGATGGGGATCGGGTCATCGGTGCAGCGGCGGCGGCAGAAGGCGTTGCGCGGGCAGGCGGCTTAGCGCGGGTTTAGGGGAGAGGGTACAAATCCGCTCATAAGCTTGACCCGGCCAACACAAGCGGCAACATCAGCCATCTATTCCCTCAAGGATTTCATCGTCATCCCATGTCCATCGCCTATCTGAACGGCCGCTTCCTGCCGCTGGAGCAAGCCCAGGTCTCCGTGCTGGATCGCGGTTTCCTGTTCGCGGACGGCATTTATGAGGTCGCGGCGGTGATCGACGGCAAGCTGGTCGACAGCGCGTCCCATCTCGCCCGGCTGGAGCGGTCCACCCAAGCGATCGGCATCGCCCTGCCCCTCTCCCTGACGGAGATCGAGGCGGCACAGAAGGAACTGGTGGCGCGCAATGCGCTGGCCGAAGGGCTGGTCTATCTCCAGATCACGCGCGGCGCCGATGCGACCCGCGATTTCCTGCCCTCGCCCGGCATCCAGCCCACGCTGGTCATGTTCGTCCAGGCCAAGCCTTTCCTCGACGTGCCCGCCGTGCGCAACGGGATCGCGGTCGCGACCATGCCCGACCTGCGCTGGGCGCGGCGCGACATCAAGAGCGTCGGCCTGCTCGCCCAGGCCATGGCCAAGCGCGCCGCCGCCGAAGCAGGCGCGCAGGAGGCCTGGATGGTCGAGGACGGCTTCGTCACCGAAGGGGCTTCGTCCACCGCCTTCATCGTGACGGAAGAGGGCATCGTCACCCGGCCCTATAGTCAGGCGGTGCTGGCGGGCTGCACCGGCGCGGCGCTGACCGCACTGGCGGAGGAAAGCGGCATCGCCATCGTCCGCCGCCCCTTCACCGTTGCCGAGGCATTGGCGGCGAAGGAAGCCTTCATCACCAGCGCGTCGACGCTCTGCCAGTCGGTGGTGCGGATCGACGGCCGGGCCATCGGGGACGGCAAGCCCGGCCCGCTCGCGATGCGGCTGCGCACGCTCTATATCGACTTTGCGCGGCGCACCGCTGTCTGAGCAAAAGGCGGTTTGAGCAAAAGAACGCGCAAAACTTGATCCATTTCGGATGAACTAAGGGAATGCCGCCATTTCGGCGGGGATCGAGGCTCCATTTTGGCGGTCCGTTACGGTGAGGCTGGAAAAGAGCCGTTTACAGGGCGCTCCCTGAACGCGATGGGCGGCATTATCTCCATAATGGAGAATGGTTTGGCTGCGTAACGACGGCGTTGCGATAAGCTGGAACAAACAGGATGGAGATTTTCGGCGTGGGTTTGGATCATGATGAGATCGGTTTCGGCGCATCCCTGGACCAACCCTTCGGCGCGCGGGACGAGCGGCCGGGCCTGCTGATCCTGGCCGACGACATCTATCTGGACGACGCCGCGATGCTGAGCCAGGCGGCGGGCCTTCGGCTGCTGGGCACGGTGCCGCTGGACCAGGCGTCGACCCGGCTGGACGTGCAGATCGGCTGCGACATCATCCTGTGCTTCTGCCCGACGCCCGATCCGATGATCGAGCGGCTGCTGGTGCAGATCGAGACCTTGGCCCTGCAGAACGACATGCCGGTCATATTGGTGGCCGATCTGGGAACCGTCGATCTTGCCTATGCCTGCCTGCGCAGCGAGCGGACGCAATTGCTTTGCCGGCCGGGGCATACGGATCTGGCCGCCGCCCTTCTGGCGGCCGCCCGCCAGAGGCCGTCCGGATCGCTGCACGAGGCGAACCGGGATAATGAAGGCCTGCGGTTGCAACAGTTGAGCGACGAGGTGAGCCGCCTCGCCCGCACGCTGGAGGCGCTGACGCTGCGCCCGCGCCATGCGACGCCGTCCTTCGAACTGGGGCCCCGCATATCGGACGAGCCGAGCGACTATATCGGCATGCCGGCGCTGGAACCGATCGGCAGCGCCGACAAGTCCGCCGATGCCGCGGCCCTGGAAGCGGCGCAGGTGCGCGACCTGTTGCGGGCGCGCCGATTGCGCGACGATTTCCTGCCCGCCGATCTGTTCGCTGACCCGGCCTGGGACATGCTGCTGGACCTGCTGGCGGCGCGGCTGGAGCATGAGCGCGTGTCCGTGTCCAGCCTGTGCATCGCATCGGCCGTGCCGCCCACCACCGCGCTGCGCTGGATCAGGACGCTGACCGAGATGGGCTTTGTCGACAGGCAGGCCGATCCGCATGACGGGCGCCGCGTTTTCATCGCGCTGGCCGACCACACGGCGGAGGCGCTGACCCGCTGGTTCACCGCCAGCCGCCGTTTCCTGTGCGCGTGACGTACCGGTGCGCATCGCCGCTTGACCGACGCCCGGATTGCCGTAGATAGGCGCGCACCGGACGCTTGGCATCAGGACAGGCATCGGGCGATTAGCTCAGTTGGTAGAGCGTCTCGTTTACACCGAGAATGTCGGCGGTTCGAGCCCGTCATCGCCCACCATGCCCCCTTCTTCGAGAAAGCTGTTCCCGCGGCCGGGGGAATGGCGTAAGGTTCCGGCAACGGAACGCTTTTGTGAGGCACTTGCATCATGTCTCTCACGCTTCTTCTCGCTGGAACGGTGGCCCCCTTCCTGCTGATGTTTTCGCCGGTTTCGCTGGCGGCCGCCCGCGATTGCCTGGATTGGGAAGCGCCGGCCAAGGCGGTGGACCTGGGCGTGGAGAAGCCCTGCCCGAAAAAGAAGCCACCATTGCTGCTGATGTAAGCCCCGTCTCCACGGATATTGCGGCGCAGCGCCAGCGCTGCTAATCGGTGCGGCCATGATCCAGCCGCCTGAAATCATCCGAGTCACCAAGTCCCGCGTCTCCTGCGACGGTTCGGGCGACATTCCCGCCGCGCTCGGCCATCCGCGCGTCTTCCTTGAGATCGATGAGCATGGCTATATCGACTGCGGCTATTGCGACCGCCGCTTCGTGCTGGCCGGCAGCGTTGCGGATACGCCGGAAATCGCCGGGCTGCCGGATATTCCTTCGGGCGCCAGCCTTTAAGTAGGGCAATCCCATTCAAATCGTCATTCCCGCGAAGGCGGGAATCCATCTCCTGCACGTTCCGCCTGACGCGAGTGGGGGAGATGGATCCCCGCCTTCGCGGGATGACGGAAATGCCTTTTTAATTGGGCTTAGAGCCAATCGACATTCAGAAGATGACGAGCCGAAAATGGTGGTTTTCCGTGACCCGGAGCGCAGCCTACTCAAAGTAGGTGAGCACCGGAAGCACGCGGGCGAGCGAGAGCTTCGGCTTCGACGACGGGCGGCTGAAGACCGCCGATTATTCGACCGATGCGGGCTTCGGCCTGCGCGGCGTGTCGGGCGAGATGACCGGTTTCGCCCATGCCAACGACATCAGCGAAGCCGCGATCCGCCGGGCAGCCGAGACGCTGACGCTGCTCGATCCGGCCAAGGGGCAGCCCGCGCCGCCGCCGCAGCACACCAACCGCCATCTCTATACCGACGTCAATCCGCTGGAGATCGTGCCCTTTGCCGAGAAGGTGACGCTCTGCGCCGCCATCGACGCCGCCGCCCGCGCCCGCGATCCGCGCGTCGCGCAGGTGTCGGTGAGCCTGGCGGGAAGCTGGTCGGTGGTCGAGATCGTGCGCGCCGACGGCTTTACCGCGACCGACATCCGCCCGCTGGTGCGGCTCAACGTCTCCGTCATCCTGGAGGAGAATGGCCGCCGGGAGACGGGCGTGTTCGGCATTGGCGGACGCTATCTCTACGATGAGGTGATGGAACCCGCCATCTGGAACCGCGCCATTGACGAGGCGCTGGCGCAGGCGCGGGTCAACCTGCGTTCCGTGGCCGCGCCTGCGGGCGAGATGACCGTGCTGCTGGGACCGGGCTGGCCGGGCGTGCTGGTGCATGAAGCCATTGGGCACGGCCTGGAGGGCGACTTCAACCGCAAGGGCACCAGCGCCTTTTCCGGCCGCGTGGGCCAGCGGGTCGCCGCGCCGGGAGTCACGGTGGTCGACGACGGATCGATCATGAGCCGGCGCGGCTCGCTCTCCATCGATGACGAGGGCACGCCGACGAAGGAAAATGTGCTGATCGAGGACGGCATCCTCAAGGGCTATATGCAGGATCGGCTGAACGCCCGGCTGATGGGTGTGGAGCCGACCGGCAACGGCCGCCGCGAAAGCTATGCGCACGCCCCGATGCCGCGCATGACCAACACCTTCATCAAGGGCGGACAGGACGATCCGGAAGAGCTGCTGAGCCGGATGAAGTCGGGCATTTTCGCGAAGAGCTTCGGCGGCGGGCAGGTCGACATCGTGTCGGGCAAGTTCGTCTTCTCCTGCACCGAGGCGTACAAGGTCGAGAATGGCAGGCTGGGCGAGCCGATCAAGGGCGCGACGCTGATCGGTGACGGGCCGACGGCGCTGACCAAGGTGATCGGCATCGGCCATGACTGGGCGCTGGACGAAGGCATCGGCATGTGCGGCAAGGCCGGGCAGAGCGTGCCGGCGGGCGTGGGCCAGCCCACCCTGCTGATGGAGGGCCTTACCGTTGGCGGCACGGCGACCTGAGGCACCAACGCCACGGGCGGAGGAACCAGCGTGAGAGTGCGTCTTTATCTCTTTCATGAACATGCTGACCGACAGCCATGATGCGGTGACCGCCGATTGGGCGGCTGCCCTGCTGGATTTCTGGTTCAACCGGATCGGGGAACAGGGGTGGTGGAGCCATGATCCGGCGCTGGACCGGGCCTGTCAGGCGCGCTTCCGCGCATTATGGGAGGAAAAGCGCCATTTGCCCGCCGAAGAGTTTCTGGAACGGGCCGATGACGCGCTGGCGGCGGTGTTGCTGTTCGACCAGTTGCCGCGCAACATGTTCAGGGGATCGGCGGCGGCGTTTTCGACCGATCCTCTTGCCAGGGAAGTGGCGCGCGGTGCGGTTGCCCATGGCTATGACATCCAGATCGGCGGGGCGGGGCGTCTGTTCTTCTACATGCCCTTCCAGCACAGCGAAGCGCTGGACGACCAGAAACTGTCGCTGAGCCTGTTCGAGGGAGCGGGCGACGAGAAGTCGCTGGCCTTTGCGCGGGAGCATTATGAGATGATTGAACGCTTCGGTCGCTTTCCGCATCGTAATGCGACGCTGGGTCGCGCGAACAGACCGGGCGAGGAAGAAGCGGCGAAGGAAGGTGGGAGTTGGTGAAGGCTTGGTAAGGCTTTGCCCCATTCGTCCGTCATGCTGAATGTGTTTCAGCATGATGACTGGGATGACTTCGTTACGATTGGGCGTATGGCTCATCCCAATTGGGGGAGGGCCTGATCATCGGCAACGGCCTGCCTAATTTTTAAGCATCGTCCTGACGCTGCCCATTTTTTCAGCGCCCTGTTTTGACGCACCGCATCAAAAGCCCGCATTAACCCGCCTTTTACGAATTGGCACGCCTCTTGCTGAGTAGTTTGTCGCACACCAGTAACAGGGGGCGACATGAAACTTGTCATGGCTATCATCAAGCCGTTCAAGCTTGACGATGTCCGCGAGGCACTTTCCTCGCTCGGCATCGCCGGCATGACGGTGAGCGAAGTGAAGGGCTTCGGCCGCCAGAAGGGGCAGACCGAAATCTATCGCGGCGCCGAATATTCGACCAACATGGTTCCGAAGATCAAGATCGAGGTGGTCTGCGACGACGACCTCGCGCCGCGCGTCGTGGAAGCCACCCAGGCCGCCGCCAATTCCGGCGCCATCGGCGATGGCAAGATCTTCGTTCTCGATGTCGAGCAGGCAGTGCGCATCCGCACCGGCGAAACCGGCGAAACCGCTCTGTAAGGGGGGAATTAATGACCTTTTCCAAGAAGCTTAGCGGCGTCGCGGGGGCCATGGGCCTGTCGCTGTTCGCCGCGATGCCCGCCTGGGCACAGGCCGCCGCGCCCGCGGCCACCGTCGACAAGGGCGATACGGCCTGGATGATGACCTCCACGGTCCTGGTGCTGGCGATGATCCTGCCCGGCCTGGCGCTGTTCTATGGCGGCCTGGTCCGCACCAAGAACATGCTGTCGGTCATGACGCAGATCGGCGCCGTGGCCTGCCTCGCCATGCTGATCTGGGTGATCTACGGCTATTCCATGGCGTTCGGCCCGGATTACACCAGCGGCCTCAGCAACTTCATCTCGACCTTCGACAAAGCCTTCCTGAAGGGCATCACGCCCGCATCGCAGGCGGCGACCTTCACCGCGGGCGTCGAAATCCCCGAATATGTGTTCGTCAGCTTCCAGATGACCTTTGCCGCGATCACCGTGGCGCTGGTGCTGGGTTCGGTGGTCGAGCGCATCAAATTCTCGGCCGTGATGGTGTTCGCCATCGTGTGGCTGACCATCGTCTACTTCCCGATTGCGCACATGGTCTGGGCAGCGAGCGGCCTGTTCTTCAAGGCTGGCGCGCTGGACTTCGCGGGCGGCACCGTGGTCCACATCAACGCCGGCGTCTCGGCGCTGGTCGCCTGCCTCATTCTGGGCAAGCGCGTGGGCTTCCCCAAGGAACCGATGCCGCCGCACAGCCTGACGCTGACCGGTGTCGGCACCGGCCTGCTGTGGGTCGGCTGGTTCGGCTTCAACGCCGGTTCGGCGCTGGAAGCCAATGGCTCGGCCGCTCTCGCGATGATCAACACCTTCGTCGCCACCGCCTCGGCCGGTCTGTTCTGGATGCTTGCCGAGCGCGTCAACGGCCACAAGGGTTCGGCCCTGGGCTTCTGTTCGGGCATCATCGCCGGTCTGGTCGCCGTCACCCCGGCCGCCGGCAATTCCGGCCCCTTCGGTGCGATCGTCCTGGGCGCCGTCGCTTCGATCGTCTGCTTCTATGCCGTCACCGTCCTCAAGCCGAAGCTCGGCTATGACGACTCGCTGGACGCCTTCGGCATCCACGGCATCGGCGGCATGATCGGCGCCATCGGCACCGCCATCGTCTACTCGCCCTCGCTGGGCGGTCCGGGCGCTGCGGACTATGACATGGGCGCCAAGCTGATCGTCCAGATCGAAGCGGTCCTGACCACCATCGTCTGGGCGTCGATCGGCACCGCCATCGCCATCTTCATCGCCAAGGCGGTCACCGGCCTGCGCGTCAGCAAGGAGGTCGAACTGGAAGGCCTCGACCTCGGCGAACATGGCGAGCGCGCCTACAACCCGTAAGTTTGGCAGGGCGGGCCGGTAAGGACGGCCCGCCCGCCCCACCTTGTTCCTCCTGCGAACATGCCTTGGGACCGATGCGCAAGTATCGGTCCCTTTTTTTGTCAGGTCCGGGGGCGGGTCCAGAGCATGTCCGGCCGCGATGTTCCGGTGGGCCAGCGGCGGGCGCGGCCCGGCACCTGAAGGCCCGCGCGAAGGACCCAGCGGAGCTTGTCGCCTTTCGGCGTGGTGACGCGATGGTCCCAGGCATGGTCGCCCCGGCGCGCCACTTCTCGGGCGATGTCGCCATAGATGCCGGCGGCGGCGAGGACCGCCCAGGCGGAACGCGGCGGCAGGGCGCCGGTGCCGTGGCGGGCGCTTTCCTCATAGGCGGCGGCCATGTTGGCCATGCGACGGGCAAGGATGGCGAGGCGCGGGCGGACCCACGGCTTCATATGCTCGCCCGGCGGGATGTCCATTTCGACCAGCCATTCCTCCGGCAGGTAGCAGCGGTCGGCGGCCTCATCCTCGCTGATGTCGCGGGCGATATTGGCGAGCTGGAAGGCAAGGCCCAGATCGCAGGCGCGGTCGAGCGTGGCTTCGTCGCCGGGATCGACGCCCATCAGGACAGCCATCATGCAGCCGACCGTGCCCGCCACATGGTAGCAGTAGCGCAGCATGTCCGCCTCGCTGCGCGGGCGCCATTCGCGTGCGTCGAGGGCGAAGCCTTCGATCAGGTCATGAGCGTAGCGCTCCGGAATCGCGCATTCGCGCATGACGAGGCCGAAGCCGTCGAAGGCCGGGTCTCCGGTGGGTTCGCCCTGAAGCGCCGAACCGGTCAGCACGCGGATGGTGGAAAGGCGCGCCTGACCGTCCGCGACGCCGCGCATCGTGCCGCCATGGTCCTGCCCGTCCGCGATGTCGTCGCATTTGCGGCACCAGGCGTAGAGCAGCCATGCCCGTTCGCGGGTGGAACGGTCGAAGAGTCTGGAAGCGAGCGCGAAGGATTTGGAACCCCTGGCGATGCTGTCGCGAGCCTGGGCGATGAGGGAGGGGCGGTCAGGAAATTCGGAGGACATGGTCAGGACATGCCCTGCGCAGGCGCCAAAGTCACCCGACCTCCGTTCATTTCGAGCGAAGTTGAGAAACGGCTATGCGGCGTGGACAAATTCAAGAGTCGCCGGATTGGGTGATTTGGGTGGAATCAGAACATTCCCCTCCCGCAGGCGGGAGGGGAATGTTCTGATTCCACCCAAATCACCCAATCCGGCGACTCTTGAATTTGTCCACGCCGCATAGCCG
>NZ_LTAB01000017.1:0-90413 GCF_001580035.1 Sphingobium sp. 22B | reverse complement strand
ACACGCTATGACAAACTCGCCGCAAACTTCCTCGGCTTCGTCAAACTCGCCAGCATCATGCTATGGCTCAAATGATTAAATCGTCACTACTGCCTAGAGCCAACCGACATTCAGCCCTGACGGCCTGCAAATGACGCTTTTCCGTGCTTCCGGTGCTCACCTACCTTGAGCACGCTGCGCTCCGGGTCACGGAAAACCACCATTTTACCTTCGGTGGCCTTCGGCTCGGCTCGTCATCATCTGAATGTCGATTGGCTCTAACCCGCCACCGTCTGGAATTCATGCACCGCGCGCCTTACCCGCAAGGGCGTCAGATTCGGCGCGACCGAATGCACGAAGTCCAGCAGGAACGACCGCAAATAGGTATTCCGCCGCAGCACGATCTTGATCGTGCTCGACGGCAACAGATGCGATGCATCCCGCGCCCGAATACCGACATCGCGCTCCGGATCATAAGTCATGGATGCCAATATCCCAATTCCCAGGCCCATCCCAACATAGGTCTTGCAGACATCGGCGTCGATGCCGCTCATCACGATCTTCGGCTCCAGTCCGGCGTCGGAAAAGGCCTTCATCACCTTCCACCGACCACTATAGCGCGTGTCGTAGGTGATGATCGGATAGCGCGCGATCTCCTCCAGCGTCAGTTCCGGCACGGCCAGGATCGGGTGGCCGACGGGCGCGACGATGCAGCGGTGCAGGTCGAAACAGTCGAGCTTCACCAGATTGGGGAAATCCCGCGTCGTTTCCGTGCCGATCGACAGGTCTGCGTCGCCCGCCTCCACCAGCGCGCAGATTTCCTCCGGGTCGCCCTGCTTCAGCACCAGCTTCACGTCGGGATAGCGGGCGACGAATTTCTCCACCACCTTGGGCAGCACATAGCGGGCCTGGGTATGCGTCGTCGCGATGGTGAAGACACCGCGATTGCCCGAATGCATGTCCTCCTTCAGCGACTTGAGCGCGGCGACGTCCGTCGCGATGCGCTGCGCGATGGAAAAGACGACGCGGCCCGGTTCGGTCAGGTCGATGATCCGGTTGCGGGTGCGCATGAAGATCTCGAAACCCAGTTCCTGCTCCAGCAACTGGATTTGCCGGCTCACCCCGGGCTGCGAGGTGTTGAGGGCATCGGCCGCCGCCGAGAGATGATTGTTATGCCGCACGATTTCAACGACATAGCGGAGCTGTTGCAGCTTCATCCGGCCATCCTCACCATAAATTTTTGATATGGCAGAATGCTATAATATTCCGTGCGCGCATAAAGCAATCCCCTAAAAGTGGCTGGCATGACAGCGGCGGGGCAGCCTTGTGACCGGTCTCACCGGCGTATCCGCCCGCTTGCCTTGGAGGGGAGGGCGGCAGCGCTTTCCTGAGTCAGGGATTGGCCTGGATCAAGAGGGACGGGAATGCCGGAACAGCAACAATCCGATTTCGACATCGTGGTCGTGGGCGGCGGCAATGCCGCGCTCTGCGCCGCGATCAGCGCCGCCAATGAGGGGAGCCGCGTCCTCCTGCTGGAACGTTCCCCGGTGGAGGAGCGGGGCGGGAACTCCGCCTATACCGACGGGCTGATGCGCACCGTCTATGACGGCGCCGACGACATCCGCGCCTATTGCCCGGATCTCACGGACGAGGAAGTGGCGGTCAGCGACTTCGGCACCTATACCGAGGAACAGTTTTTCGACGACATGGGCGAGATCACCCAATATCGCACCGATCCCGACCTGTGCGAAATCCTGGTGAAGCGCAGCCGGGAGACCATCCTGTGGATGCGCGATCAGGGCGTCCGCTTCTTCCCCAATTTCGGGCGGCAGGCCTATCGCGTGAACGGCCGCTTCAAATTCTGGGGCGGCGCCACCATCGCCGTGGCCAGCGGCGGCCCCGGCCTGGTGGATGCGCTGTACAATGCGGCGGAAAAGCGCGGCGTGGAAATCCGCTACAATGCCTGGGTCCGCGATCTGCTGCGCGACGAAAGCGGGATTTCCGGCGTCACGCTGCTCAATGGGCAGGGCGAGATCGAAACCATCCATGCGCGGGCCGTCGTGCTGGCCTGCGGCGGGTTCGAGGCGAATGCCGAATGGCGCGCCCGCTATCTGGGGCCGGGCTGGGATCTGGCGAAGGTTCGCGGTTCGCGCTTCAACACCGGCGACGGCCTGTCCATGGCTCTCGCTGCCGGCGCGCAATCCTATGGGCACTGGTCGGGTTGTCATGCCGTGTCCTGGGAACGCAATGCGCAGGATTTCGGCGATCTCGCACTGACGCCACAATATCAGCGCCATTCCTATCCGCTCTGCATCATGGTCAATCGCGACGGAAAACGATTTGTCGACGAAGGCGCCGACTTCCGTAACTACACCTATGCGAAATATGGGCAGGCGGTATTGCAGCAACCCGGACAAGTGGCATGGCAAGTCTATGACTCCAAGGTCAATCATTTGCTGCGCGACGAATATCGCACGCGTCAGGTCACCAAGGTCGTCGCCCAATCCATCGAGGAGCTGGCCGACAGGATCGGAGAAATAAACAAGGATCAATTCATGGAAACGGTCGCGGAATTCAACGCATCGGTGAAGACCGACATGCCGTTCGACCCCAATATCAAGGACGGACGCAGCGCCTCCAGCAACGGCGTCCTCCGCAGCAACTGGGCCAACAGCATCGATACCGGGCCGTTCGAAGCCTATGCGGTGACTTGCGGCGTCACCTTCACCTTCGGCGGCATCAGGGTTTCGACGGAAGGCGAGGTCATCGACACCAACGGCCACGCCATCCCCGGCCTGTTCGCGGCGGGAGAGATGGTCGGCGGCATATTCTACTTCAACTATCCCGGCGCGAGCGGCCTGACCAGCGGAGCCGTCTTCGGCCGCCTCGCAGGCGGCAGCGCCGCCGCCTACGCCAAGTCCGCATCGCGGAAGCCCGCGCTGTCCGTCGCCTGATCCCTTATCGAAGAAAGTTCCTCCATGAACGCACCCAGCAAATTCGTCGTCCCCGGCGCAACCCGCGACATCGCGGATTTCGCCGCGACCCTGCAATATCGGGACATTCCCGACGACCTGATCCTGAACGCCAAGCAATGCATCCGCGACAGCCTGGGCTGCGCCGTGTTCGGCGCGCCGACCCCCTGGGTGCAGGCGGTGGTCCGCACCGTCGGCCTTCTGGGCCAGAAGCCCAGCGCCAGTGCCTGGGGCATGAAGATCAAGGCCGATCCGCTCGGCGCCGCCTTCATCAACGGCACGGCGGCGCAGGGTTATGAGCTGGACGACTGCCACGACCAGTCCATGTCGCATTATGGCGCAGGCGTCGTCCCCGCCGTGATCGCCTGTTCGGAGGGCGCATTCGGCGCCTTCACCGGCAAGGACATGATCCGCGCCACCGTCGCGGGCTATGAGCTGGGCACGCGCATCGGCAACACAGTCAGCCCGTCGGCCTTCCATCGCGGGTTCCATCCCTGCGGCCTCACCAGCACCTTCGGTTCGGCGGCCGCCATCGCCAAGCTGCTGGACCTCGACACCGACCGATATGTGAGCGCGCTGGGCCTGGCGGGCAGCCAGGCGGCGGGGCTGATGGCGTCGCAATTCGGTGCGATGGCCAAGCGCTTCCATTCCGGCAAGGCGTCGCAGAACGGCATCATCGCCGCCCTCTGCGCCCGCGAGGGGCTGACCGGCGTACGCGACGTGCTGGAGGCGCCCTATGGCGGCTTCTGCTCCACTTACTCCGCCGAATATGATCTGAGCTTCGCCACCGACCGCCTGGGCACCGATTGGGAGATGCGCCGCAACGGCTTCAAACGCTATTCCTCGCTCGCCAGCAGCCAGACTACAGTGGACGCCCTGCGCGCCATCCGGGAAAAGGCGGGCATCCGGGGCGAGGATGTGGAGAAGGTCCGTGTCGGCACGACCGAGATGGTCTTCGTCCATTGCGGCTGGCCCTATGTCCCCAATGGCGAGACGATCAGCGCGCAGATGAACCTGCCCTATACCGGCGCGGTGACGCTGCTGGAGGGCAATGCCTTCATCGACCAATATACGGACGAAAAGCTGACCGATCCGAAGATCATCGACCTCGCCAACCGGATCGAAGTCTATGTCGATCCCGAACTGGACGCGCGCGAGAAGCACCAGATGCGCGCCGTCCGCGTCACCGTGACGATGAAGGACGGGACCGAGCATTTCCACGAGCAGACCTATCGCAGCGGCCATTGGCGCAATCCGATGTCGGACGAGGTGCTGAAGGAGAAGTTCCGCGATCTCGCCAGCCGACAACTGACCGGGGAAGCCGTGGCCGAGATCGAACGCATCATCGACAATCTGGAAAATGAGGAAGCGCCCGCCATGGCCCTTGGCGCCGCGCTGCAACAGGTGCGCTGACATGACATTATCGCAAACATTCGGTGAATTCGCCGCGCATTTCCCTTCGGCCGGGATGCCGCCCGAAGTGCGGGAGGCGGCGCGCTGGCACATGATCGATTCGATCGGCGTGTCCATCGCCGGGGCCAATCCCAAGGAGGAAAGCGGCGCGGCCTTCGGGCGTCTCGTGGCGCAATGGGCCAAGGGAAAGGGCGATGTGAAGGCCGCCTCCCTCTTCGGCTTCGACGGGCAGGCCCGCGCCGAACTGGCGGCGCTGGTCAACGGATCGCTGGCCCAGGCGCTGGAGATGGACGACAAGCATGGCTCCTCGCTGGCCCGTCCCGGATCGACCGTCGTGCCCGCCGTGCTGGCGGCGGCGGAGGCGGAGGGCCTGTCCCTCGCGGCGGCCATCGACGCGGCCGTCGTCGGCTATGAGGTGATGATCCGGCTGGGCTTCGTGGCCGGCGACCGCTTCCTGGAGCGCGGCTATCATACCAGCTCGCTGATCGGCTCCTTCGGCGTGGCGGCGGCCATCGGGCGGCTGCGCGGGGCGACGCCGGCGCAGATCGCGGATGCCATGGGCATTGCGGGCACCTTCGCCTCAGGCATTCAGGAATCGACCCGTACCGGCTCGACCTCCAAGATATTGCACGGCGGCTGGGGCGCGCATGCGGGCATGCTCGCCATCGACCTCGCCATGGCGGGGATCACTGGTCCCGACACGGTGTTCGAAGGCAAGTTCGGCTTCTTCGAAACGCACCTCACCCCGATCAGCGGCCAGCTCGACTTCGCCCGCGCTGCCGAGGGGCTGGGCACGCGCTGGTACCTGCCGGAAACCGCCTACAAGCCCTATCCCTGCTGCCAGTTGCTGCACGCCTTCATCGAGGCGTCGAAGCAGGTGCTGGCCGACTTTGCCCGCGATGGGGTGACGGTGGCGGAGATCGAGAGCGTGCATTGCCAGCTCGCGGAGCCGGGCCTGACGCTCGTCACCGAACCCCGCGACCGCAAGAAAGCGCCGAAAACGCCCCATGAGGGCCGGTTCAGCCTGTTCTTCGGGGTCGCGGCGGCCTTGGTCGATGGCGATGTCGGGCTGGAGACCTTCCTGTCCGAGCGGCTGGACGATGATCGCATCCTCACCCTCGCGCAGAAGATCGAGGCGTCGGTCGATCCGGAGTCCGACTATCCGGCCCATTGCCCGGCGCGGCTGACCGTGCAGGCGGCGGGGCGCCGCTATTTCAGGCATGTGCCCTATCATCCCGGATCGCCGGAAGCGGCCCTCTCACGCGCCGAGGTGCTGGCGAAGTTCGAGCGCAACACGCGCTGGCATTTCGGGGATGGCGCCGTGTCGGTGGCCGAAGCCATGGGCGAAACGCCCGAGGCGGAGTCCCTGTCGGACATGCTGCGTCCTATCCGGGCGGTCGAAACGCTGCGTCAGGCGTCATGAGCGTGGAGCGGTTCGACCGGCTGTTCATCGGCGGCGAATGGGTCGCGCCCCGCGCCGCTGGCCGAATCGCGAGCATCGATCCTTCCACCGAGGATGTCTGGGCGGAGGTCGCGTCCGCCGATGCGGCCGATGTCGAGGATGCGGTCGCCGCCGCCCGCGCCGCCATGGCCGGTCCATGGGGCCGCACCGCGCCGACCGAACGCGGCGCGCTGATCGCCCGGTTCGCGGACCTGGTCCGCCGCGACGCCGCCCGGCTGGCCGAGATCGAGAGCCGCGACAATGGGAAGCCGCTGCGCGACACGCTGGGCGAGGTGCAGCGGGCGGCGGACTGGCTGACCTTCTTCGCCGGGGCAGCGGACAAGGTGAATGGGGAGCAGATACCCTATCGGCCCGACGCGCTGGCTTATACCAGGCTGGAGCCGGTCGGCGTGGTGGCGGCGATCCTGCCGTGGAATTCCCCCATCTCGCTCGCCTCATGGAAGCTGGGGCCGGGCCTTGCCGCCGGCAACGCCATGATCCTGAAGCCCGCCGAGCAGACTCCGGCCAGCCTGCTCGCTCTGGCGGCGGTGGCGGAAGAAGCGGGCTTCCCCGCCGGCGTCGTCAATGTGCTGCCGGGCGACGGCGCCGTGGGCGCGGCGCTTTCCGCCCATCCCGGCGTCGCGAAGGTCAGCTTCACCGGCTCGCATGAAACCGCGATCCGCATCATGCAGGGCGCGAGCGCGAACCTGAAGCGCTGCTCCTTCGAATGCGGCGGCAAGTCTCCGTTCATCGTCTTTGCCGATGCGGATTTCGACAGGGCGCTGTCCGTCGCGACGCACAGCGCCTTCCGCTCGACCGGGCAGTCCTGCTCCACCGCATCGCGCATCTTCGTGGAGCGGCCGATCTATGAACGTTTCGCGGCCGGCCTGGCCGAGCGGGCGAAGCGGATACGTCCTGGCCCGCCCTTCGATCCCCGCACCCATATCGGGCCACAGACCTCCGCCGAACAGCGGGACAAGACTGAAGCCTATATCGGTCTGGGACATGAAAGCGGCGCGCGCCTGCTGGCGGGAGGAGGACGGCCGGAGGGCCTTTCAAGAGGCTATTTCGTCCAGCCCACCGTCTTTGCCGATGTCGACAACCGGTCGCGTCTGGCGCAGGAGGAGATATTCGGGCCGGTGACGGCGGTCATGCCGTTCGATGGCGAGGAAGAAGCCGTCTCCCTTGCCAACGACACGCGCTATGGGCTGGTCGGCGGCTTGTGGACCAGGGATGTGTCCCGCGCCCATCGCGTCGCCGCCCGCATCGAAAGCGGCCTCGTATCGGTCAACACTTTCCGCCCCGTGCACTTCATGCTGCCCTATGGCGGGTATAAGATGAGCGGGATCGGGCGCGAAAACGGGTTCGACGCAATCCGGGAGTTCACCGAGACCAAGACGGTCGTCATCGATCTGTCCCACGCGATTCCACCTGATCCATTTGCGGATTGAGGACCACCGAGACCCGAGGGCAAGTCGATGGACAGTTGTCGGTCCCGGGAAATCGACATGACATAAGTTAAACCTGCCCTTCATCCCCAATTCCGCTGGAACGGAAGTCGGCCGAGCCCGTTGGATCGGAGCTGCCGGCCAGGTAGCCCAGTGGAGCTTCTTCATGAATGAGATATTCCAGCACGCGACCGCCGATCCCGGTGCGGTCGCGTCGGGACCCTGCCTGACCGTTGTCGAGCGCAGCCTGTATCGCGGCGCCCATATCTTCGGCATGCGGCCGATGGTGCGCATTCAGTTGGACCTTGGCAGGCTGGAGGCATGGCCGACCGACCGCCTGCCGCTTTTCACCGAACAGTTGCTGGCCCGCCTGCCCGGCCTCGCCAATCATGGTTGCAGCTATCGGCAGGCCGGCGGTTTCGTCCGGCGGCTGCATCAGGGGACATGGCTCGGCCATGTGATCGAACATGTGGCGCTGGAACTCCAGACCATGGCGGGAAGCCCGGTGAGCCGGGGCAAGACGCGCTCCGTCAGGGGGAAGCCGGGGTTCTACAACATCCTTTTCACCTATGGCGACGAACAGGCCGGCATGGCGGCGGGCGCCTTCGCCATCGCACTGGTCGCTTCGCTGCTGCCGGAAGGTCTGGGCGAGGTGAAGGGGCTGGAGAAGCTGGGCGTTCAGATGCCCGCCGATCCGCAGGATGCCGATGCCCTGATCCGGTCCTTGCGGGAGATATTGCGCCGGAACGCGCTGGGTCCGACCACGGCCTCGCTTGTGGCGGCAGCCCGGCGCAGGGGCATCCCGGTCACGCGCCTCAACGAGCAGAGCCTGATCCAGTTCGGCTATGGCAGCAGGCAGAAGCGCATCCGCGCAAGCATCACCGGCGACACGTCGCAGATCGCCGTCGACATCGCAGGCGACAAGAGCCTGACCAAGAAGCTGCTGGACGAGGCCGGCCTGCCGGTCCCCAGGGGCGTGGTCGTGCGTTCCGAGGAAGAAGCCGTCGGCGCGGCGCGGCGGCTGCGCATGCCTCTGGTGGTGAAGCCGCTCGACGGCAATCATGGACGCGGCGTCACCACGCAGGTCCGGGACGAGGCCGCGCTTCGCGCCGCGGTGATGCGCGCCCGGCAGCATGGCCGCCGGGTCATCGTGGAGGAGCAGTTGCCCGGCGACGATCACCGCATCCTGGTGGTGGCCGGGAAGGTCGTCGCCGTGGCGCAGCGCATGCCCGCCGAAGTCGTGGGTGACGGCTTCAGCACCATCGGCCAGCTTATCGACCGGGTGAACGACGATCCGCGGCGGGGGCGGGGGCATGAAAATGCGCTGACCCGTATCGTCGCGGACGATGCGATGATCGCCCTGCTCGCCCAAGGCGGCATGACGCTTGGAACGGTTCCAGGCGCTGGCAGGAGGGTGCGCCTGCGCGACACGGCGAACCTTTCCACCGGCGGAACGGCGGTGGACAGGACCGACGACATCCATCCGGACAATCGCCTGATCGCCGAGCAGGCGGCCGCCGCTGCCGGACTGGACATTTGCGGGATCGATTTCCTGTCGCCCGACATAGCCCGTTCCGTGCGGGAGACGGGCGGCGGCATCGTGGAGCTGAACGCCGCGCCGGGTTTCCGCATGCACCTCGAACCATCGAGCGGCAGGGCCCGCGACGTGGCCGGTCCGGTGATCGACGCTCTCTTTCCGCGTGGCCGCTCCAGCCGCATCCCGATCTTCGCCATCACCGGGACGAACGGCAAGTCGACCACGGTGCGCATGGTCGGGCGGATCCTCTGCCAGCATGGCCTGAACGTCGGCATGACGACCACGTCCGGCGTCTATTTCAACGGCCATCTGCTGAAGAAGGCGGACGCCAGCGGGCCGCGCAGCGCGCGCATGGTCCTGCGCAACCCCTCCGTCGATGTCGCGGTTCTGGAAACGGCGCGCGGCGGCATATTGCGGGAGGGGCTGGGCTATGACGGGGCGGATGTCGGCGCCGTGCTCAACGTCACCGCCGATCATCTGGGCCTGAAGGGCATCGATACCGTGGAAGCGCTGGCCGACGTCAAGGGCGTCGTGGTGGAGAATGTTGCCCGCAGGGGATTTTCGATCCTGAACGCCGACGATCCCATGTGCCGGCGCATCGCCCGCCATGCGCGGGGACGGATCGTCTGGTTCTCGCTCGAAGGCGGCGCGCGCATGGCGGAAATGCTGCGCCGTCACCTGCTGGCGGGCGGCCTGGCGGTCACCCGCGATCCGGACGAGACGGGCGGCACCATCGTCATCCATCGCGGCGAGGAGCGGATCGCCCTGATGCCCGCCTCGGAAATCCCGGCGACGCTGGGCGGCATAGCGGAATTCAACATCGCCAATGCGCTGGCGGCGGTGGCGATGTGCTTCGCCCATGGCGTCCCGCTGGACGCGATCCGCGAAGGGCTGCGCGCCTTCACCTCCAGCTTCGAGGAGTCGCCGGGGCGGCTCAACATGATGGAGCGGGACGGCATCCGCATCATCGTCGACTATGCCCATAATCCTGCCGGCCTGATCGCCCTGGGGCAGGTGGTCGACCGGCTGCGCGGCGCCCATGGACGCGCGGTGGGGATGGTGAGCATTCCCGGCGACCGGCGCGACTGCGACATTGTCGAGATGGGGCAGATCGCGGCCGGCGTCTTCGACGAGATCATATTCCGCGAGGCGCCGGACGGACGCGGCCGGCCCCGGGGGGAGACCAATGCCCTGTTGTCCCAGGGCGCGTTGAGGGCCGGCATGCCGAACGAGCGCATCCACCGGATCGTGGATGAGTTCGAGGCGGTCGAGGCCGTGCTGTGCAAGGGCCGGCCCGGCGACCTGCTGGTGATCCTGCCCACATCGGTCGAAAAGGTCTGGCGACAGGTACAGCAATTCGGGTCGCCGGCGGCGGCCGGAGAGCAGATGGTGCCGGCCCATGTCTGAATGGGCCCTCATCGTCCATGGCGGGGCGAAGACGATCGACGTCGCGCTGCACGACCGTAACCGCGAAGGGTGCCGGGCGGCGGCCGCGGCGGGCGCGATCGTGCTGCAATTCGGCGGCTGCGCCGTCGCGGCGGTCGAGGCCGCCATTCGCGTCCTTGAAAATGACAGCATCTTCAACGCCGGCTTCGGCTCCGTCCTGAACGCCGACGGCGCGGTCGAGATGGACGCGGCGATCATGGACGGCCGCGATCTTTCGGTGGGCGCTGTCGCGGGCGTCCGCCGCATCCGCAACCCGATCGTCGCCGCGCGTGCTCTGATCCCGGCCCGGCCGGTGCTGCTGGCCGGAGAGGGGGCGGAACGCTTCGCGGAGGAGCAGCAGATAGCGCTGTGCGATCCCGCCGAGATGATCGCGCCCGACCGCATGGCATCCGAATATGCCAAGGCCCATGATACCGTCGGCTGCGTCGCGATCGACATGCAGGGGCATATCGCGGCCGGGACATCGACCGGGGGTTTGCCGGGCAAGCATCCGGGCCGGATCGGGGACTCGCCGCTTCCCGGTTGCGGACTTTATGCCGATGACGGCATTGGCGGCGTGTCCCTTTCCGGTGACGGCGAAATGATCATCCGCACGACCATCGCCGCGCATGTCATGCACGCGCTGCAAGCCGGACCGCTCTGCGCCGCCGCCGAAACCGGCCTTGCGCAGCTCGACCGCGTGGGCGGGGAAGGGGGCGCGATCCTGATCGACCGCCACGGGCGTTTCGGAGTCGCGCATAACAGCGACCATTTCGCGGTCGCGATCCACGGCAGCCGCCTTGCCGAGCCGCATGGCGCTGTCCACCGACAGGAACTGGAGGGTCTGCTTGATGGCTGAGGAAGGAGGCCCGCTGATCATCATCGGCGGGCGCGAAGACAAGGAAGGCGAAAAGCGCATCCTGAAGGAAGTGGCCGAGCGGGTGAAGGATGGGAAACTGGTGATCGCCACGGTGGCGAGCCACCAGCCCGACGGCTATTTCGAATCCTACCGGAAGGCCTTTGGCGATCTGGGCCTTGACGATCTGGTGGAACTTTACGTGCATGAACGGGGCGAAACGCTGGAATCCAGCGCGGCGACCCTGTTCGAAAATGCCAAGGGCATTTTCTTCACCGGCGGGGATCAACTGCGCATTTCCAGCCAGATCGGCGACACGCCGGTGGAGAAGATGGTCCGGCAGATTCATCTGGAAGGCGGCGTGGTGGCGGGAACGTCCGCCGGCGCATCGGTGATGAGCGAGACCATGCTGGTCAAGGGCAGCAGCCAGGAATCGCACCGCATCGGCGACCTGCACATGGCCCCCGGCCTGGGTCTGATCCGCGACGTCATCATCGACCAGCATTTCGCGGAGCGCGGGCGCATCGGCCGCCTGATGGGAGCGGTGGCGCAAAATCCGCGCGTGCTGGGCATCGGCATCGATGAGGATACCGCCATCCTGGTTCAGGGGCACCGTTTCTGCGTGATCGGTTCCGGGGCGGTCTATATCGTCGACGGCTCCGGCGTCACCCACTCCAATATTGCCGAAGCGAGTCCGGAACGCACCCTGTCCATGCATGATGTCCGGCTGCATGTCCTGAGCCAGGGCGACTGCTTCGACCTCAAGCGGCGCTGCCCCGAAGCGCCAGGTTCCAATCAGGCAGGGGTTCGGCATGCATGATCTCTCTGCCTTCCGGAAGGCTGAAATTCCCCCTCCCGCCATGCTGGCGCGCAAGCCGGAAGATGCGGCCATGGAGGAAGAAGCGCTGCGCGAACTCCTGCTGCTTCTGAAGAAGCGGCGCTATGCCTTTGTAACGCCGACGCCTCTTTCCCATTCGCGCATATTGGCGCGCGACGCCGCCCGTCCGGCGCGTGACCTGCGCGATGTGTTCGGGTGGAACCGGCCCTTCTCTCCCGACCTTCTCGATCGCTCCGTAATGGATTGCCTGAAGCTGGCCGAAATGGTCGAGCACCGGGCGGACGGGATGATGAGGAGCCGCGTGCGGGTCTCCTCGCTGGATGATGATCTGTTCCTTCATTCCAGCTACCCCACGGTGGATCGCGATGCCGTGTTCTTCGGCCCGGACAGTTACCGGTTCGCGCGCTTGATCCGTCAGGAGCTTGCGATGCGCCCGGCGCGGCGAGGGGCGCGGATCGCGGATATGGGTGCCGGTACCGGAGTCGGCGCCATTGCCGCTGCCCGCTCATGCCCCCAGGCCTGCATTGTCATGACCGACGTCAACGCATCCGCCCTGCGTTTCGCGCGGATCAATGCGGGCTTGGCCGGGTTCGGCGCCAGCTATGTGCTGGCCGACACGCTGGACCCGGTGGCGGGCGATTTCGACCTGATCGTGGCGAATCCGCCCTATATCAGGGATCGGCAGGGCCGCGCCTATCGCGACGGCGGGGACGGGCATGGCGCAGCCGTGGCATGGAGGATGGCCGAAAGCGCCTTGTCCCGGCTGAAGCGGGAGGGTCGCCTGCTGCTCTACACCGGCAGCGCCATCGTCGGCGGGGCGGACGCCCTGCGCGCAAGGCTGTCGGCGCTGGCGGAAAGCCGGGATTGCACTCTGTGCTATAGCGAAATCGACCCGGACATATTCGGGGAAGAGTTGGAAAGCCCGGCCTATCGCGATGTCGAACGCATCGCGCTGGTCGCCGCCATCTTCACGAGGCGCAACTGACGCGCCCCGCAACTGGCCATTTCCCCACATTCCGAATTCGTCCACGCGGCCTAACCCATGGCAAGGAAAATCGGCTTTCGGAACCAGGATCAGGAACGGGAGTCCCGTTCTCGCGCTTATCGGTGAACAGGCTGACAGGAGCGATCATGAACAAGAGCCGCGGGGGCACGCGAATGCCTTGCACCCATATCGTCATCACGGGCGCGTCGAGCGGCATAGGCCAGGCCACGGCGCAGGCGTTCGCAGCCCGGGGAGGAAAGCTGGTCCTCGCGGCACGGGATGGCGAGGCGCTGGAAGCCGTGGCGGAGACGTGCCGCAGGGCCGGCGCGGAGGTGTTGGTCGTACCGCTCGACGTGGCGGATGCGGATGCAGTGCGTCAGCTCGCCCGGTCGGCGCGCGATTTTTGCGGGTCGATCGACCTCTGGTTCAGCAATGTCGGCGTCGGAGCCGTCGGCAAGTTCGTGGACGTCCCGATCGAGGTGCACGAACGGACGATCCGTTCCAACCTCATCGGCCATATGAACGACGCCCATGCGGTGCTGCCGATCTTCATGGCCCAGCGGCACGGCATTTTCGTCAACATGATCTCGCTAGGCGGATTGACCGGCACGCCCTATGCCGCCGCCTATGGGGCGAGCAAATTCGGCCTGCGCGGCTTTTCGGAAGCATTGCGCGCGGAAATGACCGAATGGCCGGACATCCATATCTGCGACGTCTATCCGGCCTTCGTCGATACGCCCGCTCTACGCCACGCCGGCAATTATACCGGCAAGGCGCTGACCGCCCCGCCGCCCATACTCGATCCAAGGAGGGTGGCGGCCGCCGTGGTGCGCCTGGCGGACCGGCCCCGCGACAGCCTGCTGCTGGGGACGCCGACCTGGGCTGTGCGGTTCGCCCATCCATTTGCGCCCTCGCTGCTCAGCCGGATCGGGAATCTGGCCTTCGGGCGCTATTTTGCTTCTGCGGAACGCGCGCCGGTCACGCGCGGCAATCTGTTCGATCCGCCACGGGACAGCGGCGGTATCGACGGCGGGTTCCGCAAACCCGCGACGAAACGGCGGAAGGCCGCCCTGGCCACCGGCGCGGGTGTGGCGGCCGGGGTTCTGCTACTCGGCCTGCTGACGCCGCGCCGGCAGCCCGGGCGTTAGCGTAATGACGAAGCCCCTGGATTGCCTGGTGGTGGGCGCGGGCCCCGCCGGCCTTACGGCCGCCATCTATCTGGCCCGCTTCCATTTGAGGATCAGGATCGTGGACGCGGGCAACAGCCGCGCTGCGCTGATCCCGCATACCCGCAATCATGCAGGCTATCCCGGCGGCATATCGGGCCGGGAGCTGCTCGCGCTCATGCGCCGGCAGGCGGCGGAATTCGGCGGTGAGGTGACGGAAGGGCTGGTGACGGGACTGGAAAAAGACGGCGATATCTTCCTGGCGCATGTCGGGACCGAAACCTGGCAGGCCCGCAGCGTCCTGCTGGCGACCGGCGTGGTGAACAATGCGCCGCCCATATCGCCCGATGTGCACGATGCCGCGCTTCGGCAGGGGCTGTTGCGCTATTGTCCGATCTGCGACGGCTACGAAGTCACCGACCGGCGTATCGCCGTCATCGGAACGGGCACGCGCGGGACGAACGAAGCGATGTTCCTGCGCACCTATTCCCCCGACATCAGCTTGATTTCACCTGAGGGCGATCATGAACTGTCCGCCGACCAGCGGGTAAGACTGGAGGAGGCGGGCATCGCCCTGGTGAACGGCCCTTGCGAACCGCTGCGCATCGACGGCGAAAGCATATCGGTGCCGACGCCGAATGGGGCGCAAGCCTATGACACGGTTTATCCGGCGCTTGGCTCGATCATCCGGTCGGAACTGGCGATGATGCTGGAGGCCGAAGCGACGGACGACGGTTGCCTCATCGTCGACGACCATCAGCGAACGAGCGTGCCGGGCCTTTATGCGGCCGGCGACGTGGCCAAGGGCCTGGACCAGATCAGCCATGCCATGGGGGAGGGGGGCGTCGCCGCCACGACGATCCGAAACGATCTGGCGGCGAAGATTTCGCTCTTCCGATAAGGTGCGTTATCGCCCGGACCCATTTTGCGCCGCGGAGGAACCTGAAGATCCCTGCGTTGCCGTGGGACTGTCGCTGGCGGAAACGGCGCCCCGCGTGCTGGTCTCGCCATCCGTCATGGCGCTGCCGGGGCCTTCGCCGGGAATGCCGTCGGGCACCGTGCCTGCGGTCGTGTTGCTCGGCGCGAAAGTGGAATCACCGGAATCGCCCTGATCGGAAGGCGCGCATGCAGCCAGTGCGACAATGAGAAACGCGGGAGCCATTTTCATAACATCTTCACCCCTGATGGCTGGTTTATTCTGCAACGACCCGATTACACGGCCGTTCCGGCAAATCCGTTATCGCGTAAAACTATATTAGATCATCGTGCAGAAAAGCCGTCGGGAACCTGTCGAAGAATGGGAACCGCGCTGAATGACATGTGTGACACTTTACCGAATTTGCGCGCGGGGGATTAAGTGTCACGGCTGATTTTTCGGAAAGGAAGAGCATTCTTCGCGGCGCCGGACAGGTCACGACCATTGGCCGTTCAGATCGAGCCGCAGGAAATGGCAATGGACCGCGAAATCCCACGCGCTTGCCGGGTAAAGTGTCATCCGTGCTTTTTGTTGGAAGATCGCCGCAGAGGGGGATTCACACGGACCCAGCATGTGCTAGATTCCACATATGTTCCACCAGCCTGATCTCTTCGAGCAATCGCCGGCGGCGTCCCGGCCGCCATCGCTGCCCGTGACGTCCGCGCTTCCCGATCTTGTCGAACGCATATCGACGGTGTCGAAGCGGCCCCGCTATGCATTGCTGGTGTTGAAGCTGATCGCTCAGGAAGCGGGTTCCCACGACAGCGTGGGGCCTTATGTCGGCAGCGGCAAGGGGAGGGTGCCGGTCCGTGACTGGCTTTGCCAGGCGCTGGCGCCTCTCGCGCAACGGGATTGTCGGCGTCGCGCCATGATCGATGCGGTTCACGCCGATCTGATGTCGCGTCCGGGCAATATGGCCGATCCCGAAGAGGTGGAACGGCAGCTCGAACAGGAAGTTCAGTCGCGAATATTGCGATCGGGACGGACGAATGTGAGCCGGGTCGTATCGGACCTGGTCCGCGCCGGCCTTTTGCGCCGCCACTATCAGGGGTATCGGGTCGATCATCCCAATCGCGGGGCGCAGCGCGAAGCGGTCTATACCATCACGCCAGAGGCCAAGCGCGCGCTCCAACGTCATTGAAGGGCGCCGATAATGGTGGCGCTTCCCGCAGGAGCGATTTTGCGAACCGGCGCGCGGACTGCCCCTTGGTTTGCGCGGCGCGCCGGGTTATCCGCGCAGGATGAGCGGCGAGACCATGACGACGGGACAGGCAGGGAAGCGCTGGCAGGGCGGTCGGCTGCCGCGCGCAGAGGTCGACCGGCGCATCGACCGGTTGCTCGACATCGCGCTGGAGGAGTTCGCGTTGACGGGCTTCGGCGGCACCAGCCTGGACCGGCTGGTTGAGCGTTCGGGTGTCAGCAAGACAACCATCTATCGCCGTTTCGGCAGCAAGGAAGGGCTGTTCACCGCGCTGATCCATCGCAGCATGGAAGCGGTGCGGTCCGGTCTCTGGGCGCTGGAACTGGATGTGGCCGACCCCTTGGGAACGATAGAGCGGTTCGTCGCCACCTATACGGAGGTCGCGATATGCCGCCCCATGGGGCGGACCCTGCTCCAGATCGCGGTGGCGGAACGGCGCGACTTTCCTCATCTGGGCGCGATGCTGCTTGCCAATGCCTATGAGGGCTTCCGGCCGATCAGCGATTATTTCGAACGGCTGATGACGGACGGCGTGCTGTGTGCGGGCGATCCGCAGGACGCCGCCTTCGACCTGCAAGGCCTCATCACCCAGGGATTTCGGGTGATGGTCGATGATATTGGCTTCGTCCACCGCGAAGGGCGGGCGCGGGAAATCGCCGGAAGGTTCCTCCGCGGCTGGTCCTGATGCCGTTTGGCATTCCTTCGTCCGGCGGATAGATCATATCCATGATGCATGGCCATCGTCGCTGACCGGCATCGTCGCGCCGGTCAGTAACGGCTCCGCCATCGTTCAGTCCACCAGCCGCTTCACTTCGCGGTCCCGATCGAGTGTTGGGTCGAGATAGCGCCCGACCTTATAGTCGCCGGCAATGGTCGTGCGGCGGGCGCTGCGCTTGCAGTCGAGCGGAACGCCATTGGCGGAATGCACGATCCGCCAATTGTCCCAGACGACCATGTCGTTTTCCTGCCATTTGTGGAAATAGGCATGGGCTGGATCACCCAGATGCGCCGCCAGCTCTGTCAGCAGCGCATCGCTTTCCGCCCTTTCCATGCCCAGCACATAGCGGGCATGCATGGGCGAGAGTTTCAGCACCTTCCGGCCCGTTTCCATCTGGGTGATCACCAGCGGATGGACGACAGGCGGGAAATTGTAATGCGATCCCGGCTTGACCGTCGCGCCGACGTCAAGGCGTTCTATGTCGGTGGGGAAGCCGAATTGACCGGAACAGAAATCGGGGTTGAATTCGTAAACGACCTCCAGCCCCTCGATGCGTTTCTGCATGTCGGGCGACAGCCGGTCATAGGCCTGGATCGCGTCGATGAAGCCGGTTTCCCCCATGGTGCGGGCCGGTTCCGTCATGCGCAGCACGGCGCCGCGCACGATTGCGGGCATGAAGCTCTGATCCCAATGCCAGCCCAGCCAGCCTGCGCGATCGATGCCATCCACGCGATAGAAGGGGTTGGGGCGGCCCGAGGGGTCCTGCGGATCATAGGCCAGCGTCATCATGAACTGATTGACGGGATCGTTCAGATCGACCGTGGCGGCAGGTTCCATTTCCCCGAAGATGGTGCTGAGGCGCATCTGCGCCATGTCGTCGTTGCGGACGTCGCGGAAGAGCAGGATTCCCGCGTCGATCCATGCATCATGGATCGCCTTCCGGGTCGCGTCGTCCAGATCGCGGGTCAGGTCCGCGCCGACGATTTCCAGTCCGAAAGGTGCGTCGAGCGGGCGGCGTTCGATGGTGGTGGCGATGTTCAGCATGCGATCGGCTCCGGTTGCAGGATGAGGCGGCGCAGATCCTGCACCGCGCGATAGGCGTCGCGCACCGCTTCACCGATCCGCGCAACCTGCGCGGCGTCACCGATGCGGATCATCGGAATGTCGAGACCGGTGAGAGCGTCCGGCAATTCGCTGTCGGGCACCAGACCATGGGCCAGCAGCAGCGCCGCCGCCGGCTGATCCGTCAGCGCGCCATCGCCGGATAGCGTGACATGCTCGCCATCGACGGCATGCAGCGTCGTGTTGTCGAGAATGCGGATGGCAGCATTGCCATGCAGCCGCTGCAACAGAGCGCCGCGGTAAAGCACTTCGGCGTTGCGGGCGAGGAACTTGGCGTCGGAACGGGTGACAAGCAGCACATGATGTCCGTCCTGCGCCAGATACTCCGCTGTCTCCGTTCCCGTTTCACCTCCGCCATAGATGACGATCGGCCGTTCAGGGGTCGATGGCGGGACATCCGTTTCGCCCATCAGCACTTCATAGGCTGGCGCGGTCGGCAAATTGCCCCAGCTCGCAAGGTCAAGCGGCGCCAGCCGCGAACCATTGGCGAGGATCAGGACGTCTGGCTGGTCCTCTTCAATCACCTCCCGCGTCGCCTGCGTCCCGACGCGCACGGTGATGGTGCTGCGTTCGACCCGGTTCAGCAGGAATTTATGATACCAGAACAGCTTGTCCTTTCCGGGAGGAACGGCCGAGGTGATAAGATTGCCGCCCAGACGCTGGCGCTTTTCATACAGGGTGACGGCAAAGCCGACCTGATCAAGAAGCAGGGCCGCGGCCATGCCGCCCGGGCCCGCGCCGATCACCGCCGCCTTCAGGCCATTTGCGAAGCGCTCCAGTTCCGCTTCCGTCTCCTTGCCGCAACGGGGGTTTTCCGCGCAGGCGACCGACCGACTTTGCGCCAGTTCGCGAATGCACCAGTTGCAGGAGGTGCATGGCCGGATGTCGTCGACCAATCCGCGCTGCGCCTTGATCGGCCACATCGGATCGGCCAGCAGCGCGCGCCCCAGCGACACGATGTCGGTGTCGCCATTGATCACTGCCTGCTCGCATTTGTCGGGCCAGCGCATCACGCCTGCGGTGATTACCGGCTTGCCGGTCGCTTCCCGGATGCGGCGGGCATAGGGCAGGCGATCCCCTTCCTCGACCGACATCGGCTCCAGGATGAGATGGGCGCTTTCCAGAAAGCCCCAGCTGATGTCGACGGCATCCACACCGGCTTCGCAAAGACGCGGCGCAATCTTCTCGCTGTCCTCGATGGTGATGCCGCCTTCAACGCCGTCCACCACGGACATCCGGTACATCAGCGGCTTGTTCCCGATCTGCGCTTTCACCGCCTTGATGACTTCGGTGGGAAAGCGCAGCCGGCGCTCGAAATCGCCGCCCCATTCATCGTCACGATGGTTCATCAGCGGGGAAAGAAATTGCTGGATCAGATAGCCATGGGCGCCATGCAGCATCACGCCGTCATAGCCCGCGAGCATGGCGAGCCGCGCCGTATTCGCATAACGCCCGATGATGTGGTGGATTTCCTCATCCTCCAGCGGCCGGGGCACGGCGTTCATATAGATGCTGTTAAGAGGAATCGCGCTGGATGAGACCGGCTGGCGGCCGATCACGCTTTCCTTGGTCTGTCGCCCCGCGTGCGAAATCTGGATGACCGCCTTCGCTCCGGCCGCGTGAATGGCGGCGACCAGTCGCGCGTGACCGGCCTTGAACCGGTCATTGTCCAACCGCAATTGCGGCACGTTGGAACTGAAGCCGGTTTCCGCGTCGACGCAGGTGAATTCCGTGATGATAAGGCCGGCGCCGCCCCGCGCCCTCTCGCGGTAATAGGCGATGATCGCTTCGTTCACGCCGCCGTCGGGTTCGCCCAGATGCGTTTCCATCGGGGCCATGGCGATGCGATTCTTGAGCGTCAGATTGCCGATCCGGAACGGATCGAACAGGCGCGGATAGGCCATGCTTCCTCTCAGCTTATTATTGAAGTCGCCTCTTTCTAGCATTGCTATCCGAGCGGATAATCACCACAGTTCGAGACGCATTATGCAATGATGAGAGATAATCATGGATCGGCTGACGGGTTTGGAAGTATTCGTGGCGATCGTGGATTCAGGCAGCTTCGTCCGTGCCGCGGAGCGGCTGGCTCTTTCCCCGACCATGGTTTCCACCCATCTGGCCCGGCTGGAAGACCGGCTGGGCGCGCGGTTGATCCACCGGACGACACGCCGCTTCGCCCTCACCCCTCAGGGCCATTTGTTTCTGGAAGAAGCGCGATCCATTCTGGAAGCGGTGGAACAGGCCGAAAGCCGGATGCGGATGAGCGACATGGGCCCTAGTGGCCGCGTCGCGCTGGACGCGCCGGGCGCGATCGGCCTGCGCTTCGTCGTGCCGGCCCTGTCGCAGCTGCGCGCCCTTCATCCTCGCATCGTCCTTGACCTTAGCGTCGGGGACCGCAGCATGATGTTCCGGCCCGAAGCGTTCGACCTGCTCATCCGCGTCGGCGTACCGGCAGAAGGTAAGGGGGAAGTCGTCAATCTGGGCCGTACCCGTTTCGTGCAGGTGGCTTCGCCCGATTATCTGGCGCGTCGCGGCGAACCGGTGACGCCTGACGATCTTCACGATCATGATTGCGTGCTTTACGCCACGGTCGATCGGCCGGTTGGTCAATGGCGATTCGTTCGCGGAAAGGAGCGGCGGTCGCTACGCCCGGCCAGCGTCGCCACCTTCAATCATGGCGACGCCATAGCCGCCGCAGCGGTCGCCGGAGTCGGCATAGCCCAGACGCTGGAAATGCTGGTCGCTCCGGAACTGACATCGGGTCTGCTGAAGCCGGTATTGACGGAGTGGAACCGGGAAAGCGTCGACGTCCAGCTCTTCATTCCCCAGGATCGCATGAAGCGTCAGGCCGTCCGCGCCGTGGCGGAGTTCCTGCAAAGCCGGGTCGACTGGGGCAGTTCCGCCTAGAGCCAATCGACATTCAGCCCTGACGCCCTGCAAATGACGCTTTTCCGTGCTTCCGGTGCTCACCTGCTTTGAGTAGGCTGCGCTCCGGGTCACGAAAAACCACCATTTTACCTTCGGTGGCCTTCGGCTCGGCTCGTCATCTTCTGAATGTCGATTGGCTCTAGGCCGATCGGTGTCGCAGGGCCGCGACGATCAGATCGATCAGCAACAGCGCCTGGACCGATAATGTACGTCGAGCGAGGGATGCCACCACCAACTCCAGCGGCTGCGCGACCGGCAGACCATGAATAAGCGCGTATCGGTCGTCGGCCAAAGCCTCCGCCGTGATCCAGACGGCGTCGCTTGCCAGCGTAACCAGGCCCGCAATCTCGAAATTGTCGCAACTGATCGTGGGCGCGTAGATCGGGCTGCCGCCTGTTCCGCCGATGATGGGATAGCCTGCGATGTCCTCCTCCCCCACCGTGCGGCCGGCAAGGGGATGGCCGCGCCGCACCAACGCGCCCAACCGCGTCCGGCCAATGCGCCTGAAGCTGAGGTCAGGCCGGTCTTCCACAAGGACATGGGCCAGGACGGCAAAGTCCAGTTCCCCTTCCTGGAGCAACGCCTGGAGTTCCCCGACATCGCCCAATTTAGTCCGCACCCTCAGGCCGCCATGATCGCGGGCGACATGGGACAGCATGGTCTCCAACAGCAATGCAGCAGCGAGGGGGCCGAAACCGCAACATACTTCCCCCGACCCCCGGTCGGAAAGCAGCGCCATATTGCGTTCAAGATTCTCCATCTGCCGGAGCAGCGGCACCGCGTCAGCCAACAGCGCTTCGCCGGCGCGCGTTGGATATACGCCATCGCGCCCGCGGTCGAACAGGCGCAGGCCGATTTCCGCCTCGGCCGCCTGGATGCTGCGCGTTAGAGCCGATTGCGTCACGCCAAGGCGGTCTGCGGCCAGGCCGAAGTGCCGTTCCTGACTCAATGTGACGATATGGCGAAGTTTACGGATGTCCATGTGCTGAACTCATCGAAATCATACTGTCAATGAATTGGAAGCCTCCCCGAAGCCAGCCTAAATTGCCGGACAAGGAGAGAAACAATGTCCTATTATGGTCCGGTGCTTGCCGTGACGGCGATCGTCCTGGCAACGGAAATTCTCATGGGCCGCCATCGCGGCATTTATCGTCGCGACGATATATTGGTGCTCGGCCTGTGCGCCCTGCTCAATCCGCTGGTCACGCGAACATTGGCCGGGCTGTTGATCGCTGGCGCGGCCGCGCTGCTGCTGCCGCAGGGGAAGGGTGCGCTCGCCCACCTTCCCTTGCTGCCCTCCTATATCAGCCTGTTCCTGCTGGTGGAATTCGCCTTCTACTGGGGACATCGGTGGGCGCATGAGGGGCAGCGCCGACCGGCGCTTCGCTGGTTATGGAAGATACACCGGACACATCATGCGGGGCGGTACATGAACGTGCTGGTGACACAGCGCATCAATCTGTTCTGGTCGTTCGTCGTGCCAACCGCATGGATTACGGGCTTTGCGGTCTATATGGGGCAGGGGATCGCGGTGGGCCTCGTCATTCTCACCATCTTCTGCTGGAACCTCATCACCCACAGCCATTTTCGCTGGGATGACGCCATCCGGCGACATCCGCGTTTCGGCACCTTGTTCCGCGCGATCGAGCATCTGCTGATCAGCCCGGGCATGCATCATAGCCATCATGGCTATGGCAAGGACGGCGCATCCTATCGCAACTATGCAGTCACCTTCGCTTTTCTCGACTGGATTTTCGGAACGCTGCACATTCCGCAGGGGCGGCCCTGGCGCTATGGCGTGCCCGGTGCGCAGCCCCATTGGGCGGAGGAGGTGTTCTATCCGCTGGTGCGCATGCCCGCCAAGGCGAAGGAAAGCGGAGAGGCGGATGCGGCAGTGGCCTGAGCAGCCACCGGATGCCTCGGGTCCGAAGATATTCGGGTGGCGCCCCGGGGTGAAGCCAGAGCTTGACGGAACTAGTTTACCAAGTGCATCATATCTTCATGGATTGGCGGATTCCAGCCGGATATAAGAACGATCGTTCTATAGGATGGTCGATCCTGTTGGTGATAGCCGGGCCTGCATGGGAGAAGGATGTGATGCCCCTCGACACTGGCGATTATTTTCTGTCCGCCGCCAATCCGGTGGCCAATGTCGACCAGCGCGATCTCGAGAGGCTCGCCATGCGGCTGTTCGAGCGGCCGGACGTCAGGGCGGCTCGCGCCCGTGCGGAGATCATGTGGCGGCGCGTGACGGACAGGCTCATGCCTGCCGACCAGATGGCGCTGTTCGACGACCATGTTTCCGATTATTGTTTCAAATGCACGCTGGTTGCCGCCAATACGGATGCCAATCATCCCCGCATATTGCGTGTATATAGTGAAGGCGGCCAATGGTTCGGACATAAGGTGCCCGGCGCGAAATGGGGTGGAGACAATCCCAACAACGCCTATCGCATCATTCCCGTCGCGGCTGGCGGACGCTATGAATTGACAGGGCAAAGGCAGGTCGAACCGTCCACTTACGTCACCTTCCAACTGGTCAGCAACAGCACCACGTCCGCGACGCTGGCATCGCTCGAACAACTTGACATGCAGATTGACGAGGACGGCCGGTACGGGCTCACCCTGGATGATATGCCTGCCGGGAAACGGCGGAATCATCTCCAGATACCGGCAGGGACGCTCTACCTCTTCATCCGCGATTCCATGGGGGATTGGGAACGGCAGCAGCCCGATGCGTTGCAGGTGCGCAGGCTCGACCCGCCGACGCGACCCCCGCTGACGGAAGATGAACTGGCCGCTACAGCCATTCGCAATATCCTGTCCGATGTATTCTATGCCTATTATGCCCAGCGTCTGTTCTTCAACGGCCCACAGATGATGACGCCGCCCGAGGGAGCGGGGTCTGTGGGCGGACTGGTGACCCAGCAGGGCAGCCTGGGCCACTTCACGTTGCGCGAGGATGAAGCGGTCATCATCACGGCCAATGCGGCGGGCGCAACCTATCGCGACATCGTCCTGCATGACCTGTGGTTGCGCAGCCTGCCCAATCGCGACAGGCAGATCAGCCTGACCAATGCGCAAATGGCGCCGGATGCGGACGGACGCTTCACCTATGTCCTCTCCATGGCGGACCCGGGCGTGCATAATTGGCTGAATCCATGCGGGCTGCATGATGTGCTGGTCCTGCACCGTTGGCAGGGCTTCCCCGATCCCGATGCGGAAGCCCCGTCGATCGAAAGCCGGAAAGTGGCGTTGGCGCGGCTTGGGGAGGCTTTGCCGCCAGCGGTTGCGAAGGTGACGCCTCGGCAAAGGCAGGCACAGATCGCGCGCCGCCAGGCTGCTTATGACCGGCGCTTCGCGGTCGATTGAGCGGTAGGTCGCAGGGTCTTCACAGATCGATTCAGCCTGGTCATCGCAGATGCGCTTTGAGCCGCCACTTGTTGGTGCCCAACCGCTGTAAAAACTCGATCGAGCCTTGAACAGGCTTTTCCCATCCGATGCCCTGGCCGGAGAGATCACAAATACGATCTATGTAGGCGCACTTGCATGCAATATGCGCCGTAGTTAGCCTTGCACCGTTCTGGCGCTGATATGCCGGATCAAGGACAGGCGGTTGAAGCCGCCGGCATCCAGACCGCGAGAACGGCGGATGTTCTGTCCGAAGGGGAGGGACGATGCGATCTGCGCGGCGCCTGGCCATATTTCCGGACATGATCCGCCTGCCTCATCGTTCGCGATGCGGGCAGGTGCTTTCTTTGTCTCGGCATGATTCCGCCTGCTCCGGATCACCCGCGCCGAGTTCCCGTGCATCCTTGGAACCGTTCGGGAGGCGCATTCGCATCGCTCGCTCATAGAACAAAATCATAGGGAGAGACGTCCATGAAAAAGCAGCTTCTTTTCGCCAGTGCGGCCCTGTCCGCCCTGTCCATGCCCTCTCTTGCCAGCGCGCAGGATCAGGGCGGCCGCGCCACGGCTGGAGATGCAGACATCGTCGTGACCGCCACACGGCGCGAACAGCGACTGCAGGAAGTGCCGCTTGCCGTCACCGCGCTGAGTGGAGACACGCTGCGCAGCCGGGGTATCGAAAATCTCAACGATCTGGGGCCGGGCAAGATCGCCGGTCTTACTTCCTATCCGCTCAACGGCACCGAGACCGGGGTAGCGCTCCAGATGCGCGGCTATGGGACATCGGATGCGTCCCAGGGCACGCAGGACAATGCCGTGGCCTTCTATATCGACGGCATCAACATTCCGCGAGCCCAGGGCGGCGCGCTCGACCTTATCACGCCTGAACGCATCGAGGTGCTGCGTGGGCCGCAGGGACAGTTGTTCGGCCGCAATGCGGAGGCGGGCGTTGTGCAGATCGTTTCCCGCCGGCCAAGCGGCGTGCTGGGAGGAGACTTCCGCGCCGGCATCGGCAATTTCGATGCCTATGAGATCAAGGGGCGTCTAGACATGCCGGAAATCGCGGGATTCCGTATTCAGTTGTCGGGCATGTACCGCAAGCGGGGTGGGTATTTCCGGAACGTCAAGAGCGCTCTCCTGCAAAACATAACCCCCGTTTCAAGCCCTTATTCATCCTTTCACTGGAAGACTGGAGACTATGACAGGGACTTCCGCCAGCTCAAGACCTATGGCGGCAGGGTTGCGGTGGAACGCGATTTCGGCGATCTCAACATCTTCTATGCCTATGACAATGTCTGGGCAAAGGACGATCAGGCCTTTCCGCAAATCCTGGTATCTCCCAATATCGGCACGATCGAGAACCCCAATGGCGGCATCACCGTGCCGCCCACAGGTCCGGCCACGATCTTCACGACCGATGGAGGACGCTATCAGCAGTTTCCGCTCGATCTCGACAAATATCCCGACAGAGCGCCCTTCGCGATTCCCTCGCTCTATTTCATCACGAAGAATCGCGGTCATGTGCTGAACCTGACCTATGGCGCCAGCGACGCGCTGACGCTGAAGTCGATCACCGGATTGCGTCGCTCCATCAACTATGGCGGGGCGGTTACGTCATTGGGAACGTCGCCCGTGCAGGCATGGGCCAGCAATTATCTGGATTCCAAGGTTTTCAGCCAGGAACTTCAGGCGATCTACACGACGTCCAGCTTCAACGTCACGGTCGGCGGCATCTATTTCTACGAAGATGTGCAGGATGAGCGTGATTCCGGCTTTTCCACCAATTGTCCGGCGGGCATAGCGGGCGCGCCCTGCACGCCGGGCGGTGGCCCCAGCCGCGCGCCCTATTACAGTCCTTTCGCGCCCAATGGCGGCTTCATCCGCCAATTTTCCAAGACGAACGCCTATGCGGCCTATGGTCAGGCAAGCTGGACGCCACCCATATTGGAAGAGCGGCTGGAACTGACCGCGGGCCTGCGTTACAGCGACGACACCAAGAGGGCCCGGCGCGACATCTTCAACGGTGTGATCCTGCCGACGCAGTTGCGCAACGAGGCGAAGGAAAAGCGCGTCGATCCCGCCTTCACGGCCAAGGTCAAGCTGACCGAGGACATGAACACCTATGTCCGCTATGCCTCCGGCTTCCGGGATGGCGGCGCCAATGTTCGTTCGCAGGTGTTCACCGCCTATGGCACCGAAGTTTTGAAGTCCTGGGAAATCGGCATGAAGTCCCAATGGTTCGACAGGCGCGTGACCTTGAACATCGCGGCCTTCAAATATAAGGTCGAGGATCAGCAACAATCCATTCAGACCAGCCCGGCAACGAACCCCAGCATTTCCGACACGTTCAACGTCACCGTTCCCTACAGGGCAAAGGGGCTGGAAGTGGAACTGAGCGCCCGGATCGTGCCGGGGCTGAGCCTGGCGGCGAACTATACCTATGTCGACAGCAACAAGCGGTTGATCGGGATCGATCCGCGGACACTGACCACGTTCAAGCCCAATGGGACGAGCATCCTGTCGTCGGGTCCGTGCGCGGCGGCCCCGGCCGGCAATTGTGCCGGCGCCCTGGTCGTATCGCCCGCCGATATGGCGGCCCACCCCGGCGCATCCTTCCTCCAACTGCTGGGCGTAGGCGCGGCCAAACATGCCGGCTCCGTTTCCGTGGACTTCAGCCGGCCGCTCGACCCCGGCGTCTTCAACATCCATTTCGACTGGACGCGCAGCTCGAAAATGACATGTTGCGCGCCCTACAAGCTGCTGACGGTGGTCAATTCGACCGGAACCGCCGCTTCGCCTTCGCCGCGCTATAATCCCGGCGTTTTCACCAACCGCATCAATATGCGCACGGGCATCTCCGAAATCCCGCTTGGCAACGGGGTGAAGGGCGAACTGGCCTTCTGGGTCAAGAACCTGCTGAACCATGTCGATCTGGGCCAGCTATTCCCGGCGGGCAATGCGCTCAATGCGTCGCAGCCCTATCCCCAGGCAGCGACCTATCTGCAACCGCCAAGGACGATGGGCGGCGAATTCCGCGTCCAGTTCTGATCGATCGGGGGATCGGCCATCTGCCGGTCCCCCATTCGCACGCATTATCCGCAGCTTCAGCACAATATCAGCGGCATCGCGAAATCGGAGCCGCCCACCGCGCCGGATGGGGAGGGAAGCGGATCGCCGCCGTTCCGGACGAGGGCGCGATAATGGCTCGCACTCATCCCGCTATGGTGGCGGAACGCCTGCTGGAAGGATTTGAGATCATTATAGCCGATCAGCGTCGCGATCTGCGAAACCGGGCGATCGGTATCGCGTAGCTGCGACTGCGCGCTGCGCATCCGCACCAGCCGCAGATAGTCCCGCGGCGTCATGCCCAGCTTCGCGCGGAACCGGCGGATCAGTGTCTGCGGGCTCACCGCAAGATGCGTCGCGAGCATGCCGATATGCAGCCCGCGCGACGCCCGTTCGGAAAGCCACATCTGCGCCGCTGCGACCAGGGGATCGTCCGACAGGCCGGGCCGGTCCGATTCCATGCCCATCGCGTCCGCCAGCGTCCCTGCCATGGTCGGTGACAACAGCCTGCCGATCAGGCGGGTGAGCAGGCTCATTTCGTGCGTCATACCGCGGGCCATCATGATCCGGTCGACTTCGGCAATGGGGTCCGTCGTGTTGACGCGGATATGCGGATAACGCCTGCGGAATTCCGCGGCTGCGCCTCGCGTCACCGGCACGGGCCCATTGCCCGTCAGCCCGGCCTCCGCCAACAATTCTATTCCCCGCCCAGTGGCGGACAGATGCGCGCCGCCTGCATATTGACTGCGGAGCCAGTCGATCACGGAATGGAGTTTGGCAAGATATTCCGGCGTCTCTTTCTCCGGACAATAGAAGTCGGGCACGTGGATATAGAGATGGGGCCTTGCCTCCAGCCCGTCTTCCACTTGCAGCTTCCATCCGCCCAGGACCTGAATTGGCCTTGGGCTTGGTCCCAACAATTTGGCGCGTGTGTGCATGCCGATGTCGTCTCTTGTTCGAAACTGATCCGCCACGCGCAGGCGCATCTGGCCGAACAGATCCAGGAACAAGCCGATACTGGCGAGACATGCGCCGTCAAATCCGATCACTGCAATATCGCGAGCCATACAGGATGGTAATTTACCCCCGTCATGATGTCAAAACCGCACCTGACGCCAGTGCCAGGAGAGTCGCATGATGCATGCATAGAAAATAGGCCATGGACTTGGCCATTGGGAGAGTTTCGCATGATCGAGCAAATGGCCGGGCGCGCAACAGGCGCGCCCGAGACGGCATTTTCATGTCTTCCGACACGTGATGGGCCTGGGCAGGACCGGGCCTGATCCATGCCGCAACCCACTAAATTCTATCCACGCCTCAAGGGGCGTTCGGCCATCGTCACGGGTGCGGGAACCCAGGGCGACGGCATCGGCACCGGCCGCGCCATCGCGATGCTGCTGGCGGGGGAGGGCGCGCATGTCGCGCTGGTCGACCGCGACAGGGAAAGCGCGGAGGAAACGCGCCGCCGCATCGATGCTGCCGGTGGGCAGGCCTTCACGCTGGCCGGCGATGTCACGGTCGATGCCGACTGCCGCCATTTCGTGGAGCAGGCGGTCGCGCATACCGGGCGGCTCGACATATTGGTCAATAATGTCGGCATATCCGATCCCGTTGCATTGGACGCGGCGGACGAGAGCGGCTGGACGCGGGTCATCGACGTCAACCTCAAAAGCGCGATGCTGATGATCCGTCATGCCGTACCGGCCATGAAGGCGGCGGGCGGGGGATCGATCGTCAACATTTCCTCCATCGCAGGGATGCGGGCCCATGGATCGATAGCCTATGGCCCGTCGAAGGCGGCGATGGCGCAACTTGCCGCCGAAATCGCCGTCCTGCATGGCCGCGATGGCATCCGCGTCAACACGGTTGCGCCCGGCCATATCATGACGCCCCATGCCATGCATGTTCTGCCCGAAGGTCTGCGTACATTGCGCCGGGCCATCGCGCCGCTGGGCATCGAAGGGGATGCCTGGGACATCGCCAAGGCAGTGGCTTTTCTGGCGAGCGACGATGCGCGCTTCATCACCGGCGTTCTGCTGCCCGTGGACGGTGGCGTCACGCGGATCGGCCCCATTGCCGCGCATTTCCTGGCCGAAGCGGAACTGGCGGCCGACGCGGGAACAGAAGGACCGAATCAATGAGCCAACTGGATGAAAAACAGGAATCGGGCGTCGCCTTCATCACTGGCGTCATGGGCGAACGCTTCGGCGGCGTCTTCAACGAAGCCGCGACATCGGACCGTTTCGGGTCGGATATTACCCGCATGGCGGCAGGCTGGGCCTTTCACGATGCCTGGCGGCATGAAGGCATCAACCGCAAGGAAAAGAGCATAGCCGTCATCTCCGCGCTGATCGCGTCGCGTCAATCGCTGGAGCTGAAAAACCATGTCAAGATCGGCCTGGCCAATGGCCTGACGGTGGAGGAACTGGAAGGGCTGCTGGTCCAACTGACGCCCTATGTCGGTTTCCCTTGCATCGCCTCTGCCCAGACAGCGGTGATCATGGCCATGCGCGAGGCCGGCATATCGCCCGAAGATCTGCCGACGTCGGAGGAACGCGGCCTGCTGTGACGCGGCAACCGACCGGCCCGGCGGCGAGGCGGTCACGATTTCACAACAAAAGCGAACATCAATGTTTCAGGGGAGGTTGTCATGAAAATTTCGAGTTTCTGGATGTCGTCCTGTGCCTGCCTGCTTTCGGCGGCTCCGGCAATTGCATCGGCGCAGGCGGCGCCCGAACAGGAACTCCAGCATGCGCAGGCCGCCTTCGGCAGTGACGACATCGTCGTAACGGCACGGCGGCGCGAGGAACGGTTGCAGGATGTGCCGCTCTCCGTCAGTGCGGTGTCAGGCGCTACGCTGGAGCGCGCCAATATTTCGAATGTCGCGGGCCTCAGCCGCGTGGTCCCCAGCCTTGTGTCGGTTCCCGGACAGGGTGGCAGCCGTTCGCTGCCCAATTTCGCGATCCGTGGCCTCAGCCAGCAGGAACTAACCCTGCTCGCGGACCAGTCCGTTTCCACCTATATGGGCGACATCGTGCTTGCGCGCACGCAGGGGGTCAATGGCGCGCTGTTCGACATAGGATCGGTGGAAGTGCTGCGCGGGCCGCAGGGCACGCTGTTCGGCCGCAACACGACCGGCGGCGCCATCATCATCCGTCCCAACCGGCCGACCGACAATTTCGAAGGCCGCGTCGGCGTCACCTACGGCAATCTGGACACCTTCATCGTGGAGGGCATGCTGAACGTGCCCCTGTCGCCCAATATACTGGTGCGCGTCGCCGGCCAGCGTCAGCGCGACGACGGCTTCGTCTATGACGAGATATTGGGCCGCAACGTCAACGACACCGCGCAGGAGGGCTTGCGCGCCTCCGTGCTGATGAAGAACGACAGCGGCGTCGAATCGCTGACCGTCTATAATTATTTCCACGAAGACGATGGCGGCACGGCAAGCTTTCTCGCCAAGGTCCGTTCCACCGGATCGCTGAACGGCGCCGCCGTCCGCGCGGCGCGTGGCTATCGCCCGCTGGAGCAGTTGCTGGCCGAACAGCAGGCGCGGGGCCCCTATCGCATCGCCAATGGATCGAACATCTTCACCAAGGTGGAGACGCACGACATCGCCAACACCACGACCATTCCGCTCAACGACATGCTGACGGTCAAGAACATCGTCGGCTATCGTCACGTCAAGGACAACATCTTCGACGATATGGATGGAAGCATGAATTCGTTGCATCCACAGCAGCGGATAGACTGGACCGCGCAGTTTTCGGAAGAGCTGCAACTGCTGGGCGAAACCGAAAACTTCAACTGGATCACCGGCCTTTATTATTTCTGGGAAAAGGGTCGCAACCAGGGTCTTTCCACGGTTGGCAGCGTCGATCCGGGCCTGGTCGAGCCGGAAGATATTTTCGGCTATCCCACCGCTGCGTTCAGCAATACCGATGTGGCGGGCCGCAACCGCAGCTTCGCCGCTTTCGCGCAGGGCACCTATCGTTTCAACGACAGCCTGAGCCTGACGGCCGGCGTTCGCTACAATCGAGACAAGCGCGAGGCGACGATCCGCAATCGCACGGCCACCGCATGCCGTTTCACCCGCGACCTCGACAATAATCCCGCGACGCCGGAAACTGCCGTGCCGCTTTCGCAGTGCGAGTTGAACGTGGGCGACAGCTTTTCCGAAGTCACCTACAATCTCAGCCTGGAATATAAGATCGCGCAGGACAAGCTGATCTACCTTGCGCACCGGCATGGCTACCGCACCGGCGGCTTCGGCGCCCGCGCCTCGACCGAGGCCGGGCTGCGCCGGACCTTTAGGCCGGAAACGGTGGATGATGTCGAATTGGGGGTGAAGGCCGACTGGCGCATGGGCGGCATGTTCCTGCGCACCAATCTGGCCGCCTATTACGCCAAATATAACGACATCCAGCGGTTGCTGACCGATCCGCTGGCCTTGCCCCCCACCACTGTCACGACCAATGCGGGCAAGGCGCGCATCTGGGGCATCGAAGCGGACATATTGTTCCGTCCGGTGTCCATGTTGGAACTGTCGGCCAACTATGCCTATACCAACGCGAAGTTCACGAAGTTCATCTATCCGGACGGCAGCGATCACAGCAACGATCCCTTCGCCCGCGCGCCGCGCAATGTCTACACGCTGGGCGCGCGGCTGCTCGCACCGCTGGACAGTTCTCAGGGCGATGCGTCCATCGGGATCAGCTATTATCATACCGACGATTATGTCGGGAACGATACGGTTGTGCCGGGCTATACGGATGCAGAGGGCTATAATCTGGTGAATCTGGACGCGAGCTGGAACCGGGTCATGGGATCGGGCTTCGACCTCGCCCTCTATGTCAACAACCTGACGAAGAAGAAATACGACTTCCTGCTCATCAACCTCGACAGCCTGGGCTACACCAGCCACACGCCCGGCCTGCCGCGGACTTATGGCGTGACCCTGCGCTATCATTTCTGAAAAAAGGGGCGGCTGCCCCGCATCCGTCCTGTTTCGCGGGACGGATGCGGGTCGGCCTGGCCCGACGTTTATGGAAAGACCGGACATGGCCGACATGATTACTTCCACCTCGCCTGATACCCCGCCGATGCGCGAGCTCAGGACCGCCAATCATCTGCTGGGCGATCGCGCGGCGCTGGATGCGGCATGGGATCGGGATGGCTACTGGTTCTTCCGCGACGTGCTGGACAGGGATGCTGTCGGCCGGTTGCGCGCCGTCTACCTGGATGTCTTGCGCGACCTGGGAGTCGTCGACCCAGCGCGCGACGACGCGGCCGTGTATAATGGCGCACCGCTTGACGATTTTCCGATCCGCAACGACGGCACGCCGGCCACCGATCCGCTGCTGGCGCGCTATCCGCGGGATCAATTCGTCGCGGAGCCCGCGATCCGCGCCTTTTTCGAGGAGCTGTTCGGGGAAGAGGTCTTCTGGGTGCCCAATACCGAATATCACGCGCTGCCGCCGGGCACGGGTCGGCCGGACTCCCGGTTCAACTTCGTCCATTGCGATGGTCCCAACAACAAGGGGCTGCCGCTGAAAATCTGCTGGATGCCGCTCGCTCCAATCGATGAGGAGACGGGCGGCCTGGCTGTTGCCGAAGGGTTGCACCGTCCCCGGATGAATGATTTTCCCCGGCCGCCCCAGGGCATAGGTGACGATGTGATCCCGGCCGATGCCTGGTGCCGCGCCCTCTACCAACCCGGCGACCTGCTGGTGTTCAGCCTGGAAACGCCCCATAGCGGACTTGCCAACCGGTCCGACCGCCATTTCCGCCTGTCGATGGATATTCGCGGCATGCCGAAATCGGGCAATATCCCGACCGTCGGCACGGTCGCCGCGCTCGACGCCTGCGCCATCGCCGTGGAAACGAAGGAGGGGGAACAGCGCACCTTCCGCATCGATGAGGACAGTTTCTGCCGGATAACCCGAGGACGGCTGACGGGCATGCCGCTGGCGCTGGAGGAAATCCCGCAACTGGTGAAGATCGGTGATCCCGTTTATGTCGCATCCGACCACGGCACCGCCATGTTCATCCGTCCGCAGCACTGAAACATCCGGCGGAACAGCCGGCACGTCCCGGCGCTATAAGGCCGGTCGTACGGACTTGTGATGCATTGTCGGCGCCCGCGTGAAAGCCGTTGCCCGAACGGGATCGATCCTATCTACCTGACCGTCGAACAGGGCAGCAGGTATGGGAGAGGTTCATGGAGGTCATGGCAAGCGGCCTTCTGATTCCGGAAGGGCCGGTGGCGCTTTCCGATGGATCGGCGCTGGTGGTGGAATTGGGCGATGGGCGCCTCAGCGGCGAAGTCGCTGCCACGGCGTCGGGCCACATCATGCCGGACAGCTTCGCGGTGGAGGCGGGCGGGCATGTCTGCATCGGCTCCATTGGGCGAGGCGGTATCACCATCGTCGATCCCGCCATCGGCCTGTGCGGCCACATGCCGATCGATGATCGCATGGTGACGAACATCGCCTTCCGCGCGGAGGATTGCCGGGATGTCTGGATCACGGCGGCCGGAACGGGCCGGCTGCTGCGCGGCCGTTCGCCCCGGCCGGGCCTGCCGCTCGCTTTCGTGGCATGAGGGACGAGCACCGGTCATGACCCATTCGGCAAGACTTCGACCCCGATCTGACCCAGCAGCCGTGACGGCCGACGATGATGCGATAGTCGGGCGTGTCATGCCCCCGCAACTGGACGTGCTGGACGCTCGCTCCCGCATTCTCGACGCCGCGGCGCATCTGTTTCGGCGAGAGGGGTTTTCCGGCACGTCGATGGACGCCATTGCTGCGCTGGCGCGCATGTCGAAAAGGACCCTCTATGCCGGCTTTCCGGACAAGCGCGCGGTTCTCGAAGCGGTTCTGGAGCAGTTCATCGCCCGCCGTTTCGCCATGATCGAGCGGATCGGCCGCGAAGCCGCGAGCGACGAGGCTATATTGACCCGCATGGTCGGCGCCCTCAACGCGATGGCCACGGACGAGGATGCGCTCGCCATGTACCGGTTGCTGGTGGCGGAGGCGGCGAATCTGCCTGCGCTGGCACTTGCGGCGAACCGGAACGGGCTGACGCAGGCGCAGGCCATGCTGCGCCAGCCTCTCCTCAATTGCGGCGTACGCGATCCGGATAGGGCCGCCTGCTTCCTCTACGACCTCGCCGTGCTGGCGCCGATGCATCGCCTGTTGGTGGGTACGGACAATCTGCACATGGACGTCGCCGCCATCGTCAGACTGGTTCTTCAGGGCGTGAAGGGAATGTGAAGCAGGGTCTTGCTCCGATCGCGGATGGCCGGGAACGGCTGTGGCCGGCACCGGGCGCGTCGGCGGCCGACCCTCAGCCCTGGGCGGGATTTCTTAGGCTATGTTGCGATCTGCCGGACCATCCCATGCGAACCTTATTTTCCGCCGGGGTCAAGCGCTCCATGGACGCCGAATTCCCCGCCGGCGCTGCGATGACGGGGAAGGGCATGTCTTGCTGCAAACGCTCGTCGGTCATCTGGTCGCCTGCCTGTTATCGAAGCTGCATATGGAGGAGGCTGCATGAAAGAACCCTGGTTGCCGTTGGTCCCTGAAGACGTCACCGCCTCCTGGCTGGGCGACGCGCTGGCACCGCGCTATCCCGGAACGCGGGTCGAGAGGCTCGACGTCCACGAAATCCTTTGGGGCACGGGCACCAAGATGATGGTGACGGCGACCTATAATGACGCCGGGCGGGGCCATGGCCTGCCGCGGGCCTTGTGCATCAAGGCGGGTCTTGCCGAGCATCGGGAGCTGGTGAAATTCTGCTACCAGACGGAGGCGCGCTTTTTCGCGGAGCTGGCGCCGCGCCTGCTGCTGGGGCTGCCGCAAATCCTCTACGCCGCGGCGAATGCCGATCAGGGGATGGTGGTCATGGAGGATCTGCGACCGACCGGCGCCCATATCTGCCGCGTGCAGCAGCCGCTGACCCGCGATCAGGCCGCCGCTTTCCTGGACGACATGGCCGCGTTGCACGCGCGCTGGTGGAACAGTCCCGCGCTGGAGGACGATGGCGATCTTGGCTGGCTGATGCGCCATGATCCATTGCCGGACGAAGCCTGGGGCGATTTCGGGCGCGGTCAGCTCCAGCCCGAAACATGGGCGCATTATATGGGGCTGCCCCGGTCGCTCGGCATTCCGGCGGCTTGCCGCGACCGGGACGGGGTTCATGCGGCGCTGCAGGAATTGCGCCTTTTCGGGGAGCAGGGTCCGCGTTGCGTCATCCATGGCGACGCGCATCTGGGCAATATGTATCTCACCCGCGAGGGGCGGCCGGGCTTCCTCGACTGGCAGACCACGCGTCGCGGCCATTGGGCGCAGGACGTGACCTATTTCTACATCTCCGCGCTCGATCCGCTGGACCGGCGGGCTTGGGAGAGGGATCTGGTCGCGGGCTATCTTGCCGCGCTGGCCCGCCATGGCGTGGCCCATCCGCCGTCCGAGGAAGAGGCATGGCGCGCCATCCGCGCGCATATCGTCTATGGCCTGTTCTACTGGATGGTGAATCCGGTCGAATGGCAGGCGGAGGAGAATAACGCCGCCACCGCGCCGCGTTTCGGCTGGGCGGCGGTCGATCATGCCGCCCCGCCGGTTGGTCCGCTTTAAACCGGATCAGGCGTCCGCACGAACCGGTTCTGGATCGAGCCGAACAGATAGTCGCGGTTCGCCTGCTCGTCGAACGCATCCAGCGTCCAGCCGCCGGGATGGATGCTGGTGCGGATCGCTTCAGGTTCGGGGATCAGGGCCACTTCGTCGCCCTGGATGTAGAAGTCCCGCCCGCTGACATGGGCGGCGGCATCGGTGCACAGCCATACGACCAGCGCCGCGACATGGGCGGGCAGGGCGGTCATGCGCGGCTGCGCCATCGGCTTGTTCCACAGCAGCGGAATGCCAAGCCGCGCCGATTCAGCGATGGTCTCGTCGATTTCCGGCGTATGCGTACCCGTCAGGTGCGACACCGGGCGGATCAGATTGGCCCGAATGCCGAATTCCCCCAGGTCGCGCGCAATGGTGCGGGTGAAGCCCAGAAGGCCTTCCTTGGCGGCGGAATAATTGGCCATGCCCCAATGGCCGAAGCCGGATGGCGACCCCGTATTGACGATTACGCCGGACCGCTGCGCGATCATATGCGCCGCCGCGGCGCGGCAGGTGAAGAAGCTCGATGTCAGACTGACGTCCATGCAGAGGTTCCAGTCCTGGTCCGTCATCCGGTCTATCCGCGCCGGGCGGACGATCCCCGCATTGTTGACCAGAATGTCGATCCGGCCGAAGGCATCGATGGCTGCCTGCACCGCCGCCTCGCCGCCCTCGCGGGTCGCCACGCTGGAATATTGGCCAATCGCCTCGCCACCCGCGTCGCGTATCTCCTGCGCGACGGTTTCAGCCAGCGATGCGTCGCCGCTCTCCGTGCCATAAGGGCCGCCGCCCAGATCGTTGACGACGACCTTCGCGCCCTGCTCCGCCAGCAGCATCGCTTCGGCCCGGCCGATATTGCGGCCCGCGCCGGTCACGACGGCCACCTTGCCCTTCAGTCTCTGCATATCCTGCTCCCATCAGTTGTGCCGGGAGAGTAGCCGCTGCCATCCTCAGACCCTAATCACCGACGTGATGATTGCGCCTGACATGCTTCCCGACGATGCCCGGCTTCGCCACAAGATCAGCGTCAACGGAGCGCGTCGATGATCCTGGCCGAATGAAGGAGATGCAGGGGTGAAGGCGATCGTGATCAACCGCTATGGCGGCCCGGAGGTGTTGGAACCTGCCGATCTGCCGCCACCGCAGCCCAAGCAGGGGGAAACGCTGGTGCGCATCCTGGCCGCGGCCGTCAATCCGGCGGACGGCAAATGGCGGGCGGGCCTGTTCGAAAGCTTCGCGCCTGTCGGTTTCCCTCATGTCCTGGGCTATGACGTGGCGGGCGAAGTCATCGGCGGGCAGGGTTTTGCTTTAGGCGCCCGTGTCTTCGGCATGCTCGATCCGTTTCGCAAGGGCGGCTATGCCGAGCAGGTCGCCGTGGCCGCCGATCATCTGGCGCCGGTGCCCGATGGCCTCGATCTGCCGACCGCCGCCGCGATACCCACCGCTGGCCTGACCGGATTGCAGATGGTCGAACGCGGGTTGGACCTTCAGGCGGGCCAGAGGCTGATGCTGACGGGCGCGCTGGGCGCCGTCGGCCGTTTCGCCCTGTTTGCGGCGAAGGAGCGGGGCGTCCATGTGACCGCCGCCGTCCGCGCCGGCCATATCGAGGCTGCGCGCGCTCTGGGTGCTGACGATGTGATCGCCCTGGGCGAGGAGGATTGGAGCGGCGCGTCCTTCGATCATGTCATCGACACTGTGGGCGGCGAAGCAGTCGGCGCGCTTTGCCGGCACCTGAAGCCCGGCGGCCGGGTGCTGACCGCCGCCACCACGCCGATCCCGAGCGACGAATTGCCGTCTGCGCCAGAATTTTTCGCGGTCGTCCCGAGCGGTCCCGACGCCGCCCGTCTGGGCGCCGCCGTCGCGCAGGGCAGGATCGCCGTGCCCATCGCCCGCATCCTGCCGCTCGATCAGGCGGCGGAAGCGCAGCGGCTGGTCGATGCGGGCGGATTGAACGGCAAGGTCATCCTGACGAACTGAAAATCCTTGCGATAGCGCAGTCTTCCGCGCCGCATCGTCAACCGGCCAGCGCAGCCAGCGCCGATGCCTTTTGCGCCAGCGCCCCGCGCATATCCTCTCCCACCGGTAGGCGCAGGGGCAGCGGTTCGCCGTCCAGCGCCGCCAATATCGCCTCCGCCACCGCTTCCGGCGGGCTGGCGGCGGTGGCATAATAGCCGTCCAGCACCGTCTTGCCCTGCCCCGACAGAAAGCCGTAATCGGCAATGCGGAGCTGCGCTTCGCGCGTGCCATGGCTGATGAAGCGGGTGGCGATCGCGCCCGGCTCGACCAACATGGTGCGGATGCCCAGGGCTGCAACCTCCAGCGCCAGCGTTTCGGTCAAGCCTTCCAGCGCGAATTTGCTCGCGCAGTAAGCGCCGAGGCCGGGCGTGCCGTTCAGACCGCAGCCCGACGACAATTGAACGATCGTGCCCGATCCGCGCGAGCGGAAATGCGGCAGCAGCGCCTGGGTCAATGCCCAGGGACCGAAGAAATTGACCTCGAACAGCCCGCGCGCATCATCCAGATCGACCTCCTCGACCGCGCCGAACAGGCTCTGCCCGGCATTGTTGACCAATATGTCCACATGCCCGGCCGCCAGCGTTTCGCATGCAAGCCTCAAAACCTGCCTGGGATCGCTCATGTCCGCGACGATTCCCCTGGTGCGGCCTGCGCCCTCCGCTTCGAATGCGCTGATCGCTTGCGCGTCGCGGGCGGCGCCAGTGACTTGGTCGCCCCGCGCCAGAGCGGCTTTCGCCAACGCCGCGCCGATGCCACTCGAAATGCCTGTGATCAGCCAGCGCCTCATATCCCGTCTCCTAGACCACTCGCCCCAGGCGTCTCAGAAAAGCGCGAGGTCGACAATCGGAGGGAGGAGAAGCGCGTAAACAATACATGCTTGATGCATGTCCCTATCGACATGGATGCCGTCTGCCGCTCAGCGCTCTATCCCTCGCAGGAACAATGCGACCACGCGGGTCGCCCATTGCTGCCGAAACGCCTCATCCGTGAAGTCGTCGGTCAGGAGGAAACGCAGCCCGCCATTGGCCAGATTGATGAAGTGCTGGGCCAGTTGGGCGGGATCGTCGATCTCGTACCCCGCCTCCCGCAAATGGGTGAGATAGGCGGTTATCGGCGCCACCGTATCAGCGATATGGCCGTGCAGCCGCTTGGCTATGTCGGGGAAGCGTTCCTTCGCGGCGATGGCGAGACGGAGCAGGGCGATCCGCTCCGCCTCCGCCACTTCGCCGGTGATGCGCAGGGCGAAGTCCGTCAGCACCCCGGCGGGTTCCCGCCCCTCGGTCGCGATGCTTCGCACATCGCTGCGCATGGACGCGACGCTGTGGAGGGCGACGGCCTCGAACAGCGCGGCCTTGTTGTTGAAGCGGGCATAGATTGTCGCCTTGCTGACCCTGGCGACGGCGGCGATATGGTCCATGCTCGCGCCGGCATAGCCGTGCATCAGAAAGGCGCGCGCCGCTGCCTCGATCAGTTCGGCCTCGCGCACCGGCGCATCCGCATTGGTCGGCCTCCCCCGGCGCGGTCTTGTGATGTCTTCGCCGGGCACGCTTGCTCCATCGAAATAAAACTATACCGTTTATTTTATTAAATGCGAGTCGGTCGCGCAAGAGCGATCAGGGAGAGGGCAAGATGAAGCGGGTCATCCTTTTGCGCGGACCGCGGTCCGTCATGGCCGCATCCGCGCCCGAATGGGCCGCGGCGCAGACCTGGGCCAAGGCGGCCGAGCGGATCGTCGTGCATAAGGGGCTGAATGCTCCGGCTGAGCCCGGCGGTGTTCCGACGCCGCCGGTTTACGATGCGGTGATCGAACTTTGGTCCGACGCCGCGCTCGATGCCCACAGCATCCGCTCCGATTGGGAAGAGGTGGAGGTGCGCTCCTCCGCCCAGGTCGTCGGCAAGGCAGCGGCTGCGCCCTTGCCGACCGGCATCACGCCGGGCCTTTCCCAGCTTTCCTTCATCCGCGCCATCGAAGCTTTGCCGCGACAGGATGTGGAACGGCACTGGGACGAACATATCCCGCTCGCCTGCGAAATCCATGTCGGCATGAACCGCTATGTGCAGGATCGTTTTTCGCCGGCGGTTCCCTGGTTCGGCATGGCCCATCTTCATTTTCCAAGCGAAGCGGCGCTGCGCGACGGGTTGTTCAGAAGCCCGGAGGACATCGCCGTGATTACGGCGGACGTGGCCGAGTTCGTCAGCGATTACGCGACCATGATCGCCATCGAGCATATCGTGAAAGCATAGGAGAGGCAGGCATGGACCTTGGACTGGCAGGCAGGCGCGCGCTGGTGACGGGCAGCAGTTCCGGCATCGGCGCGGGCATAGCCCGACTATTGGCGGCGGAAGGCTGCGCCGTGATTGTGCATGGCCGCGATGCGGAAAAGGCGCGTGCCGTGGCGGATTCGATTGGCCCCGGCGCCTGCGTGGCGATTGGCGATCTTTCCACCGATGCTGGGGCGGACGCGGTGGCGAAGGCAGCCGGGGAGGTCGACATATTGGTGAACAATGCCGGCGGCGCCGTGGGCACCTCTGCCATGCATTGGACGGAGGTGGACGAAGAGGGTTGGGAGGGTACCTATCAGCTCAACGCCATTGCCGCCGCGCGGTTGATCCGGCGGCTTCTGCCCGCGATGCAGGCGAAAGGATGGGGCCGCATCATCAACATCGCCAGTGCCGCGGCCACGCAGCCCATTGCCTTCGGCCCGGATTATGGCGCGGCCAAGGCGGCCATGCTGAACATGACCGTCAGCCTGGCGAAGGCACTGGGACCCTGCGGCGTCACCGCGAACAGTGTCAGCCCCGGCATGATCCTCACTCCGGCGGTCGAGGCCTGGCTCGGCAATCTCAAGCGGAACATGGGCTGGGGCGACATTTCCCTGGAGGAAGCAGAAGCCCGCGCCGCTCGCGAGTTGACGCCGATTCCCGTCGGCCGCATCGGCCGGGTCGAGGAGATCGCCCATGTCGTCTGCATGATCGCGAGCCCGCATGCCGGATACATGACCGGCGCCAATGTCCGCGTGGACGGCGGTCAGGTCCAGAGCGTCAACTGAGTGTCCCTGACGCCTGTTTTCATCGAATAGCCGATCTTTCTTGCCCATGCTGGCGCCGGTCGGGCGAAGGGATAGGATCGCCCCGGCTGCCGCTCGCCGTGGATGACCGCCTGTTCGCGCGTGACGAACGCATGGGCCGAAAGAGAATGGAAGAAGAGGATGGACATGACCGATTTGCGTTTCGACGGCCGCGTGGCGATCATCACCGGCGCGGGCAACGGTTTGGGCAAGGATTACGCGCTGGAGCTTGCCCGGCGCGGCGCGAAGGTCGTCGTGAACGATCTGGGAGGCAGCGGATCGGGGCAGGGGCAATCGCATAATGCGGCGGACCTGGTGGTCCAGGAAATTCGCGGCAAGGGCGGGGAAGCGGTCGCCAATTACGACAGCGTGTCGACGCGACAGGGAGGTGCGGCCATTGTCCAGACCGCGCTCGATGCCTTCGGCAAGGTCGACATCTGCATCAACAATGCAGGCTTCCTGCGCAATGGCCGGTTCGAAGATCTGACCGATGAGCAGATCGACGCGATCATCGACGTGCATCTGAAAGGGGCCATCTATGTCGCCCAGCCCGCCTATCGCGCAATGCGCCGGAACGGCTACGGCCGGTTCCTTTTCACCGGTTCGGCATCCGCCATGTTCGGCCACGCCTGGCAGGCCAATTACGCAGCGGCAAAGGGCGGCCTCATGGGCCTCAGCCATATCGTCGCCATAGAGGGATCGGCCTATGGCATCACGTCGAACCTGCTGCTGCCCACCGCGCAATCCCGGCTGGCAGCGGAAATGGACGCTGGTTTCATGGAAATCCCCGCCTTTGCGGAGGCGGTGCAAGGCGCCGATTACGCCGCGAGCGAGGGTCGCATCGAAGTGGCGTTCAATACGCCGCTGGCAGTATATCTGGTCAGCGAACAATGCACTTCCACCCACGGCATCTATTCGCAGAATAGCGGCCGTTACGCGAAGGTGCGCATCTGCGCCGCCGATGGCTGGGTTGCGCCGATGGGGCCTATGCCGCCCAGCGTGGAGGATATTGCCGCTCACTGGGGCAGCGTCACGGACGACGCCATCGTTCATGAACCTCTGACCGTCTATGATGAATTCACCGCCGTTGCCAAAGCGGCGCGCCGCCAAGGCCTGATCTGACCGGAACATGCCTCGCGGTCGCTGGCGGACCGGGCATCGGGCTAAAGCATCGGGCGGAAAAGCCTGTTCTGAGCCTGTCGAAGGGCGAGAACCGGTTTTCCGCCCGAAAGGATGCTGAAGCGGAATTTGGAGCGCGCGACCCGCGTCCGATTCAGCGCAGCGCGCTCCAGACCTGGCGGTGCTACAGCCCGCCGATGAATTCGCGGTCGAACCGCTGGTGCAGGTCGCCCAGCAGCCGGGACAAGGTCTGCCGGTCGGTGGGGCTGAGTTGGCGGAAGAAGCGGACCAGCTTCGACTGCGCGGCAATGTCGACAATGGCTCGCTCGATGAGCGCGCGTCCCGGCGGCGTCAGCGCCAGGTCGAAAACCCTCCGGTCCTCCGGGTTGCGCTGGCGCTTCAGCAAGCCCGCCTTTTCCAGGCGCGCGATCCTGGTCGAGATCACGGCATTGGATATATGGAGGGTGGAGGCGAGATCGGTCGCCCGGTGCGGCATGTCCTGATCGATCGCCAGCGTGCCGAGAAGGTCGAGATCAGCGAAACTATATCCCAGCTTGCCCGCGATGCCGTCCAGATCGGTCGTGACCAGATGCCCGACCGTGAACAGATGCCAGAGCGGCCCGAAATGCTCGCTCTCCATCTCGGGCATGCGCTGTGCATAGAAGGAACGGCCGGCGTTGAGTTGGTCCAGAGGCTTGCGAGGCATGTTCGCGCTGCCCTCCACCGGCATGGAGCTATCGACGGCGGCTCAGGGCCAGCACAGGTCCAGACTGAGCACACCGTTGACCATGCCCGTCGCCAGTACCGGCTTCGTTCCCGGCTTGATGCGGAAATCCGGAATGCGGCTCAGCCATTCCTGGAGGAAAATGCGAATTTCCCGCCGCGCCAGCACTGCGCCCGGACAGGCATGGGCTCCGTTTCCGAACGCCGCGTGCACCGGCTTTTCACGGCTGAAATCCACCACCAGCGGATCTGCGTTCACCCGGTCGTCCGTACCGACCCAGAGATTGGCGGGCAATATGCGGTCGCCCGCCTGGAAATATACGCCCTTATATTCGAGGTTCTCGGTGATCACGCGGGACGTATTGGCCAGACCGTGGCGACGAATCATCTCCTCAATCGCATGCTTGATGAAATCCTCATCATCCAGCCGATCGACCAACTGACGGCGATGACCTGGATTCAGCGCCAGGAAACGGGCGATGAAACCAATCATGCCGGCCACGGTGTCGAGCCCGCCGAACAACACCAGCGTTGCGTAACTGACGGCCTCCATTTCGGAAATCCGACCTTCACCGACATTGACGTTGACCAGCTTGCTCAGCAAATCCTCTCCGGGATTGTCGCGACGGGCGCGAATTTCATCCATCAGATAACCGCCCATTTCCTGCTGCGCCTGCAACCGTATTTCGGCGGTGTGGCCGCGCACCGAACGTTCCGCGATCGGCAACAGGCGATGCTTGTCGGAGATCGGCAGATCGACCAGTTCCAGGAAGACGTGGATGGGGAGGATCTTGGCGAAATCCTCGATGAATTCGCATTCGCCCCGCGGCAGCACGCGCTCTATCGCCTCCACCGCGACATCGCGCACCTTGCTCTCCAGTTCGGAGACCACGGCAGGCATCAGCGACTGCATCAGCGGGCGCCGGTATCGCGCATGTTCGGGCGGGTCCATCTCCAGCGGGATCTGGCGCGGCGTGCCTTCCGGCATCGGGGGCAGGACGATGTGCTTGTGCGAGAAATGATGATAGTCGCGCTGCATCGCGATGATGTCGTCGCTGCGGGTTGCAACCCAGTGCCCGCCATTATGGGGGGTCCAGAATATATCGGGATTGGCCTGCTGGATCGCGGCATAGGCCGCCTGCACATCCTCTGCCGACCCCGGAATATCGTAGATGTTGAAATCGCGCACCAGCGCGGCCGGTACATGGTCGGGACGCGGTGCCAGCTCGCCTTCAGCCACGCTTGTCATGTCAGCGCTCATTCTCTGTTTTCCCTCTCCGAAACTGTCTTGACCCAGGGGGCAGGCGAGGCAAGGGCCGCGCCTGCGCATGGGTCAGGATTTCACAGATGCGATGGATCGCGGCTCCCGCCGGTCGCCGCCTCTCAATCCTCCGGCGCAATCGCGACGCGCAGGCCGTCCAGCTCCGCCGTGAGAGGAATCTGGCAGGACAATCGCGAATATTCGTCGCGATGTTCGGAACTGTCCAGCAGGTCGCTTTCATCCTCGCTGACCGTCGACAACAGCCCGAAGAAGGCCGGGTCGACCTTCACATGGCAGGTCGCGCAGGAACAGCATCCTCCGCAAAGCGCCAGCATCTCGTCGATCCCGGCATCGCGGATCGCTTCCATCAAGGACAGTCCAGTTTCGGCGGCAATTTCCCTTTCCGCGCCATCGCGGGTGGTGACGATCACATTTGGCATATTGGGTCCCCTGAATGAAGATCAGTCGCCGAAGCGGACATGGAGATGCCTGGGCACGCGCATCATCGAACCGCGTATCTCGGGCCGCGGCTTGTCGGGGTCGAAGCGCAGATTGGGCAGATGATCCAGCACCGCATGCAGCGCGCGGGTCATCTCCACCCGCGCCAGATGCTGGCCGACGCAGATATGCGGTCCGCGCGAGAAGGAGAAGTGCGCCTTGCGCTCGCGGAAGATGTCGAACTTGTCGGGATCGGGGAAGATCGCCGGGTCGCGATTGGCGGCGCCTGCCACCACGTCGAGCAGCGATCCGGCCGGAATTCCGACGCCGGCAAGCACCACATCCTGTTTCGCCATGCGAAGCTGCACGGCGACGGGGCCGTCCCAGCGCAGCGCCTCCTCGATCGCGACGGGAATGAGCTTTCGGTCCTCCCGGATGGCGTCGAGCTGGTCGGGATTTTCCAGCAGCGCGGTCAGCAGCACGCTGGTCCCGCGATAAGTGGTGTCGCCCGCCGCGTTCATCAATTGCCGCAGGAAGGAGATCAGCACCAGCGGCGGCAGATAATCGCCGTCCACTTCGGTATTGGCGAGCAGGCTGACCAGATCGTCGCCCGGATTGCGCCGCCGTTCGTCCACCAGGGTGGTGAAATATTCGCCCAGCTTGCGCGATGCCTCCTGCGCCTTGTCGATGTGCATATAGTCGGTCTGGCCAATGGCCAGCCGCTGGAAGGTGCGTACGTCCGATTCCGGGAGATCGAGCTGCTGATAGATCACCTCGAAAGGATAAAGCAGGGTGAATTGTTCGATGAGGTCGGCGCGGCCGGTGCCCATGAACCTGCCCATCAATTTATGAACCACCGGATCGACGATGGTTTCACCCCATGTTTTCACATATTGGGGCAGGAATATTTTCTGGAAGATCTTCCGCCAGCGGCCATGTTCGGGATTGTCCATGACGCTGATGCTGCCCTGGCCGAAGGTTTCCCCGATGTTGAACCTGTAGCCATGGTTGGAAAAGCGGTCGGTGTCGGTCAGGACCGTCAATATCTCGTCCGAACCGACGATCGTGAACATTTTGCGATCCGGGTAAGTGGCGGATTGCAGGCCCATTTTGGGGCGGTAATCGCCTTCCAGCACCGGGGTCTGCGCCCGCCATTTCGCGATCTTCGAATAGGGATCGAGCGTGTCCCCGAAATTGATGTCGTCCGCGCTGAACGGATCGTAGCTCGGATCGTCATATTCCTGAATTCTGACGGCGGGTTCCATGGCCGGAATCTCTCCTATGAAGCATATGCTACATAAGTCCGGCCAGTCGGGCTGTCAATCGATGGGCGGCCCCACCAGCGACTGGGCGATCAGTTGCTCCAGCACGTCCAACACGGCCTCACGGCCCGGCGGATCGGGGAAGAGCGCGTCGCGCAGGATCACGCTGGCGGCGATCATGCCGAAGCCCAGACGCACGCCGATGCCAAGGTCGAAGGGCGGATCGATCCCCGCCAGCGCATAGCGTTGACGGACCTGATCGACCGATTGCTGGAAAAAGGGCGCAAGGCCGCGCAGGCCCGGCGCCGCATCCTCGCCGCCGCTTGGCGGTCCGGCCAGCAGGGCGCGGAACATCGCCTCATTGCCTTCGAACAATTCATAGACCTGCCGGGTGAAGCGGCGCGTTTCCGCCTGCCTGGGGAATGGCGCGGTGGGATCGGGATGGAGTTCGACGAAGTCGGCCATCAGCGCGTCGAACGGCGCGATCACCACTTCATTGAACAGTCCCGCCTTGTCGCCATAATAGCGGAACAGCAGGGTTTCGCTGACGTCGGCCAGACGCGCGATCTCCCGCGTGGTGGTGCCGCCATAGCCGCGCTCCGCGAACAATTGCCGCGCTGCGTCGCAGATGCGCTGGACCACATCCTCCCGCGTGCGCCGCCGCCGCCGCATGCGCCCGCCATCTTCGGCGGAGGCGGTTTCGTCTGTCAGGATTTTAGCGATTGCGCCCCTCCAAGATAATGTCGGCCGCGTTCCATGCCGACGCCATGATCGGCCCGTTGGTATTGGCCGAAACCATCATAGGCATGATCGATCCATCCATGACGCGCAAGCCGTCGACACCCTTCACGCGCAGTTTTTCGTCGAGCACCGCATCGTCGAAATCGCCCATGCGGCAGGTGCCGCAGGCGTGATAGCCCGCCTGGCCGATCTGGCGGAAGGCCGAGAGGATTTCATCGTCGGTCCGGAGCGATCGGGTCGGCTCGCGCTCCCCCGCGATCATCGGCGCGATGGCGGGACGGGACATCCAGTCGCGCAGATAGCGGTGCATCGCGACCGTGACCGCGCAATCATAGGGATCGGTCAGATAGCCCGCGCGGATCTTCGCCGGTGCCATGGGGTCGGCCGCCGTGATCCGCACGGACCCTTCGCTGCGCGAGCGCAAGGGATAGCCGAACAGGGTGATGCTGTGCGCCGCATCCGCGACCATATTGCCCTTGGCGTCCGGCGCTGCGACGGCGGGGGAAAGCAATATCTCTATGTCGGGCGTCTCCGATTCCGGCAGCACGGTCGCGAAGGCGCCGACATTGCCGTAGCCCGCCGCCATCGGCCCGGTGCGGGTGAGATAATAGCGCAGCACGTTGCCGACCAGTTTCAGGCCGGCCAGTTCCTTGTTGTGGCTGTGCGGAACAGCAAGGTCATAGACCATGGAGAGCAGGCGGTGTTCCAGCATATGTTCACCCACGCCCGGACTGTCGGCCACGACGGGAATGCCCAGGTCGCGCAACAGTTCGGCCGCCCCGATGCCGGAGCGCTGGAGGATTTGCGGCGACATCAGCGCGCCCGCGCTGACGATGATGTCGCGGCCGCTGGCGAAGTCCTGGGCGACGCCGTTCACATGGGCGCGGACGCCGGTTGCGCGCTGGCCGGTGAACAAGACCTTGTCGACGATCGCGCCGGTGACGATGCGCAGATTGGATCGGCCCCGCGCCCGTTTCAGAAAGGTCTGGGCCGCGCTCTGTCGCTTGCCCTTCCAGATGGTGCGCGGCGTATAGCCCACGCCGGCCCGGCCCAACCGGTTGAGATCGTCGACGCGGGGCACGCCCATCTGTTCGCCCGCCGCGATGAAGGCTTCGGTCAGCGGGTCGCGCATCGGCTCCACCGAGATGCGCAGCGGCCCGTCGCCGCCGCGCAGCGCGTCGCCGCCCAGCTCATGCCCCTCCATGGCGCGGAAGGCCGCGCCGATCCGGTTCCATCCCCAGCCTTTCGCGCCCAGCGCTTCCCACCCGTCATAATCTTCGGGCTGGCCGCGGAAATACATCATGCCGTTGACGGAAGAGGAGCCGCCCAGCATCTTGCCGCGTATCCAGGTTTCGGCGGGAATGCCCTCATGCTCCTCGGTCTGGAAATACCAGACATGGCGGGGGTCGGTGTAGAGCTTTGCAGCGCCGCGCGGCATGTGGATGAAGGGGTTGCGGTCCTCCGGCCCCGCCTCCAGCAGCAGCACGCTGTTCGCCGGATTTTCCGACAGGCGGTCGGCCAGCACGCATCCGGCGGAGCCGCCGCCGACGATGATATAATCATAGGTCATCAGAGCGCCGCCCGGATGGCGTCGCCAATGATGGTGCGGCTGTCTTCCGCAATATCGACCGTATCGAACATGCGGTTGTGGCAGATGCCGACCGCCAGTTTCAGATCAGGGTCGGCCCAGCCGATATTGCCGCCCATGCCCGGATGGCACAGCGCCCGCATGTTGCGCGGGGCGGATACGGGCGGATTTTCCGCGCCGCCCAGCCAGAAGCCGGACCAGGCGATCGGCACCACCATGCCGAAGAAGACGGGATCGGCGTCCTCGAAATGCGGGCGCGGCGCGGCGAAGCTGGCGACGCGTTCCTCCGACAGCAGGCGGACGCCGTTGAACTGCCCGCCATTGGCCAGCATCGCCCAGAAGCGGGCGTTGCTCCGCGCGTTGAAGATGCCGCCGACCGCCGGAATGCAGGCGCGGCGCACATAGGGGCGTTCGAACGGATCGGGCATCAGGTCGACGATCAGGGGCTGCGCCTCCCGCATCATATTATTGTCCGGGGCGACATAGACGGCGGCGGCGTCCAGCCTGGCGATGCGGGGTTCGACGGCATCGGCTATGCCCATCCACAGATCGGCGGCGCCCAGCGGGTCCGCTATCTCCTCCTTGATGAACTGGCCGAAGGGGCGGCGTTTCGGATCGGTCCGGCGCACCACTTCGCCCACCATCCAGCCGAAGGTCATCGACTGGTAGGAGGAACGGCTGCCGGCGGGATAGACCCCCTCCATCTCGGCGATGCGGCGGCACATCCAGTCCCAGTTGGTCATCAGTTCGGGCGTCACATCGGGCGGCATGCGCAGCACGCCAGACACATGGGAAAGGACGTGGCGGAGGGTGACGTCGCCCTTTCCGGCCTGGGCGAATTCAGGCCAGTAGGCGGCGACGGGCGCATCATATTCGACCAGGCCCCGTTCGGCCTGGATATGCAGGGCGGTGGCGGTCACCGCCTTCGACACGGAATAGACGTTGAACAGCGTGTCGCCGTCGACCGGCCTGCCCGTGGCGGCATCGGCAAGGCCCGCCCAGCAGTCGACAATCTGTTCCTCACCCAGCCAGGCGCTGACCTGAATGCCGATTTCCCTGCCCTCCGCGACAAGCCGGTCCAGCACGTCCTGAACCGCGTCGTTGACCTTCGTCATCCTTCCAATCGCCTTTCCTGCTTGCCATGGCGTCGGCGCCAGTTATCAAGTATGCACTTGATAGCACGGAATAGGACGAGGGGAAGAGCGATGGGCGAGGCGTTCGACAATATCATAATGACGCAGGATGACGGGATCGTCGAATTGCGCATCCACCATCGCGGCGGCCCGGCCAAATGGGCGCTCTGGGGCGGGTTGCACAGGGAATTGGGCATCGCCTTCGCGCAGGTCGCCGCCGATCCCGACGCGCGCGTGCTGCTGATTACCGGCACGGGCGACAGCTTCTGCGCGGAGTTCGACATGGACTGCGACATGCCGCAAATGGGCGCGGCGACGTGGGACGTGATCTTCCGTGAGGGCAGGGCGCTGCTCAACAATCTGCTGGCGATCGAGATACCGGTGCTGGCTGCGGTCAACGGACCCGCCTTCATCCACGCGGAGATCGCGCTGCTGGCCGATGTCGTGCTGGCGGCCGAAGGGGCCGTCTTTGCGGACAGGCCGCACGCGCTGGCCGGCGTGGTGCCGGGCGATGGCGTGCACAGCATCTGGCCGATGCTGCTGGGGCCGAACCGCGGCCGTTATTTCCTGATGACGGGGCAGGAGATCGGCGCGGCCGAAGCCCTGTCGCTGGGCCTGGTGGGGGAGGTGCTGTCGCCCGAAGCCCTGATGCCCCGCGCGTGGGAACTGGCCCGCACGATTGCCGCGCGACCCGCCATTGCCAACCGCTATACCCGCATGCTGCTTACGCGTGAGATCAAGGGGCGGCTGGCCGCGGAACTGGATCAGGGACTGGCCCTGGAGGGCATGGCGATCCTTGCGGGGATGCAGGGACAGGCGCGATGATCGCCGCACCGTGTCCATCGCCATTCAGTCCACGAAAAGAGGTGATCAGTCCCAGGCGACAGGCAGTTCGCGTTGTCCCCAATAGATCCAGCTATCGATCCGCTCGGGACTTCCCGTCAGACGCAGATCGGGCAGGCGTTCGACCAGCTTCCGCAAGCCGACCTGCGCCTCCAGGCGGGCGATGGGCGCGCCCAGGCAGAAATGAACGCCATAGCCGAAGGACAAATGCCGCTTCACCTGGTTGAGCGGCCGATCCATGATGAAGCTGTCGGGATCGGGGAAGATGTCCGGATCGCGATTGGCCCCCATCATCGAGAACATGAGCTTGCTGCGTTCGGGCAGCTCTGCGCCATGCATCTGTACCGGGCACAGGCTGGTGCGGAAATGGGAATTGATCGGCGGGTCGAAGCGCAGGCTTTCCTCGATCACATTTTCCACCAGATGCGGCTCGGCCTTCAACCGCTCCCACCGTTCGGGGGCTTCCAGCAGCCGCCAGACCACATTGGTGAGCAGGCTGGTGGTCGTTTCCTGCCCTCCGGTCAACAGCGCGGTGCAGATCTGGAACAATTCCATGTCGTTGAAGCGCCGATCCTCCACGCGGCTGACGAGACCGAGCGAGATATAGTCGAACGGCAGCACCGTTCCCCAATGTTCATGGGTCGGTTCATCGATGCCCGCGTCGCGCAACAATTGCCTGCGCGCTTCGATCAGGCCCATGAAATGTGGCTGGATTTCCGCGATGAGCGTCTGTTCGGCGTTCGGATTCCTGTCGTTGAACAGCAGCGACTGCAATTCATCCGCCCAGCGCTTGTAATCGGCATGGAGCGCCTGGTCAGCCCCCAGCATGAAGCACATGGTCCGGGCAGGCAGCGGGAGGCAGAAGAGATCGTGGAAATTGCCCTGCTTGTCCGCCCGACTTTCCAGTCCGGAGACCAGATCTTCCGCAATCGCCTCCACCTCCGGCAGATAATAGCGCATGCGGGCCGGCGTCATCCCCCTGCGCAGGGCGGCGATATATTCGAGGTGGAAGGGGGGATCGGTCAATATCCCGAAATCGCTGAACGCTTCCCAATCCATGGGTGCATCGCCCCATTTGAACGACCATGTGGGATTGTCGGACAGGATCTTGTCGCGAATTTCCTTGTAATCGCTGGTGATGTAGAACTGATATTCCTCTCCCTTATAGTGATAAAAGGGACATTGGGCGGCAAGCGCCGAATAGGCGGGGCCAGGATTGCGGATCGTTTCCGGGTCCAAAGGATCGAAGACATGATCGACCGCAGTCTTGAGCCGCCGTTCCTTGGGCTCCTGTGTCTTCGCCCTGGTGATTTCTGTCATCCCATCCTCCGTCATGATGCCGGACGGAAGCATAAGGGGTGCTGTTCCGGGATTGAACGAAAAGTCCTTTAGGGGCCTAACTATCGGTGGAGTCCTCCGGGCGGCCATTGGTGGGACAGCGCTTAGTCCTTGTGTCGAGGATAGCGGCCCATCATCAGGTAAACGCAGCCCGCCGCCATGAAGCTGGGCAGGACGAACAGGCTGGAAGCGGCCGCAATTTGATTTAACATAAGATATATTATCGTACTTTCGTGGTGTAAGCGCCATTTAGAAATGTCACCCTCTGCAAATTAGAGATGTCACTGGTGGCATGGTGCTCCCTGGATGCAGGGAGTGCGCGGATGACGGTGGTATCCATGAGCCATGGCGAGCTTACACGCTTCGATACGCTGCTACGGGTTGAACGTCGCGAGTTGCGAGCCGAGGATGCAGCGACGCTACTCGGCTTGTCCCGGCGGCAGGTTTATCGGTTGCTGATACGCATGCGTGCAGACGGTGCGCCAGGCCTGGTTTCGCGTCGTCGCGGGCGCCGTAGCAACCGTTGGCTTGGCGATGGCTTTCGCGACCATGCGATTGCGTTGGTCCGAGAGCATTATCATGATTTTGGGCCGACGCTGGCGGCTGAGTATCTGGCGGAGCGCCATGATGTGCACATTTCCCGCGAGACGCTGCGCAAGCTGATGATCGAGGCTGGTCTGTGGAAGGATCGTGCAGCGCGTCGTCCGCGCCCGTATCAGCCGCGTTACCGCCGGGATTGCCGCGGCGAACTGGTCCAGATCGACGGTTCGAAGCATTGGTGGTTCGAGGATCGCGGCCCGCAATGCACCCTGCTCGTCTATATCGACGATGCAACCAGTGAGTTGATGCATCTCCAGATGGTCGAGAGCGAGAGCACCTTTTCCTACATGGAAGCGACCCGGGCCTATATTGAGCGGCACGGCAAGCCGGTGGCTTTCTACTCCGATCAGCACAGCGTCTTCCGCAATTCCCGCGCCAGCGCGGCGCGCGGCGACGGCATGACGCATTTCGGCCGCGCGCTTGATGCGCTGAACATCGAGATCATCTGCGCCAACTCACCGCAGGCCAAGGGCCGGGTCGAACGGGCCAACGGCACGTTGCAAGATCGGCTGGTCAAGGCAATGCGCCTGGAGGGCATATCGTCGATCGAAGGCGCGAATGCCTTCCTGCCAGGCTATATGGTTCGGCATAATGCGCGGTTTGCCCGCCCCGCTTTTGACAGTCGGGATCTCCACCGCCCGCTCGCCCCGCATGACGATCTGCGCGCGATCATGGTGTGGCGGGAACAGCGCAGCGTTACCTCGGCGCTGACATTGCATTACAACAAGGCGATGTTCATCTTGGAACCGACCGAGATCGCCCGGAAACTGGTGCGCAAGCGGGTGATGGTGTGTGAATATCCCGATGGCCGGCTGGAGATCCAGCATGAGGGGCATATCCTCCCCTACCGGCATTTCGACAAGATGCGGCAGGTGAGGCAGCCGACGATCGTGGAGAACCGCCATCTCGATGCGGCGCTGCTGCTGGCGAAGGAGATCCAAGCGATCGCACCGCATCACCGGCAACGGAACAACAATGCTCCCGCCCGGCATGACCAGCCCACGCATCTGTTCCCCGAACCGGAGGTGCCGGTGAAGATCGATGGACGCAGGTTGGGCGGAGCCAAGCTCAAACGTCGTCCCCGTCTCAGCCAGGCGGAGTCGCTGCGCTATCCCGAGGGCTCCACGCAGCCCCTGCTGCCCTCAAAGGGTGTCATTTCTAAATGGCAGAGATTGTGACTTCTCTAACCGGCAGGAACACGTGGATTTTGGCGTTGCTTCCTTCCTTCTTCCTCCTCCATCGGCCGTGCAGGTATCGCTTATCTGAAATGTGGCGCGGTGCGGGACGAGACGGCTTGGCACAGGGGCGGCCATAAGTCAGGCTTCCGTGCTGACAGGATGCAATGGCCGCGATGCAGGCTTTGCGATCGAACTGCTCAATCAGATCACAGGCCCGAAGGCCAAGTTGAGAGGAAGCATTCATGCCCGACTATGATCTCATCATCCGGGGGGGTAGCATATATGACGGCAGCGGCGGAGAGCCGTTCGTTGCGGATGTCGCCGTCAGGGACGGGTTGATCGCGGCGGTGGGCGATGTCCGGGGCGTCGCGCGGGAAGAGATCGACGCCGCCGGCCGCATCGTCACGCCGGGTTTCGTCGACGTGCATACCCATTATGACGGGCAGATCACCTGGGAGAACAGGTTGGCCCCCTCCTCCGATCACGGTGTGACGACGGTGGTCATGGGCAATTGCGGCGTCGGCTTCGCTCCCTCGCGTCCCGAGCATCGCAGGTTGATGATCAAGCTGATGGAAGGCGTAGAGGACATTCCCGAAGTCGTCATGGCCGAAGGCGTGCCGTTCAACTGGGAAACCTTCCCCGAATATCTGGATGCGCTGGAGAAGCGCGAAAGCGACATCGATTTCGCCGCGCAATTGCCGCACAGTCCTCTGCGCGTCTATGTGATGGGCGAACGCGGCGCCAATCTGGAACCGCCGACGCCAGAGGATCTGGCGGAAATGCGCCGCCTTACTGCGGAGGCGATCCAGGCCGGCGCCATTGGCGTCACCACGTCGCGCAGCTATGCGCACCAGTTCCGCGACGGTCGCCCCGCCCCTTCGGTCAAGAGCGAGGACCAGGAAGTGCTGGCGCTGGCCGAGGGCCTGCGCGACGCCGGCAAGGGCGTGTTCCAGATGGTGCCCAGCTATGACGTGACGGCGGCCGAGCGCATGGACCTGCTGGACGACATTGCGCGGACGTCGGGCCGCCCGGTTTCCTTCACCTTCATGCAGACGCCCAAGGGCGAAGGCGACTGGCAGGAAATGGTCGCCCGGCTGGAAGCCTCCAAGCAGCAAGGCCTGGAAGTGCGCGGCCAGATCATCCCGCGTCCGACCGGCGCGCTGCTGGGCCTTGAACTGTCCATGCATCCCTTCTCCTTCAACCCCAGCTTCCGCGCTATCGAGCATCTGCCGCTGGAGGAGAAGGTGGAACGGATGCGCGAGCCGGCCTTCCGCAAGAAGCTGATCGCGGAGGAGCCGGACGATCCGCAGGCCTTCTTCGTCTATGTCATCTCCGATCTCGACGCCATGTTCGTGCTCGGCAATCCGCCGAACTACAATCCCCGCAGCGACGAGAGCATCGGCGCCCGCGCCCGCGCCATGGGCGTCGATCCCAAGGAATTGATCTACGACGCGCTGCTCCAGCGCGACGGGCGGGAAGTGCTTTATCGTCCTCTCGGCAATTCGGAAGGCGAGAAGTTCGAAAGCTCCGGCCGCAACCTGGTGAAGAACGACAGGACCTTCCCGGCGCTGGGGGATGGCGGCGCGCATTACAGCATGATCTGCGACGCCGCCTATACCACCTACTTCCTGACCTATTGGGTGCGCGACGCCAAGGGCGACAGGAAGGTCGACCTGCCCTACGCCGTGCGCAAGCTGACCTATGAGCCGGCCCATGCCGTCGGCCTGCACGACCGCGGCCTGATCAGGCCGGGGTACAAGGCGGACCTCAACATCATCGACATGGAAAGGCTGCACCTCTACGCCCCGCATGTCGTCTACAATCTGCCAACGGGCGGCCGCCGCCTGCAACAGCGCGCGGACGGTTATGACGCGACGATCGTGAGCGGCGTGGTCACCTATCGCAACGGCCGCTCCACGGGCGCCCTGCCCGGCCGCCTCGTGCGCGGGGGCAAGGAAGCGCCGGAAACCGCGCCCGAAAAGAGCCTGCAACCGGCCTGAGGGATCAGGGCGGGCGAAGCTGACCGCCGCTTCGTTCGCCCATGCACCGACAGCGCAAAGGGATTGCCATGACCGAACTTACGTCCGACCTCATCGCCTTCCTTCAGGAGATGAAGGACCGCACCGCCATTCACGACTGCCTGCTGCGCTATACGCGCGGCGTCGACCGGCACGACCGCGAACTGATGCTGTCGGCCTATTGGCCCGACGCTTTCGACGATCACGGCGTTGCGGAAGGCTATGCCGCCGATTTCGTCGACTGGGCGATCGGATGGCATGGCGAATTCCAGACCAGGCATCATCACGCGATCAGCAACCACACGGTCGAGATCGACGGCGACACGGCGCATGGGGAAACCTATTATACTTTCTGGGGCGAGAATAAGGGCGCACCGCCCCAGCTCAGCTTCGGCCGCTATGTGGACCGGTTCGAAAGGCGCAACGGCGAGTGGCGCATTGCCGACAGGGTCTGCGTCAATGAAATGACGGCGACGCTGACGGCGGCCGAAATTCCCGACGAATGGAAGGCGCGCATCTTCAGCACAGGCCCCAACCGGCGCGACAAGAGCGACATCTCCTATGTCCGGCCGCTGGTGCGCAAGGCCGCGGCGGGCTGATTTGCCCGCTCCACTTGCCGAATATATGGATATGACAGGTTCAACATCTGACCAGAGGATATTGCATGACCGCACGAACTGTCGTCGTCACCGGCGCTTTCGGGATATTGGGCGGCGCCGTCGCTTCTGCCTTCGCGGCAGCAGGAGACAGGGTGGCGCGGGTCGATTACGCCCCTGCCCCGGCGGAGACTCCGGCGGGCTGCCTCGACATGGGCGGCGTCGATCTGACCGACTTCTCCGCAACGCAGAAGCTGGTGGCGGACATCGTGGAAGCGCTGGGATCGATCGACGTGCTGGTCAATGTCGCGGGCGGCTTCATATGGGAGACGCTGGCGGATGGAGGCAGCGCGACATGGAACCGCATGTTCGCGATGAACGCCACCACCTGCGTCAACATGACCAAGGCGGCTCTGCCGGAACTGGAGAAGGCGGCGCAAGCCCGCATCGTCAACATCGGCGCGGGGGGCGCCGTCGTCGCCGCCGCGGGCATGGGCGGCTATGCCGCATCGAAAATGGCCGTGCATAAATTGACCGAGAGCCTGGCGGCCGAACTGGCGGGCAAGGACATCACGGTGAACGCGATCCTGCCCAGCATTATCGACACGCCGACCAATCGCGCCGACATGCCGGATGCCGACTTCAGCCAATGGGTGCAACCGGCCGCGATTGCCGAGGTCATCCAGTTCCTTGCCTCGCCGGCGGCACGCGCCGTCAGTGGAGCGCTGATTCCGGTGACGAAGGGCGGTTGAACGTCCCCGCCCTGCCGCAAAGGAAGCGGCAAGCGGGCGCGATCGCCCGCCTGGCCGTCAAATGATTTCGAACAGCGCGGCGGCGCCCATGCCGCCGCCGATGCACATGGTGACGACGGCGTTCTTCGCGCCCAGCCGCTTGCCGGCCAGCAGGGCATGGCCGGTCATGCGCGATCCGGTCATGCCGAACGGGTGTCCGATCGAAATGGCGCCGCCGTCGACATTGACCCTGGCCCGGTCGATGCCCAGCCGGTCGATGCAGTAGAGCGCCTGGCTGGCATAAGCCTCGTTCAGTTCCCAAATGTCGATGTCGGATACCGAAAGCCCGGCCCGGTCGAGCAGCTTCGGCACGGCGAAGACCGGCCCGATGCCCATTTCATCCGGCTCGCATCCAGCCACCTGCATGCCCTTGTAGAGACCCAGGATCGGCAGACCGCGGCGTGCCGCTTCGTCCGCGTCCATGATGACGCAGGCGCTGGAGCCGTCCGACAACTGGCTGCAATTGCCCGCCGTCACCGAACCGCCTTCGAACAAGGGCTTCAGCTTGGCGAGCCCCTCCATGTCCGTGCCGGGCCGGTTGCATTCGTCCTGCGTCAGCGTGACCTTTTCCTGACCCGTGACGGCCAGCGCCTTGTCCACGACATTCTTCGTCGTGGCGACCGGCACGATCTCCTCGTCGAACCAGCCTTTGTCCTGGGCGTTCGCGGTGCGAGACTGGCTCGTCACGGCGAATGCATCCTGCGCTTCGCGGCTGATGCCGTAGCGGCGGGCCACGATGTCGCCGGTCAGGTTCATCGCCATGTAGATTTCGGGCTTATGGTCCAGCAGCCATTCGTCCTTGCTGCGAAATAGGTTGCGATGCGGGTCGACCAGGCTGACGGTTTCCACGCCGCCGGCCACATAGACGCCCCCCTCCCCGCTGCGGATGCGCTGCGCGGCGATGGCGATGGTCTGGAGGCCGGAGGAGCATTTTCGATCCAGCGTCATGCCGCACACGCTGATCGGCAGGCCCGCGCGCAACGCAGCCTGGCGCGCGACGTTGGAACCCACAGCGCCTTCGCACCGCGCCGATCCCAGCAGGACGTCATCGATCTCCGCCGGATCGATTCCGGCACGTTCCACGGCGGCGCGGATGGAGTGCGCCGCCAGCGTCGCACCATGGATATTGTTGAGAGCGCCCCGGTGCGCCTTTCCGATCGGCGTGCGCGCGGTGGCGACGATGGCCGCATCCTTCATGCTTCGAAATCTCCCGTCAGAAGCTGGGGCGCAGATAGGGGCTGATGGCGTGGCTTTCCATAAAGGCGCTTGCCTCATCACGTCTTTGATGAAGCCGCGCGCCATTCTTGACCCGGACCATGCCGGTCCACAAAGCAGGTTTGACAAGAAACAGGGAGCGCTCCCCATGACCATCATCGTCGAAAAGCAGGGTCCGGTCGCGATCGTGACGCTTGACCGCCCGCAGACCAAGAATGCGATCACCCAGGAGATGCGCGGCCAGCTATATGGCGCGTTCGAGGACATTGCGATGGATCAGGACGTGCGCGCGGTCATCCTGACCGGAGCAGGTGGCGACTTCTGTTCGGGCATGGACGTATCGGGCATGCGCAAGGGCGGCGTCACCGGATCGATGGACCGGATGTACACGCTCAACCGCATCGCGAAGGCCATATATTCGCTCAAGAAGCCGACCATTGCAGCCGTGCCGGGCATATGCGTGGGTGTGGGCTTTTCCTACGCGCTGGCCTGCGACATCGTGCTGGCGGGCGAACAGGCCCGCTTTGCCGCGATATTCCGCAACATCGCATTGGCGCCCGATGGCGGCCTTGTCTGGCACCTGCGCCAGTCGCTGGGCGTGCAGAAGGCCAAGGAACTGGTCTATTCGGGCCGCATCATCCGTGCCAACGAAGCGGTGGCCATGGGCATCGCTTATGAGAAGGTCGCCCAGGATGCATTGATGGACCGGGCGATGGAACTGGCGGAAAGCTTCGCGTCCGGCCCCAGCATCGCCATGGGCATGGCAAAGCGCCAGTTCGATCTGAGCTGGAACAACGGGTTCGAGCAATATCTGGAGCTGGAGGCCGCGATCCAGCCGCTGATGAGCCGCACCGAAGACCATGAGGAAGGGCTGGCCGCCTTCCGTGAAAAGCGCAAGCCGCTGTTCCGGGGCGAGTGACGCGGATGCTCCAGCCCGAAGCGGAATGGCGCGCGCATCTGGCCGAGGGTCGTTTCATGATCCAGCGCAGCCGGTCGACCGGCGGCCATGTTTTCTACCCCCGCGTCATGGAGCCGGGCACGGGCGCGGAGGATCTGGAATGGGTGAGCGCATCCGGGGCTGGAACGGTGCATGCCGTCACCATCGTGCGCAAGAAGGACCCGGCCGACAGCTACAGCGTCGTTCTGGTCGACCTGGCCGAAGGACCGCGCCTCATGAGCCGCGTCGATGGCGTGCCGGTCGATGACATCCATATCGGCATGGCCGTCAGGGCCAGCATCATCCAGGAGGGGGACAAGCCTTTGCTCGTCTTCGTGCCTGCATGAGCATGGGCAATGGATTCCCGCGCGGGCGCGCCGCGATCGTGGGCGCGTCGACCTATGGCATCGGCCAATGCCCCGGCCTGTCCGCCGTGGACATGGCGGCGAAGGCCGCGCTGCTGGCGCTGGCCGATGCGGGCATTGCCCTGTCGGAAGTGGATGCGCTCTACACCTCCGCGCCCTATGAGGCGCTGGGCGGCATGGAACTGGCCGAATATCTGGGCCTGACGCCGAAGGTCACCGACTGCAACCGCACCGGAGGTTCGGTTTTCGAGGTCTATGTGCAGCAGGCGGCGCTCGCGCTGGAGGCGGGGCTGATCGACTGCGCGCTGATCGCCTATGGCTCCAACCCGGCGAGCAACCCGCCGCCCGGCGTCGGCATGACGCGCCAGAGCCCGTGGGAAGCGCCGTACAAGCCGCTCGCTCCCCTCTCCTCCTATGCGCTGGCGGCGAGCCGGCACATGCATCTCTACGGCACTACCCGCGAGCAACTGGCCGAAGTGGCCGTGGCGGCGCGGCAATGGGCGCAACTGAATCCGGAAGCGGCCGTGCGCGATCCGCTGAGCATCGAGGATGTGCTGAAGGCGCGGATGGTGTCCGATCCGCTGACCGTGCGCGATTGCTGCCTGTTCAACGACGGCGCGGCCGCCGTGGTGATGGTGCGCGCCGACCGGGCGAAGGATTGCGCCAGGGCGCCGGTCCATGTGCTGGGCGCGGCCCATGCCGTCACCCATCGCGAAATCAGCTCCATGCCCGACCTCACCGTGACGGGGGCGGCGATTTCCGGTCCGCAGGCCTTCGCGCAGGCCGGGGTCAAGCCCGCCGACATGGACGTGGCGATGCTCTATGATGCGTTCACCATCACGCCCATCCTGTTCCTGGAGGATCTGGGTTTCTGCCCCAAGGGGGAAGGCGGACGCTTCGTCTCGGGCGGCCATGTCGCGCCGGGCGGCGGGTTGGCGCTCAACACCAATGGCGGCGGCCTGTCCTGCGTGCATCCGGGCATGTATGGCCTGTTCCTGCTGGTGGAAGCCACGCGTCAGCTTCGCGGCGAATGCGGCGAACGGCAGGTCAAGAATGCCCGCCTTGCCGTCGCGCATGGCAATGGCGGCGTGTTGTCGAGCGAAGCGACGGTCGTGCTGGGAACCGCCGAAACCGTATAGCAGGGCGGAATGGGCGCGCCCTGCCCTCCTTCAGGCGGGTGCGCTCAACACCAGCCGCGCCAGTTTCTCGACATCGGTGAGCAGTGTCTCCATCTCCAGCGCGGGCTGCTCCTCGCCAAAGCCATGCTTGTCGAACAGCGCCACCGCATTCCACATCATCGCCCCCGCCAGCGCGATGCGGGCCCGGCCCAGTTGCGGCGGCAGCCAGGCCAGCGCGGCGTGCAACCGCTCCAGCAGGGCCGCGATGCTGGGTGCGCCGGGCCGCGGGATGCGCGCATCGAACGGATCGCTGAGCAGGCCCGCCGCGCTCATGTGCATCATGAACCGGATATGGGCATGCGGCGTCTGTTCATCGTCGAGGAGGAAATAGGGCCGCATCATGCAGCGCCAGGCGGTGAAGGCGTCAACATCCTCCAGCGAGGGACCGCTTTCCCGGATCATCCGTGCGCGCTCCGCCTCCGTATCCCGGAGCCGCATGTCGATGACGGCGCGCAGCAGTTCCTCCACGCTGCCGAAATGATAGCTGACGGCGGCGGTGTTCTTCTGCCCGGCGGCAATCGCGACGGCGCGCAGCGTCGCCACGCCGATCCCCGATTGCGCCACCAATGTCTCTGCCGCGAGGCAAAGCTGCCGGCGGGTGGTTTCGCTGCGGGAAGTGGAGGCCATGGCGATGCTTGTAGCTGGCCCGCAAAGGATGGCCAGACCTCATATTAAAGCATTTGCTTTATTTTTGTCGGAGCTTATGATGCCTCCCAGGAAATTGAGAGGATTCCCCCATGATCATCAGCGCCATGCCCGGGCCCTTCGGCGCCACCGTCGAAGGCGTCGACCTTTCCGTCCCCCAGAGCGACGAGACCTTGCGCGCCTTGATCGCGGCGCTGCACGAACATCAAATTCTCGCGATACGCGGGCAGCGGCTGTCGGATGCCGATTATGTCGCCTTTGGCCATCAATGGGGCGACCCGCTGATGTTCCACCTGCCGTCGCACAGGAAGGATGACTTTCCGGAGATGATCCGGATCACCAATGCCGCCGCCACGCCCGAGCGCTATCGCGACGGCGCCAAATTCTGGCATCAGGACAGCAGCTATGAAGCGGTGCCCGCCAGCGTGACCATGCTCTATGGTGTGGAAACGCCCGATGAAGGCGGCGAAACGCTGATCGCCAGCACGGTCATGGCCTATGATGCGCTGGACGAGGACATGAAGGCCAGGATCGACGGGCTCATCGGATTGCACTGCCTGGGCGGGTCCCCGGCCCTGCCGGGTGAGAAGATCCCCTTCATTCCGGAAAATACCGCACGGCACGGCATCGTTTCGCATCCGTTGGTGATGCGTCATCCGGTGACGGGACGAAAGGCGCTCTATCTGTCCGGTTCGGCCTTCGGCGCGGAGGGGCTGGACGTTGACGAGGGGCGCGCGCTGATCGACCGGTTGCGCGCCCATTGCACCCAGCCCCGGTTCGTCACGCGCTACAAGGTCGAGGCCGGCGACATCTTCCTGTGGGACAATTTCCAGGTGCTGCACAGCGCCACGCCGATCGAATATTCCGACGAACCCGGCAAGCGGCGGCTGCTCTACCGGATCAGCACCAAGGGCACGCCCGCGCTGTGCAGGCCGGCCGGTCTGGCGGCCTGACGGATCAGCCGGGGTCGAGGCGCCAGTCGATCCGCTCCGTCAGGAAGGCGAGCGCGGCCTGCACATGCGGCAGGGCGATACGATCCGGGGCGCCCATCAGCACGACAGGCAGCCGGGGCCAGTTCGCTTCCGGCAGCAGCGGGATCAGGCGACCGGCGCGGATATGGTCGCGGGCCAGCATTTCCAGCGTCTGGCCGACGCCCAGACCGGCGAGGGTTGCGGAAAGTATCGCCGCGCCGTCGTTGAAGGTGAAGGCCGTCGGCGGCCGCACGCGGACGGTGCGGTCGCCGTGCCGCAATTGAAGCGGATTGCCGCCCGGCATTTCCACGCTGGCATAGAGTATGGCGCGATGCTGAGTCAGGTCATCGGCTTCCGACGGCTGGCCGTGCTGTGCGATATAGTCAGGCGATGCCAGGCAGATCAGCCTTGTCGTGCCGAGCGTCATGGTCTTCCATCCCGTGGGCGGCGCTTCGCCCGCGCGGATGACCAGGTCGAAGCCGTCGACGCGAAAGAAAGTCCCTCGATCGCCTAGCGTCAGGTCGAGGATCAGCTGCGGATGGGCCCGTTGGAATTCGGCCAGTGCTGGCATGATGAACGCCTGCCCCATGGAGGCCGGGGCATCCAGCCGCACGCGCCCCGCTATGCCTGCCCCCGGCCGCACCGCCATGTCGGCCGTGGCCACGGCGTCCAGCGCAGCCTGCGCATAGGTCAGATAATGGCCCCCTTCGGCGGTCAGGTCGACGCGGCGCGTCGAGCGGTTGAACAGCCGCACGCCCAGATGTTCCTCCAGCCGCCTGACATGCAGGGTGACCATGGGCGTCGAGATGTTGAGGCGCAGCGCGGCGCGGGTGAAGGAACCGGCCTCAGCCACGGCGACGAAGGCCTCCATCGCGGTCAGTCGATCCATCTTCTGCTCCTGCCGCGGTCAGCGACGGTCCAGAGCCGCAGGCGGACCGGAATAGGGAAATGCAAGGAAGCGTTCGGCAAGGCTGTGGAAGTTCCGGATGGTCGAGCCGTGCATCCTACATCGGAATGCCGCGCGGCATAGGCTTCCTCCCCATCTCATCGGCCTTTTGATGTCTGCCGCGGCGTCCTTGCCGCATTGCATGCAACCCTGCAACAACATGATCCGGAGAGGAGTCCTGGATGAGCGGTTTTCTGGACGAACGCGCCAATCTGGCCGGCAAAGTGGCGGCCGTCATCGGCGGCGGGGGCGGCATTGGGGCAGCCATATCGCTGGCGCTGGCCAAGGCGGGGGTGGACCTTGCGATCTGCGACATCGATGCGGCTGCGCTGGCGGGGACGGAGGAAGCGGTCAGGTCCATGGGCCGCCAGGTCACGGCCATGGTCGTCGATGCCACCGACGAAGCCGCGCTGGACGCCTTTTACGACGAGGTCGAACGCGCCTGCCCACGTCTCGACATAGTGGTGAACGTGGCAGGCGGAACGAAGCGGCAATTGCTGTCCGAAGCCAGCCGGGCCGACATCGCCCGGGACATCCATCGCAACTATGGCTATGTCGTCCAGTCGGTGCAGCGCGCCGTGCCGCTGATCAAGCGTTCCGGCGATGGCGGCAGCATCGTCAATTTCACCACCATAGAGGCGCATCGCGGCGCCGCCAGCTTTTCGGTATATGCGGGCGCCAAGGCGGCGACGACGAACTTCACCCGTTCGATGGCGGTGGAACTGGGCAAGGACAAGATCCGCGTCAGTTGCATCGCGCCGGACACAACATTGAGCCGGGGCAATATGGCCGCCATGCCCCCCTCCTTCGCGGAGGGTTTTGCCAGGCTGCCCGCTCACGCCCAGGGCAAGGGCCTGGAAATGTACATCCCCAGGGGCGAACAGCCGCCGGTCGATGCGCTGGCCGATGCCGTGCTGTTCCTGGGTTCGGACCTGTCCACCTTCGTGTCGGGCATGACGCTGCATGTCGACGGCGGCACCATGGCGGCGGCGGGCATGCTGGACTGGCCCTTTGGCGACGGTTTCGTGCCGACGCCGCTCGCAGGCACGCTGGCGCGCCTCTACCGCGATGGAGATGAGGCATGATCCTCTATGCCGTCACCCTTTCGCCCTTCGCCGCCCGCGTGCGGCTGGCGCTGCGCGTCAAGACGCTGGACTATGCCATGCAGCCTCCGCCGGGCGGCGGCACGCGGTCGCCCGAATTTCTGGCGATCAATCCGATCGGGAAATTGCCGGTGCTGGTGACGGACGACGGGCTGGCGATTGCCGAATCGGAGACCATCATCGACTATCTGGACGAGCGCTTCCCTGCTCCATCCCTATTGCCCGCCGATACGGGCGAACGGGTGCGGATGCGCAACATCATCCGCAGTTTCGAACTCTATGCCACGCCTGCCATGTCGCGTTTGTTCAAGCAGATGGACCCTGTGACCCGCGACGAGGCGACGGTCGCGGCCGAGATCGCCAATTGGCGCAACGGGCTGGCGCTCACCGACCGGTTCACGGCAGACGCCCCTTTCGCAGCGGGCGGCGCCATCAGCAAGGCGGACTGCATATTGCTGCCCAGCCTGTTGCTGTGCGAGGTGGTAGCCCAAATCTTCGGCCTCGACAGTCCTCTCGCGGACTGCCCCAATCTGGCGGGCTATCGGGCGAAAGCGCGCCGGCATCCGGACATGGGCGCGATCTGGACGGAGACGGCGGACGCGCTCGCGGCCATGAGAGCGGGAAAATGATCCGCCGAAAGACGAGACGTCCCCAGAACCGCATTTTGTTCAGCACCGCATTTCGGCTTTCAGGCGAAGAGGTCGGCCGCCGCCAGCCGGTCGGCGATGAAGCGGCAAAAGCGCGCTGCATCCGCACCGTTGATCACGCGATGATCATAGCTGAGCGACAGAGGCAGCATCTGCCGCCACGCAATCCCGCCGTCATCCCCCGGAACCGGCACCGGCCGGGCGCGCGTGACGCCCAGAATGGCGACTTCGGGCGCGTTGACGATTGGCGTGAAGCCGGTCCCGCCAATATGCCCCAATGATGTCAGGGTGATGCAGCCGCCGGACATTTCCGCCATCGACAGGCCCTTGGTCCGCGCCTTGTCGGAAAGGGCGGCAACCTCCTCCGCGATCTGCGTCGCGGATTTGCGGTCGCAGTCCCGGATGACCGGCACCAGCAGGCCGCCCGGCGTGTCCACCGCCACGCCCACATGCACATATTTCTTGAGCGTCAGCATGCCGCTCGCCGGATCGAGCGAGGCGTTGAATTGCGGAAAGGCGGCCAGGCCGTCGGCCAACGCCTTCACCAGCAGCGGCACGGCGGTCAGCTTCGTGCCGCCCGCCGCGTTATGCGCTTTGCGCCGTTCCTCCAATTGCGTGATGTCCGCATCGTCCTGATGGGTGACGTGCGGAATGGCGACCCAGTTGCGGCCCAGAAAGGCCGCGACGAATTTCTGGATCTTGCTGAGGGGCCGTTGCTCGACCTCTCCAAAGACTGAGAAGTCGCCCGTGGGCCAGGGGGCCAGACCTGCCAGGAGATCGCTCATATGCGCTCAGGCCCCGTTGGCTTGAGGAATGTGAAGCGCGGGCTTTCCATGTCGATGGAATCCGTCAGCCGCATGGTCGGCGCCGCCGCGAACACGCTATTCAGCAGGGCTGCGGGATCGTTCGTCTCAACCTCATAATCGGCAACGAACAGGCCGGTTTCGGTTCCGGTCATGTCCAGTTCCCTGTAGCGGGTACAGGACAGGATGCCCGGCAACCGGCACATCTCGACCGAATGGACCTCATCATACCAGCGGTCATATTCGGCCTCGCGCCCGGCCACCGCGCGCGAGGTGACATGCAGGATGTAGCGCATCGGGCTTAGCCGATGGTCGCCAGAAGGGTGCCGACCTCATAGGTTTCCCCGATCTGGGCGATGATCCTGAGGGTGCCGCTGGCGGGGCTTTCCACTTCCTGCGTCGATTTTTCCGATTCCAGCGCATAGAGCGGCTGGCCTTCGACGGCCTGGCCGCCATCTTCCACCAGCCATTCGGCCAGCGTGCCTTCATTCATGGAAAAGCCGATCTTGGGCAGCAATACTTCAACAGCCATTGGGAACTCCCTGAGCGATATTAGGATTTGACGAGGGCCTCTGCCGCCGCGACGATGTCGGCGGTTTGCGGGGCGAAGGCGGTTTCCAGCGGTTTGGAGAAGGGAACCGGGCAGAAAGCGCCGCCCAGCCGTCGGACCGGGGCCTTGAGCCTGCCGAACAGTTCCTCGTTCAGCACCGCCGCGATCTCCGCGCCGGCGCCGAAGGGCGTCACCGCCTCATGCACGATGATGGCGCGGCCGGTCCTGGCGACCGACTTCACCACCGTTTCCCTGTCCCACGGCGCGATGGTGCGCAGGTCGATGAGTTCGGCGGAGATGCCCGCTTCCTTCAGCTTGGCGACGGCGGGCATCGCCTCCTGGATCATGCGGGCATAGGCGATGATGGTGACGTCGCTGCCCTCGCTCAGCACATTCGCCTTGCCGATGGGCACGCGATGGCCCTTTTCCGGCGCTTCGGCGGGCGACCAGTAGGTGGGCAGATTCTCGATGAACAGCACCGGATCGGGATCGTCGATGGCGCTGCGCATCAGGCCATAGGCGTCCTTCGGGCTGGAGGGCGCGACCACCTTGATGCCCGCCGTATGCGCGAACCAGGCTTCCAGATAGTCGCAATGCTGCCCGCCGCTGGCGAAACCCGTCCCCGTCATGGTGCGGATGACGATGGGCACATGGGTCTGCCCGCCCGACATGAAGCGCAGCTTCGCCGCATGGTTGACGATCATGTCCATCGCCACGGTCGTGAAGTTCATCAGCATGATCTCGGCAATGGGCTTGAAGCCCACCAGACTGGCACCGATGGCCGCGCCGATGATCGCCTGTTCGGAAATGGGCGTGGAGCGCACGCGATGCTCGCCAAAGCGCGACGACAGCCCCTTGGTGACGCCGCAGACGCCGCCTTCCTCCGGATCGGCCAGGTCTTCGCCCAGCGCGATGACATTCTCATCCTCCTCCATGGCGTCCGCGATGGCGGCGTTGATGCCCTGGAGGATATTCGCCTTGGCGGCCTTCACAATATTTGCGGGGGCCATTGGGGTCTCGGCGTTCATCAGGCCATCTCCTCCGCGAACACGTCGCGCTTCAGTTCCTCCACGCCGGGGAAGTCGCTTGCCAGCGCGAATTCGACCGCTTCGTCGATCTCCTTCTCTATGGCGGCTTCCATTTCGGCCAATTGCTCCTCCGTCGCGACGCCGGTTTCGATGAGCTGCGCGCGGAAGCGCGGGACGGGATCGTTCGCCATCGCATCGGCCTTGCGCGCCTTGTCCATATAGGCGTCGGCATCGCCGAAGACGTGGCCGAAGAAGCGATAGGTCATCGCCTCGATCAGCGTCGGCCCCTCTCCGGCGCGGGCGCGGGCGATCGCCTCCTGCGCCACGGCGTACATTTCGAAGGGATCGTTGCCGTCCACCCGCACGCCCGGCATGCCATAGGCGGCGGCGCGATCCGCGACCTTGACGTTGCTGGTCTTGTCATAGGCGGTGTGCTCGCCCCATTCATTGTTCTGGCATACGAAGATCACCGGCAGCTTCCAGACGGCGGCCAGATTGAGCGATTCATGGAAGGCGCCGATATTGGCGGCACCGTCCCCGAAGGAGGCGACCGTCACGCGGCCGTCGCCGCGCAGTTGCGATCCCCAGGCAAGGCCGTTGGCGATGGGCATGGTCGACCCGACGATGCCGGTCGTCACCATGATGCCCTTGGCGGGATAGGTGACGTGCATCGGCCCGCCCTTCCCCTTGCAGGTGCCGGTGGTGCGGCCGGCGACCTCCGCCCACAGATCCTTGAGCGGCAGGCCCTTTGCTAGCTGGTCGTGGCTGCCGCGATAGATGGTGCAGATATAATCCTCATCCGTCAGATTGACCGAAATGGCGCTGGGGATCACCTCCTGACCGCGCGGGCTGTAATAGGGCATGACCAGCCGCCCGTTCATGATGACCTTGCGCGACCGTTCGTCATTCGCCTTGATCAGCGCCATGCGGCGGTAGATCTCTAACTGGGTCGCCGCATCGGGGGTTGCCCTGTTGCTCATTTCAGACGTCCTTTCGAAAGGCCGGATTTTCGCTATACGCCGTCCAGCATCTGCCATGTTTTGGCGGGCAGGAAAGCCCCGCCCCTGCCATATCGCAATTGTGAAGGATGAGGCGGCGTCCCTATTCCGGCCGGGGACGGCGGGCGCGAAGCTCTATCCGCCCCTTGCCGAACGGCGCGTCGCGATTGGCAAGCGCTTCCTTCAATCCCTTTTCCGCCATGTCCTTGCGGAACCGGCTGCGGCGCGGGCCGGTGCTGAGATGGGCGCGGGCGTCGAGTTCGGCGGCATAGCGCAGGGATTGTTTCGCCCCCGCCAGCTCCATCTGCGCATTGACGACGCGCTTGTGCGTGGCGAGTATTTCCGCGTCGACGCTGCCGATGCGGCGCACCATCTCATCCGCCTCGAAATCCAGTTCCTCGGCCGGATAGGCTTCCAGCACCATGCCGATGCGCGCCGCGTCGATGCCGCTGATCGTGTCGCCGGTGAACAGCATGCGCTTGGTCCACTGCGGACCGCAATGATAGAACCACAGGTTCGTCGGCGGCGTGCCGTTGGCGCGGGCGGCGGGGAAGCCGATCTTCGCGTCGTCGGCGGCAAGCACGATGTCGCAGGAGAAAGCGAGGTCGGTGCCGCCCGCCAGACAATTGCCGTGCACCTTCGCCACGATCGGCTTGTGCAGGTCCAGCATGATGGAGGTCAGCTCCTGCTGCCGCTCCAGATTCCAGATGTCGTCGTCGATGGTCCCCGCGCGGCTGCGATAGGCGGCGGGATCATAGTCCGTCGCCGCGTCGGCCGCGCCGCCATAGCTGTCCGTCAGGTCGTAGCCAGCGCAGAAATCCCTGCCCTCGCCCGAAAGCAGGATGACATTGGCGTCCCGCCGGTCGTCCGCTTCCAGCAGCGCCTGATGCAATTCCTTCAGCATCTGGCCCGACAGGGCGTTGCGCTTTTCGGGGCGGTTCAGGGTGATGCGGGCCACATTGTCGCGCACCGCGAAGCTGATGCAGTCCGTCGATTTCAGCCATTTCATGCCCATGTTCCGCTCTCCAAATCCCTATCGCGCCAGCATAGCGCGCCCCGTGCCGCGCTGGCGAGGCTGGCCCCGCCGCCTATCGGCCATGTGATCCTTGCACCCTCCCCGTCTTGCCCCGTCCGGGTGGAGGGCGCAGTCCTGCCGCTTATGCAAAATGCAAAGGCGAGGATGGCGGACGTGCCGGCGGGCTTCCACCGGCTGGACCGGATGGACGATGTGATGGGCGGCTTCGACCCGGTTTACATCCGCCGGGAGGCGGACGGCCATGTAACGCTGGGCTTTCATGTCGGACAGCAGCACTGCAACCCGCGCGGCCATTGTCATGGCGGCACCTGGGCCACGATGGCCGATGTGGTCATGGGCGTGAATGTCGGCTTCGTGACAGGACTGAGCGGGCCCACCGTTTCGATGAGCATCGACTTCCTGGGCGCGGCGGCGGAAGGCCAATGGGTGGAAGGACGGGCGGAGGTTCTGCGCTGGACGCCCAATCTTGGCTTCGCGCAATGCCGCTTCAGCGCGGACGGCGAGATGGCGCTGCGCGCCAATGCGGTCTTCCGCCGCAAATTCCCGCCCCATCGCGACTTTGAATCGCTGATCGCGCGGACATCGGAACAGAATGGATAAGGAGAGCATCATGGGTCGTCTGTCCGGCAAGGTCGCTGTGATCATGGGCGCGACGCGGGAAGGCAATATGGGACAGGCGATCGCCAATCGCTTCCTGGAGGAAGGCGCGCATGTCGTCGTGTCGGGACGCGGCCAGGAAGGACTGGAAGCGTTCGCCGCCGCGACCGGAGTCACCGCCATTCCGTGCGACATCCGCAGCCACGACCAGATCCAGTCGCTGGCGGATGCGGTGCTGGCGCGGCATGGCGCGATCGACATCGCCGTCAATGCGGCGGCCATCGGCTTCCTCGCGCCCTTCGAGGAAGAGACGGAGGAGCAGATCGATTCGATCCTCTCCGTCATCTTCAAGGGCGGGCTGTTCTTCATGCAGGTGATGGTCGGCGCGATGAAGCGGGAACGGCCGGACGGAAGGGGCGGCGCGATCGTCAACATCTCTTCCGCCGTGGCCGACATCATGTCCGACGATCATTGCAGCTATATGGGCGCCAAGGCCGCGCTCAACCAGATGACGCGCTTTGTCGCCTATGAATATGGCAGGCATGGCATCCGCGCGAACATCCTGGCGCCGGGCCTGACCATCACGCCGATGCTGGGCGGGTTCAACGTGCCCGGCATGGTGGAGGCCTATGCGAAGGAATATCCGCTGGGCCGGATCACCACGGTGGAAGACATCGCCAATGCGGCGCTGTTCATGGCCAGCGACGAATGTTTCATGACGGGCCAGACCTTCCATGTGACGGGCGGGCTGACGCTGCGCCGCAATCCCACCACGGAGGAGATCATGGCCTCCATCGCCGCCCATGACGGCGCGTCGCCGCAGATGTGAGCCTGCCATGATCCGCTTCTCGCAGCCGAACGGTTGACGGTAAATCCATCCGATCGGGCGGGCAGGGATCAGACTGGCGATGATCCGGGCCGCGTGGACCCGCGACATTGACTTGCGCCATGTGGGCGCGGGAAGCTGATGGCAAGGTCTCAGGAGAGGGCAGCAATCGTGAACCAGCCAGCCGCCGCGCTACAGCCGAAGATCACCCGCAGGAAAAAGGCAGGTCCAGAGGATTTCATCCCGAAGGAAGATTATGTCAGCCGCGATTTCGCGCGGCTGGAACAACGGCGGCTCTGGCCCCGCGCCTGGCAGATGGCCTGCCGCGAGGAGGAGATTCCCCGCGTCGGGGATTATGTGACCTATGACGTGCTGGACGAATCCATCATCGTCGTGCGTGTCGCGGCGGACCGGATCGCGGCCTATCATAATGCGTGCCAGCATCGCGGCCGCCGCCTGACGGAAGGGTGCGGCCATGCCGCCCGCCTGTACTGTCGCTTTCATGGCTGGTCCTGGAAGCTGGACGGCACCATCGCCCATGTGGTCGACCGCGATAATTGGGACGGCAGCCTGAAGGACGAGGACATCGCCCTGCCGCAAGTCCGGGTCGATCGCTGGGGCGGATTCGTCTTCATCTGCATGGACGGGGATGCCGAACCGCTGCTCGACTTCCTGTCGCCCATTCCGGATGTTTTCCGCAATTATCCGTTCGAGAAGATGCGCTATCGCTGGTACAAGCGCACGGGCATCGACTGCAACTGGAAGACCGCGTTGGAAGCCTTCAACGAGGGCTATCACGTCCAGACGACCCATACCCAATTGCTGCCGGTCCACGATGACGAGGCCCTGTCCTTTGCCGAGGGGCGCCATGGCAGCTACCAGCTCGCGCCGGGGCGCATTTCGCTGGGCGAGCGCTCCCCCCGGCTTGCCAGCACGCAGGTCGACTATCGCCGCAACGTCCGGGAATTCGTCCTGATGCTGGAGGAGGATCTGAAAGCCTCGATCCCGCCGCACATGGCGGAATTGGCGGACCGGCTTGTCGACGAACTGCCGGAGGACGCCTCCTTGCTCGACGTGCTGATGAAATATGGCCAGATCGCCTTCGAGGCGGCGCAGGAACGCGGCATCCCCTTCCCGTCGCTGACGCCCGAGGAGATCGGGCGGGCCGGGGCGGACTGGCACCTGTTCCCGAACATGGTCTTCCTTCCCGCGCCCGATGCGATGCTCGCCTATCGCGCGCGTCCCGACCGCAATGATCCGGAACGGTGCATCTTCGAAGTCTATTCGCTGGTCCTCTATCCCGAAGGACAGGAGCCGGCGCTGGAACGGCAGGAATTCAAGGATTGGCGCGATCATGACGCCTGGGGCCTGATCCTGACGCAGGATTTCGAGAATATGACCGAAGTGCAGCGGGGCATGCGCTCCACGGGCTTCACCGGATCGCGCACCAATCCCGTGCAGGAACGGAGCGTGTCGAATTTCCACCGGGCGCTGCGCGAGTTCATCGGCGCCTGACCCCAAAAGATTCAAAAGGAGAGAATATGGCTGGCAGATTGAGCGGCAAGGTCGCGATCGTCACCGGCGGCGGCCAGGGCGTGGGTCTGGGCATCGCGCAGGTTTTCCTGCGGGAAGGCGCGAAGGTGCTGATCACCGGCCGCACGCCCGACAAGCTGGAAGCGGCGGTCGCCGGCTTGAAGGCGGAGGGCGGCGAAGCGGCGTGGATCGCGGGGACCGCCGGGGTGCGCGCCGATGCGGAGGCCGCCGTCGCCAGGGCGGTCCAACTGTTCGGCGGGCTCGACATATTGGTCAACAACGCCCAGACGTCCAAACCCGGCACCATGTTCGAGGATACGGACGACGCGCTGTTCGCGCTGACGATCGAATCCGGTCTCTACGGCACGTTCCAGCATATGCAGGCGGCTGTCCCGCATATGAAGGAAAAGGGCGGATCGATCATCAATTTCGGTTCCTATGAGGGGATTCATGGCGGCGTCGGATTCGCCGCCTATGCCGCGACCAAGGAGGCCATTCGCGGCCTGTCCCGCACCGCCGCGCGGGAACTGGGCAAATATAAGATCCGCGTCAATGTGATCTGCCCGGCCGCGCTCAGCCCGATTGCCGAACAATGGGTGAAGGACTTCCCGGAAGAAGCGGAGAAGGTCATGAAGCTGGTCGCGCTCGGCTATCTGGGCGATTGCGCAGAGGACATCGGCCCTGCCGTGCTGTTCCTGGCGAGCGAGGACAGCCGCTATGTGACGGGCCAGACGATCAATGTCGACGGCGGGCAGATGATGTTGTGAGCGGGATGCTCGACCTTTCGGGCCGCACCGCCATCGTCACCGGCGCCGCCAAGGGGCTGGGCCGCGCCTATGCGCATTGGCTCGCCGCCCATGGTTGCGCCGTGGTCGTAAGCAACCGTTCGGCGCCGGACGGCTCATCCTCGGCGCGGGCCGTCGTGGAGGAAATCGTGGCGGCAGGCGGCCGGGCGGTCGCGCATGACGGGCCTGTGCAGATGCCGCAGGCCGCCGCCGAAATGGTGCGGATCGCCGGGCGGCATTTCGGCGCGCCCGACATTTTCGTCAGCAATGCGGGTGTTCAGGCGTTCCGCGATTTCGGCACGGTGACGCTGGAGGAAATGGATGCGTTGCTCGACATCAACCTGCGCGGCGTGCTGGTGGGGCTGAAGGCCGTGTGGCCCGCCATGGTGAAAGCGGGCTATGGGCGGATCGTGCTGACCGGCTCCAGCGCCGGACTGTGGGGACAGGTCGGATCGGCCGATTATGCGGCGTCCAAGGCGGCGATGGTGGGCATCGCGCGTTCCCTGGCGATCGATGTCCCGGCTGGCGCGGACCTGTGCGTCAATGTCGTCGCTCCCGCAGCCTATACGCCTATGTCCTCGGGCAGCATTCCGGCGGAATGGGCCGACTATGCCTCGCCCGATCATGTCGCGCCGGTCGTTGGCTGGCTATGCAGCGACAGATGTTCGACCTCGGGCGGCATCTATCATGCGGGCGCAGGCCATGTCCGCCGCGTCCAGATATTGGAAGGGCCGGTTCGCCAATTGTCGGAAGGCGACATCGACAGCGTGATGCGGGGCCTGACCGCGCAGCCCGAATGGACCAGCTCTTTTGCGTCCGGCGCGGAGATCATGCCGGAACTGGTGAAGGCGATGACAGCATGACCATCGATTTTTCCGGCCAGACGGCCATCGTGACGGGAGCAGGCGGTGGCATGGGGCGCGCCTATGCGCTGGAACTGGCGCGGCGCGGCGCCGCCGTGGTCGTCAACGACTATGGCGGCGGCGTTCTGGGCGAACAGAATGGCAGTTCCGCTCCAGCCGAAGCGGTGGTCGCGGAAATCACGGCGGCGGGTGGGCAGGCGATCGCCAATGGTCTGGCGGTCGGCACGGCGGCGAATGCGCGGGCCATCGTCCAAACGGCCCTGAGTGCCTTTGGACGGATCGATGTTCTGGTCAACAATGCCGGCACGGGCATTGCCGGACCCTTCACCGCCCATGATGACGAGGCGATCGAGCGCCATTATGCGACGAACCTGATCGGTGGCCACCATCTGATGCGCGCCGCCTGGCCGCATATGGCGGCGCAGCGCCATGGCCGCATCCTCAATGTCAGTTCCAACGGCGCGCTTGGCGTCGGCGGCAATGCCCCTTATGCTGCGGCCAAGGCGGGCATGCTGGGCTTGACGCTGGACGCCGCGATCGAGGGCAGGCCGCTGGGCATAGTGGTGAATGCCGTGATGCCGACATCCTATTCCCGGCTGATCGAGCAGATACCCGATCCCTCCACGGTCGCCTGGTTCCGCGACAACCTGCCGCCCGAGAAGGTGGCGGCGGCAATGGCCTGGTTCCTGAGCCGCGATTGCACCGAGACCGGCCGCATCCTGCTGACGGGCGGCGGTCGCCTGTCGAGCCTGATCTTCGCGGAAACAGGGGAGATTTTCGACGCGGAGATCAGCGCCGAGCGGGTCGCCCAAAGGATCGGGGAGATTGGGGACGAAAGCCTGCTCACGCCCGTGCACAATCAGGCGGAAGCAGGCGCGCGCTATTTCCGCCATCTGCCCTGGACGGCCGCCGACACGCCGGATTTCGGCCCGGACGTGGAAAGAGGCTGAGCGAGGATCAAGCGCGCCGCCGCCCGTGCAGGGTGATGTAGATGGCGGTGCCTATGATCAGCGCCGATCCCACATAGGTGCCGGGCTGGGGCCATTCGCTGAACAGCATATATCCCAGCGCCGTGGTGAAAAGGATGCGGACATAGTCGAGCGGCCCCATCAGGCTCGCCTCTCCCAAGGTCATGCCGCGAATGTAGCAGGCCTGGGACACGACGCCGAGCACGCCCATGGCGGCCAGCAGCAGCGCATCCCCGGCCGTGGGCATGCGCCAGCTGCTCCAGGCCAGCGGTGCGGTGAAGATGAGGCCCAGCAATGTCGACCAGGTGAGAAGCGACAGGTCGCTATGATCGCGCGTCATCTGCTTCACGCTGATCACCGACCAGGAGACGAGCAGCGCGGCCAGCAGCCCCTGGGCCGCCGGCCAGCCGATCAGCGAATGGGCGGAGCCGGGCGCGATGATGATCAGCACCCCGGCAAAGCCCGCCAGCGTGGCGAAGAGCCTTTGCCGATCCAGCTCTTCGCCCAGCAACAGGGCGGCAAGCGGCACGAGGAACAGGGTGCGGGTGAAGGACAGGGCGTTCGCTTCCGCCAGTCCCAACAGGTGAAAGCTGTTGAAGGCAAGGATGATCGACAGGCTGGTGGCCGCACAGCGCAGGATCATCAGCATCGGCCGGCGCAGCATGAAAGCGCTGCGGGGCCGCCGCAGGATGAAGGGCGCCAATGCGATCAGGCCGACGCCCTGCCGCACGAAATTCTGCGTTGCCGACGAATAGTCGTCGCCCAGCAGCTTCACCAGCGCCATGGCGATGCTGTAGGCAAAGCCGGAGGCCAGCATCCACAGCGCCCCGCGCGCATTGTCGTGATACCCTTGTCCGCCACCGTTCATCCCGCCCCGTTAGACGCACTCGGGACGGGAGGATAGATTATTCGGCAAGTATCGGTCCGGTGATTGGCGATGTGCTGATGTACCGGGATTGGATGTCGAAGCGGCTTGGCCATGCCCGCCCTCAATCATCGGCGCCGGACTCGAAGGTCCGGCGCCGGTGACGCTTCGATCAGAATTTGTAGGACAATTCCATCCCATAGGTGCGCGGTTCGCCATAGACGGAGGAGATGTAGCCAGCCTCGTTGTAGATGCCGATCACGCCCACCCGATAATAGCTTTTGGTCAGGTTGTTGACGAAGGCCGCCGCGCCCAGTCCGGTACCGAAGATATTGTCCCAACCCGCGCGCAGGTTGACCAGTTCATATCCCGGTTCGGTCGCCAGCACGTCATTCTTGTCGAGATGCTGTTTGGTGCGATAGCTGACATTGGCGTTGAGGTTGATCGCGCCCGCATTGCCCGACAGGGGGATCTCATAGCTGACATTCGCGCCCATCTGATGATGGGGCGACCCGACCAGCGCGAATTCGCCCGGCTGGCGGCCTTGGCTGATCTCCACGCCGACATAGGAATAGAAGGCGCTGATGTTGAGCGGACCCGCGATGAGGCCCAGTTCCAGCTCGCCGCCATAATTTTTCTGCCGGGCGGTGTTGTCGATGATCGTGTTGACATTGCCCGCGCTGTCGATGGACGATGTCTGCTTCTGGACGTTCTTATAGTCCTGATAGAAGATGGCGAGACTGCTGGTCAGCGTGGCGCCGCCCAGCGGATGGCGCGTCTTGAGCCCCACCTCATATTCCTGCACGGTTTCCGGATCGAAGGGCTGCAATTCTTCGGTCGACGCCGCCCGCAGCGAGAAACCGCCGGAGCGGAAACCGCGCCGGGTCGAGATATAGGTCGTCAGATTCGCGTTGGGTTCATATTGCAGCGTGACGTCCCAGGTGAAGGCGTCCCATTTCTTGCTGTTGGTCTGCGGGCAGTCGGCCAGCGTCGCGGGGACGAAGGAGGTCGTGCCGGTGTCCACGCGGAACAGGCATGTGCCCAGATTGGGATAATAGGCGAAAATCCGCGCATTGCGCTTGTCGGTCGTGTAGCGGATGCCCGCCGAAACCTTGAACTGGTCGGTAAAGGCATAGGTGCCCGCCGCGAACAGCGCGAAAGTCTTCGCCTTGCCGCTGCCCGCATAGGCGTTGAGGAAAGTCGCGGCCGGAGTGTTGAGCGGCAATCCCGAGCCGGCTATCGCCAGTTCCGGGAACTGGCTGGACGTGGAACCATCCTTCCCCTTCTCGACGAAATAATAGGCGCCCAATACATAATCCAGCCGGTTCTCCATCGCCTTGCCCTGGATCTGGAATTCCTCGCTGAACTGTTCGATGCTGCGATAGCGATTGGAATTGATGAGATAGGCGGGCACGCCATCCAGGTCCATGACCTGGTCGAAGTCCAGCTTGCGATAGCCGACGATATTCTTGAAGGTGATGGTGTCGAGGCTGTAGGTGGTGCGGTTCGTGACGCCCCGGTTCTTCAGCCGTTCAAAAGGCTGGGTCTGATAGGCGTCGAGCGTGCCGCCCGTTCCCGATCCCGATGCGAAGCGATAATGCGGCCGCGCCTGCTGCGCCGCGAACTGGCCGACGACGTCCGATACCGGAATGCCGAATGCGCGCAGCGTCGCATATCCGGCGATGGCGGGCGCCGCGGGATTGGCGGCGGTGCCGACCAGCGCCGTGCCATGTTCGTTCGTCTTGATATAATCGACGATCGTATTGGATTCGAATTCAGGCGTCGGCGCGAAGCGGATCGAGGTTCGGAAGGTCTGGTAATCCTGATCGTCATAGTCGCGACCGGTCAGAACATCCCTGGTGAAGCCGTCACGCTTCCTGATCTTGCCCGCGAAACGCACGCCCAGACCTTCCGTAAGGGGCACGTTCACCATGCCGTAAATGTCGCGCATGTCGTAATTGCCGATCTGGCCGCGCAATTCGGCATGAAAATCGTCCACCGGCTTGTTGGGTTCGATCAGCACCGCACCGCCGGTCATGTTGCGGCCGAACAGCGTGCCCTGCACGCCCTTCAGCACCTGGGTCGATTGCAGGTCGTAGAGCGCATAGGCAAAGCCGACGCTGCGGGCCTGGACGACTTCAGCGAAATAGGTGCCGACCGGCGGATCGGTGAGAAGTTGCGATTCCTGGGTGCGCTGACCGCGAATGGCGAAGCCCAGCTCGTTCCGGCTGGTGCCCTGGTTGGTAAGGCTGAGCGAGGGCACGCGGCTTTGCAGCCCCAGCGCGTCGCTGACGCCGCTCCGCGCAAGAGAGTCGCCGCTGACGGCGGTGATCGAAATCGGCACATCCTGCAACGCTTCCTCGCGCCGGCGGGCGGTCACGATGATGTCGGACGCCTGGGCCATGCCCGAGTCCTGCGGTGCGGCGTCCTGCGCGGCGGCGGCGGTGGCGAAGAGCGATGTGGCGGCAAGCAATGCGGACCGGAACATGGTCATCCTTCCTCTCCTGATCGTCCGGCACTGGCGCCGGTCTGGCCGCTGTTGCGGCTCTGGGGAACGATCATGTCGAAAGGATATTTTTACTCAATCGTCCCGAGCGTCGGGACGAGATTGATCGCAGTCATGATATTTGCCCGCGACCCCGTCAGCTTTCCGCGATGAAGCCATGGCCTGCGAGCGGTCCGATCCCCACGACGCCGCCATCGACCGCCAGTTCGACGCCGTTGACGAAGCGGGCCTCGTCGCTGGCGAGGAACAGCACCGCCTGCGCCACGTCCCAGGCGTCGCCCTCAATGCCGAGGGGGCTGACCTTCCGCCGCATCTCGCGCATATCCTCTGACATGTAACGCGCTGCATGGGGCGTCATGACATGGCCGGGCGCCACGGTGTTCACCCGGATGCCGTCGCGGCCATGCAGCACGCCGATCTCGCGGGAAAGCTGCGCCATCGCCGCCTTGGACGGGCCATAGGCGATCGCCCCCATCGCCCTTATGCCCGCCAGCGAGGAGATGTTGACGATCGATCCCCCGCCGCCGCGCACCATAGGGGGAATGGCCGCCTGGCTCATCAGCATCACGCTGGTCAGATTGGTGGTCAGCGTCCGGTTCCACTGGTCCAGCGTCATGGTTTCCAGCGTGGCCGGTCCCGAAATGCCGACATTGTTGACCAATATGTCGATCCTGCCGAATGCCGCAACGGCCGCATCGACCAGCTTTCCGCAGACGTCCGGGTCACCGACATCGCCTCCAGCCGCAACGGCGCACCCACCATCGGCTTTGATCCGTTCCACCGTTGTCTGCGCCCGCGCCGGGTCCAGATCGGCGCAAACAAGTCGTGCGCCTTCCGCTGCCATGAGCAGGGCGATGGAACGACCGATACCGACATCATCCCCTTCCGCTCCAGCGCCGGTGACGATCGCCACCTTTCCGGCAAGGCGGTCATAATGGCGGATCGGTTCGGGCATGCGGGCTCTCTCCTCGTCGGTCGCGCAGATGGACCCAAGCGCGTGATCCGTCCAGCGTGCAAGACCTGCTGTTCGCGCAGGGCGAGGCAGATTGACAGGGAGTATTTGCGCATATACCGGCTATTTTCTCTCAGTCATGGCCTTTGATTTCGCCCTTGTCGCGCTGCCCGGCGCCTATTTCAGCAGCATCGGCGCGCTCGTGGACAGCTTCCTGATCGCCCGCGACCGGGTGGAGCATGTTTTCGCCGGCGAAGACCAGATGCGCATGGAAACGAAGCTGCATATCCTCTCCGCCGACGGCGGGCCGGTCGTGCTGGGCGACGGCCGATCCTTTCCGGTCGACGGCCCGGCGAACCGGGATGAACCGATGGCTTTCATCTGGCTGCCCGCCTTCCGCGCCGGGGGGCGCGAGCCATTGGAACGCCGCCTGGCGGAGGCAGGTCCGCTGCTCGACTGGCTCCGCCGCCAATCGGCGATGGGCGCGGTGATCGGGGCCAGCGGAGCGGCTTCCACCCTGTTGATGGCGGGCGGTTTCACCGCCGATCTTGCGGTTCCGGTGGCGCGGGCGATGCAGCCGCTGACCCGCATGCTTTTCCCCCGCCAGCCGTTCGAGGAGCGGTTTGGGCTGGTGGATCACGGCCATCTGCTGATCGGCAACGGCATGGGCAACGACCTGCAACTGATCATCCGGGTGCTGGAGCGGATGATCTCCCCCGACATCGCGCGATGGCTCTCCTCGATAGTGGGGCAGGACTATGAGGAGAAGGAACTGCTGGCGCCCGACCCTTTGGTCGCCCGCGCGCAATTGTGGATCGAGCAGCGTTTCACCGGGCCGATCAACATGGCCGAACTGGCGGGGCATCTGTCGACCAGCCCCGCGACGCTCAACCGCCGCTTTCACAAGGCGCTGGGCCTGTCGCCCAAGGCCTATGTCGGGCAGCTTCGCTTTCAGGCGGCGGTGCGCATGCTCGAAAAATCCACGCGATCGGTAGACCGCATCGCGCAACTGGTCGGCTATTCGGACAGCCGCCTGTTTCGGGCGATGTTCCGCCAGCATGCCGGCATGACCGCTAGCGAATGGCGGGCGAAACCGCGGCGAAAATGAAGCCTGACCCCGATCAGCCATTGCCGCCTACGGCATGGTGGGCGGCGATCCATCCGAAAATGAAGGACGCGCCGATGCTGGCGCCCGCCGCCGGGTAGCAGCGGCCCATCACCGAAGCCGTGGAATTGCCGGTGGCGTAGAGACCCTCGATCACCGATCCGTCAGCGCGGAGGACACGGGCATTCTCGTCGGTCACGATACCGCCCGACGTGCCGACGTCGCCCGGCACGATCTCCATGACGTAGAAGGGCGGCTTGTCGATCTTGCCCAGATTGGGGTTCGGCTTGACCGTCGGATCGCCAAAGCAATTGTCGTAACCGCGCCCGCCCCGGTTGAAATCCAGATCCTTGCCGGTCTCGCAATAACCGTTGAACTTCTCGATCTCCGCGTTCAGCCCGGCGGGATCGATGCCGGTGATGCGCGCCAGTTCCTCGATCGAATCCGCCTTCTTCATCATGCCGCTGTCCAGCCACGACTGCGGCGTCTTGCCCGGCGGATAATAGCCCCAGGCGTAGCGCTTGCGGTGGCGGCTATCCAGGATGACATAGGCAGGCACGTCATTGCGGTACAGACGCTGGCCATTCTCCATATAAGAGCCGCTTTCGTTCAGGATGCGGCGGCCATGGCGGTTGACGATGATGCAATGCGGCTTGGAAATATCCGTATTATGCATGTTCGCCGGTCCGCCTTCGGGCACGACCGTGCCGGGAACCCACCAGGCCTGGTCCATCAGGTCCAGTGCGGCGCCATGTCTTTCGGCAATCTGGATCAGCTCTCCGGTGTCGCCGGGATTGGCGTTGGTCCATTCCACCGAACTGGGTTGAGGACCATATTGCTTGCGCATCTCCGCATTGCGGGAAAAACCGCCCGCATTGATCAGCACGCCATCGCGGGCGCCGATGCGCAATGTCCTGCCGCCATGCTCCGCGATGACGCCGACGATCCTGCCGTCTTCCTCGATCAGCTCGGTGACGCCATGCTCCGTGCGCATGTCGACGCCGGCCTTGTCCGCCAGCATCAGCAGACGCCCCTGCAATGCGCCACCGAAGCTGAGTATCGGTTTTCCGCGCCTGGCGACGACACGCATGCGCCATAGGAGCTTCAGCCCCTCCCACATGCCGCGGGGGGTCCGCGTGGCGAGGCCGATAATACCCGCCTTGTCCGTCGGCAGCGGCATCACCATCGGCCCGAGCCGCAGCTTGTCGAACAGCGGCCCCATCTCCCGCGCATCCAGCATCGGCGCGCCAATGGAGCGGCTGCGCGTCACGCCGCCGGGCCGGTCGTCATAATAGTCCGACCAGCCTTCGGTGTGCAGCCACTTCATGCCCTGATCTTCCAGCCATTTCAGCATGACCGGCCCGTTGCGCAGATAGGCCTCCTTGCGCTCCGGCGTGGCGCCCGGCCCGCCATCGTTGCCGACGGTCGCATCCATATAGGTGCGGGCCATCTCATGGCTGTCCTTGATGCCCTTGGCCCTGATGATGTGATTGTTGGGCACCCACAGCACGCCCCCGGACATGGCGGTGGAACCACCCAGCCTGTCGGTCTTCTCCAGGATCAGCGGCGTTTTGCCGATGGACTTCAGGTACAGCCCCGCCGCCATCGACCCGCCGCCCGAACCGATGATGACGAAGTCGGCAACCTCGTCGAACTTCGTCTCGTCCATTCAGTCCACCTTTTCCATATATTCATGATAGACGCGGTGGAAATTGCTGATCTCCACCTCCTGAACGGGATTGGTCCGGGCGGTCCTGAAGGCCTGCGACTTCATGCCCTTCTGCACTTCCTCCATATTCTGGAAGTCCTGCTCCAGGATGAGGCCCCAATTGAGGGCGCGCCATTGGCCGTCGCTGCCGTCGCCGCCGTCTTCCACCTCGACCTTGGGCTCGGCGCCCGGCGCGTAACGCTCCAGCACATTGACCTCGAAGATGCACTTGTCCGGGTCGTCGCCATAGGGGCGGGCGCGATAGAAGAGCACGTTCGTCGCCTGTTGCAGGAAGACGAGGTTGGGGAAGATGTTCCAGTCGGTCCCCGCCTTCATCAACTGCTCCCCGCTGATCGCCGGGAAGGGACGGCCGCTCCTGGCCGATTCCTCCGCATGGAACTGGGCGAAGGCGGCGTAGAGCGCGAAGGGATCGACGCCCTCGGGCAATTCCATCAGGCGCTTGCCCGCCGCCAGCATCTCCTGCGTGGTGGTCGCCTGGAGCGTGTCCCAGATTTCCTTGTTGAACTCGTAGAAACCCTTGCGGATGTCGCCGCTCTGGTCGCTGACGCGTGGGCTGGGCAGGCCGAACAGCGCGGTCGGCGCATAGCCGAACATCGCATGTTTCCCATAGGCCTTCGAATAGGTGTAATCGTCCTGGTAGGCGAGCAGCTGGCGGTGCGTCGTCTGCACATGATAGCCCTCCATGAAGGCCTCCTGCGCGGTCTTCCAGTTGCAGGGCATGACGATGCGCTTGCGCCAGGCATAGCGCATATGCTCGATCTCGAACGGGTCGAGGATCGTCTTGGCCTCGCCCAGGAAATCCTCCAGGCTTTCGCTGTCCGGGTCCATGTTGATGAAGACCCAGCCGCCCCATTGCCCGACTTTCACCCTTTGCAGGGCGACGTCCTCGTCCGGCAGGGCATCGCCCCAATCGTGGCGGTCGACAATCTCTGTCGGTTTGCCGTCCAGGCTCCACTGCCAGCCATGATATTTGCAGTGGAACTTGCCCATCCGGCCGCAGCCTTCCGTCAGGCGGCGGCCCCGGTGGGGGCAGACGTTGAAATAGGCGGCGATGGTCCCGTCCTTCTGGCGGACGACCGCGATCGATTCATCCGCGATGTCGTAGGTGTAGAAATCGCCGGGATTGGGAATCTCTTCGGCGCGGCAGGCGACCTGCCATATCTTGGGCCAGAGCCGTTCCTTTTCCAGCCGCACATAGTCGCGCGAAATATAGGCGTCGACCGGGATGCGATCGGCCGTCACCGCGACTTTCTGCCTGGAAACGCTGATCATTTCGTTCATTGTCCGATCCTCTCCTTGGCGGGACGCTTCAGCCTTTCAGCCTTTTGCGGGGCCCTGGGGGAAACGCATGTCGAATACGCCTTCCGCAATACGGTTGAGCAGCACTTCTATCGCGCCGCCTGCAATCATCCACCCCCGCGTGCGGCGCAGGCAATATTCGACCAGGCTGTCCTGGCTGTAGCCCGCGCCGCCCATGATCTGGATCGCCTCATTGGCGCATTCGAAACCGGCGCGGTTGCACGCGACCTTGGCAATGGCGGTCTCTTCCGGCGAAGGCAGGCCCGCGTCGGCATTGGTCGCCGCACGATACAGCAGCAACTGGGCCGCATCGAGTTTCAGCTTCATTTCCGCGAACTTCCACTGCAACCCCTGAAATTCGCACAGCGCCTTGCCGAACTGCCTGCGCGTCTTGGCATGCTCGACCGCCGCGTTGAAGGCGTAGCGGCCGAGCGCAAGGCTGCGCGCCGTGTTGCCGATGCGTTCGACGTTGAAGCCCGACATCTGCTTCTTGAAGCCGCCCGGCCCTAGCAACACCTTGTCCTTGGGCACATAGACATTGTCGAAGAACAGCGGGTTCCATTCCTCGCCCGACAGGAAACGGATCGGCTTGCCGAAGCTGAAGCCTTCCTGGCCGCGCTCGATCAGCACCGATCCGATATTGCCGGTGCCCGGCCCATAGCGGACATAGACCAGGAACACGGTGGCATGGGTGCCGTGGGTCGTGAAGATCTTCTGCCCGGTGATGCGGTAGCCATCGCCATCCTCCACTGCCGTGGTGGTCAGCTCTGTCACGGCGGAACCGGCATTCGGCTCCGTCATGGCGACCGAAATCAGCCCCTCGCCGCGTAGCAGGGGGGCCAGATATTGTTCCTTCTGCGCGTCGGTGGCGAACTGGGCGAAAGTGCGGATCGCCCCGAAATTGCCCGCCTGCACGACATCCGCAGACCGGGGGCACACCGACGCGATCGTCTCGATCGCGATGACCGCGTCCATCAGGCTTCCGCCCAGACCACCCTTGTCCTCCGGCACGGTGATGCCGATCAGGCCCTGTTCGGCCATCATCCTGGCCACGTCCCACGGATAATCGTCGCTATGCGCGCGCTCCAGCGCTCCGGCGGCCAGATGGCGCTGCGCGAAGGCGGCTACCGCGTCGCGGAACATGGTCTGCTCTTCATTCAGGTCGAACTGCATTCGATCGCTTCCCATAGGGCGGCTCATATGCCGCGGATAAACTGCTATCCTCGACCTAATCGGGGATGATCGCGATGCGAAGATTACCGCTACGATCCTTCACATTCACGATGCATCGCCGCCGCCCGCCGCCCCAGCTTGACAGTTATGACCGGCAAATAGCTTGTGGGGACAGGTTTCAGACGCATTTTCAAGACAGGGCCCCTCGATCCAGCCATGACCCAGATCAACGACAAGATCTCCACCCGCATCGAAGGCGATATAGGTTTCATCGTCAGCGACAATCCGCCTGTGAACGCGCTGGGCATCGGCGTCCGGCAGGGACTGGTCGGCGCGCTGGAAGAACTGAACGCCGACCCGGGCGTGAAGGCTATCGTGCTTTATTGCGCGGGACGGACCTTCTTCGCGGGCGCCGACATCACCGAATTCGGCAAGCCGCGCCAGTCGCCCACCTTGCAGGACATCATCGCCGCGCTGGAAAGCTCGGCCAGGCCGGTGGTCGCCGCGATCCACGGCACCGCGCTGGGCGGCGGGCTGGAGACGGCGCTGGGCTGCGCCTTCCGCGTCGCGATCCCTTCCGCCCGGATGGGCCTGCCCGAAATCAACCTGGGCCTGTTCGCAGGCGGCGGCGGCACGCAGCGGCTGCCGCGCCTGATCGGCCCGGAAAAGGCGCTGGAGCATGTGCTGTCCGGCAAGCCGGTCGGCGCTAGGCAGGCATTGGAGCTGGGCATTGTCGATGCCGTGGAGGAAGGCGATCCTGCCGTCATCGGCGCCGCCTTCGCCCGCCGGGTGATCGACGAAAACATCCCCGCCGTGCCGGTGCGCGACCGCGACGAGAAGCTGGCGGCGACCCGCGCCGATCCTTCGGCCTTCGACGCGCTGGCGAAGAAGCTGACGGCGCGCAGCAAGGGCCAGGCCGCGCCGCAGGCCAATATCGATTCGATCCGCCGCTCCTTCACCATGAGCCTGGACGAGGCGCTGGCGATCGACGCCGCCGCCAATCGGGAACTGATGGCGGGCAGCCAGTCGCGCGCTCTGCGTCACCTTTTCTTTGCCGAACGGGAAGCCTCCCGCATCCCCGGCCTGCCGGAAACCGCAAAGGCGCGGCCCGTGCAGAAAGCCGCGATCATCGGCGCGGGCACCATGGGCGGCGGCATCGCCATGTGCTTTGCCGGGGCCGGGGTGCCCGTCACCGTGATCGACACGACGCAGGAAGCGCTGGATCGTGGTCTGGAGCGGGTGAAGGGCAATTACGCCACCTCGGTCAAGCGCGGGTCCATCGGTCAGGCGCAGATGGACGAGCGCCTTGCGCTGATCGCGGGCGCCACCGACCGCGCGGCGGCGGCCGACGCGGACATCGTGATCGAGGCGGTGTTCGAGGATATGGACGTCAAGAAGGAGATTTTCACCGATCTGGAAAAGCGGGTGAAGCCCGGCACCATCCTTGCCTCCAACACCTCGGCGCTCGATGTGGATGAGATCGCGTCGGTGCTGGAGCGTCCGCAGGATTTCGTCGGCATGCATTTCTTCTCGCCCGCCAATGTCATGAAGCTGCTGGAGGTCGTGGTGGCCCGGCACAGCAGCCCCGAGGCGATCCTGACCGCGATGGCGGTGGGCAAGACGATCGGCAAGGTGCCGGTCTGGTCGGGCAATTGCGACGGCTTCATCGGCAACCGCATGGTCGCCAAGCGCTCCGCACAGGCCGAACGGCTGTTGCAGCAGGGGGCCTTCCCGCAACAGGTCGACGCCGCCCTCACCCATCTGGGCTTCCCGATGGGGCCGCTGACCACGAACGACATGTCCGGCCTGGACATCGGTTATTCGATCCGCAAGCGCCGCGGCACCCCCTTCCCTATTGCCGACGCCATCGTCGAGAGCGGGCGGCTGGGACAAAAGACGGGCGCAGGCTATTATCGCTACGAACCGGGCGACCGCACGCCCCATCCCAATCCGGAGACGGAGGCGCTCATCATCGCGACGTCGGAGAAGCTGGGCATCGCCCGCCGCGACATAGCGGAGGAGGAGATGGTGCAGCGGTTGCTGTTCCCGCTCATCAACGAAGGCGCGCGCATCCTGGAAGAAGGGATCGCGTTGCGGGCGTCGGACGTCGATCTGGTGTGGATCAACGGATATGGCTGGCCCCGGCATCTGGGCGGGCCCATGTTCTATGCGGACGAAACCGGCCTGGCGACGATCGTCGCCAAGTTGCGCGAGATGGCCGCCGAGACGCCCGGCGATCCGTCGCTGCAGCCCGCCGCCCTTCTGACGGAGCTGGCGGACAGGGGCCAGAACTTCGCCGACTGGCAGAAAAGCCGCGTCGCGGCCTGAACGAGACAGAGAATATTACAGGGATTTTTCGGAGACGATTATGAGCGACAACGAGTTTCAGCGCGACATCGACTATAGCGAGTTCGACTTCTTCAAGGTCGAAATCGCCGAGGACGGCGTCACCACCGTCACGATGAACGATCCCGACAAGCTGAATGCGGTGGGACCGCATAATCATTGGCAGTTGGAGGACATCTGGCTGAAGCTGGCGCGCGACGAGCGCGTCAAGGTCATCGTGCTGACCGGCGCGGGCAAGGCCTTTTCCGCTGGCGGGGACATCAAGCTGATGGCCGAGCGCGCCCAGACCGAATATGGCCTGAAATATGCATTGCGCGTGCCGATCAACACGCTGCGCATCTGGGATCAGATATTGATGACGCCCCAGCCGATCATCGCGGCGGTCAATGGCGACGCCATCGGCCTTGGCACGTCGCTCTTCGCCTTCTGCGACATGAGCATCGTCGCGGAGGACGCCAAGCTGGGCGACACCCATGTGCGCGTCGGCCTGGTGACGGGCGACGGCGGATCGGTGATGTGGCCGCTGCTGGTCGGGCCGCAAAAGGCCAAGGAATATCTGATGCGCGGCAAGCTGCTGAACGGCAGGAAGGCCGAGGAGATCGGTCTGGTCAACTATGCCTTCCCCAAGGAGCAGGTGCTGGAGGAAGCGCTGAAGATCGCGCGCGAGATCGCCGGACAGCCGATGTGGGCGGTCCGCTGGTCCAAGGCGGCGGTCAACAAGTGCATCCGCGATCAGGTGAACCTGACGGGCGAATTGTCCATCGCCTATGAAGCGATGACGATGCTGACGCAGGATTACAAGGAAGCGACGACCGCCTTCGCCAACAAGGAAAAGCCGGTCTTCAAGGGATATTGATCGCCATGGCCGCCTATCGCGACGCGGACAGCATAAGCACCGTCGCCGCGATCGGCGGCGGCGTGATCGGCAATGGCTGGGTCGCTGCCTTTCTGGGCAGCGGCCGGGCCGTGCGCCTTTACGATCCGATGCCCGGCGCGGGCGAACGCACCCGCGCCCATGTTGCGGGAGCATGGGACCAGATGGTCGAACTTGGGTTGGCCCAGGCCGACGACGACTGGTCTGCGCGCCTTTCGGTCCACGACACGGTGGCCGATGCGCTCGCAGGCGCGGATTTCGTGCAGGAAAGCACCCCCGAACGCACCGAGGTCAAGCAGGCGCTGTTCGCTGATCTTGACCGGCTGGCGCCCGCGGATGTGCTGATCGCCAGCAGCACGTCGAGCCTGCCCGTCACCGAGTTGCAGGCCGGCCTTGCGACCGCCGATCGTTTCGTGCTGGGCCATCCGTTCAATCCCGTGCACCTGATCCCGCTGGTCGAAGTGGGCGGCGGCGAACGGACCGCGGAAGAAGCGGTCGACATCGCCTTCGCGTTCTATGCCGCCATGGGCAAGCAGCCGATCCGGCTGAAGCGCGAGATATTCGGCCATATCGGCAACCGGCTGACCGCCGCCATGTTCCGGGAGGCGGTGCGGCTGGTGGCGGAGGGTTATGCCAGCGTCGGTGACATCGACAAGGCGATGAAACACAGCTTCGCGCTCAAATGGGCGATCCAGGGGCAGTTCACCACCTTCCACACATCAGGCGGGGCGGGCGGTCTGGCCGAATTCCTTCCCAAATTCGGGCCGGGCATTGTCAGGCGCTGGGAAAGCATGACCGATCCGCCGCTGGCCGACCCGGCCTTGCAGGCGATGCTGGTCGAGCAGATGGAGGAAGCCGCCGCCGGGCGAAGCGTAGCGGAAATCGCCGCCTGGCAGGACGAGAAGCTGATGCAGATGCTGAAGCTGCTGGCGCCGGACAATGAGCAATAATAGCCGAAAGTAGACGAAAATCATCCCACCCTACCGATCCCGGCCATGATAATATGGTCCCGTCCCGGCGCCTCCAAAGGTTGGCCGGTCCGAGTGGAGAGGAAGGAAGAGATGACCGTCGATGTGATCAATCGCCCGGAAGCCGAAGACCTGCATGTGCAGGATGTCGTCGCGGCGGGCGAACTGGAAAGCTGCAACCATCTGCTGGACGACCCGGAAGCGCTCAACCGCTTCTACGAGGAGAAGGGCTATATTCTGCTGCGCGGCGTGTTCGATGCGGATACGGTGGCGCGGGCACGGGATGAAATGCTCGCGGTCGCTGCTCAGATGGGGCTGGTCGAACCGGGCGATCCCACTGGCAAGTGGACGGGCAAGCCGTCGGTCGGTGGCATGGAGGAAAGCGATCTCTATGCCGGCATCGCCAGGCGGCTGATCGAGGACCCGGCCAATCAGTCGGTGATGGAAAAGGTGCTGGGCGAACCGGCCTGCTCCGTCCCGATCGTGCAATATCGGACCTATCCGCCCCAGAGCAAGCTGGGCACCGTGCATCAGGACGGCTTCTACAGCCCCGGCATTCAGGACTATCGCCCCGTCTGGGTGTCGCTGACCCCCTGCACCCGCGACATGGGCGGGCTGGCGCTGGCGGTTGGCCAGAACAAGCGCGGCTATTTCCACAATGTCGGCAAGCCCAATCCCTTCCCGATCCCGCGCGACGCGATCCCGGCGGAAAGCTGGGCGACGACCGACTATATGCCGGGGGACGTGCTGGTCGTGCATCCGTGCACGCCGCATTGCGGCCTTCCCAATAATAGCGACCGGCTGCGCGTCTCCTTCGACTCGCGGGTGCAGTCCGCCGCCAACCCCAGCGCCATCGCGGCCACGGTCAAGTCCTTCACGCCCACCACCGTCACCGTGGACGCGGATCGCGTCGGGGAGATCACGCTGAATATCGACAAGGACAGCTATTTGCGGCCCATCGATCCGGGTGTGCGCGAGAGCTTCGATGGCTTCGTCACCTATATGAAGCCCGGCATGCGGCTGGTCGTGGTGCGGGATGGAGACCGCGCCGTCATGCTGCGCAAGGCGGCGGAGGGGTAAGGGCAAGGCGATGAACGATGCCGTGAAGCTGTTGACGCGCATGTTCGGCTTCACGGAAGAAGGCCGGCACCGTCCCGACATCTTTCCTGTCGGAGGCGAAAGCCGGCCGTCGCCGGCGGACTATTTCCATCCCGATGTCGTGCACAGCCTGTTCGGCCCCAGCGGCACGAAGGAGACGCTGGTCGGGCGCGACGCCTTTCTCGCCTTCGCGGCCTCCTGCGCGGAGGCTCTGGCGGAAAGGCGGGACGAGATCATCGCCATCACCTGCGTCGACCGGCAATGCGCCTTCGTCCACGCCCGCGCCTACCGCAAAAGCGCGGCGAATGGCGAGGACATCCATTATGAATGGGCCATGCTCTACCGCGTGGAGCAGGGCCTGATCACCTATGGCGCCGACATGCTGGATGCCCCCGCGCAGGCCTTTTGGGGGCGAGTCCGTCAGAGGCCTAATCCCAGTTCGACTTTCTAGGCGGCGTGGGCAAATTCAGGACTCGCTGAACTGAGTAATTTGGGTGGAATCAGGACATTCCCCCTCCCGCAGGCGGGAGGGGGCTAGGGGGTGGGCTGGCGCGACATCAGCGTGAATTTTCAACGGCTAAGCTGGAAGCTCGCTGCGCTCGCACCCACCCCTAACCCCTCCCGCCTGCGGGAGGGGAAGGTCTTG